>JADJWG010000004.1:0-328749 GCA_016716475.1 Phycisphaerales bacterium
TGACAGTTAGGTTTTTGTTTGTACACTCGGGGAGGTTCGTGGCATCGGCTGTCGACTGGGGTGGACCGGTCGGCGGCGGATGGATGCCACCGGGGCCGCGGCGGCACCACCGCACGGCGAGGAGATGGGCATGTCAGCCAAGTCCAACGGTCGTTTGGAAAGCACCGAGGTCGAGCGCGAGGAGAACCGGAAGGAGGCCCTCGGTCGGGCTGTGCAGCAGATCGAGAAGTCCTTCGGTAAAGGTGCGATCATGTACCTTTCCGAGCAGCAGGGGGCCACGGTTGATGGTGTCTCGACGGGCAGCATTTCACTGGACCTCGCGCTCGGCGGAGCGGGTATCCCGCGTGGTCGGGTAGTCGAGATTTACGGACCCGAGTCCTCCGGCAAGACGACGCTGACACTGCACATCATCGCGGAAGCGCAACGGGCGGGTGGTTTGGCAGCGTTCATCGATGTGGAGCACGCGTTCGACCCGGTGTGGGCGAAGCGTCTGGGTGTGAATCTCGAAGATCTGATGATCAACCAGCCCTCGTGCGGGGAAGAGGCGCTGGAGATTTGCGAGTATCTCGTCCGATCCAACGCGCTCGATGTCATCGTGGTGGACTCGGTGGCGGCCCTTGTGCCGCGAGCGGAGCTCGAGGGGCAGATGGGCGACACACACGTCGGGATTCAAGCCCGGCTGATGAGCCAGGCCATGCGGAAACTCACGGGCATCTCCGCCAAGAGCCGGACGAGCGTGCTTTTCATCAACCAGATTCGCGAGAAGATTGGCGTGATGTACGGCAGTCCGGAGACGACTCCGGGCGGCCGCGCGCTGAAGTTCTACTCGTCCGTGCGCATTGATATCCGCAAGATCGGCATGCTGCAGGATGGGGACCAGGCGATCGGAACGCGCGTGCGGGCCAAGGTGGTCAAGAACAAGGTTGCGCCACCATTTCGCCAGGCGGAGTTCGATATCCTGTTCGAAAGCGGCATGAGTCGCGAGGGCGACGTGCTCGATCTGGCCGCCGAGGCCGGCGTCATTACCCGCGCTGGCACATGGTTCAGCTATGGGGAGGCGCGCATGGGACAGGGGCGCGACAACGCCCGCCAGTTTCTCCGCGACAACCCCGACATCATGGCCGAGGTGCGCGCCAAGGTCCTGGCCCTCAAGGTGCCCCCCCGCCCCGGCACCGGTGACGCTGCCGGGGCCGCGCCCGCCACCGGGACAGTTCCTGTGTCCGATACTTCGTCCGACGATGCCGGAGAGGAGAAGAAGCGCGGTCGCGCGACTGTTGCGGCGCCCCCGGTCCGCAAAGTCGCCGCGGCCGCGTCCCGTAAACGGTGAACACGCAGCTCGTGATCTGCCGCGTTGCACCAGTGTGGCAGGTCGGGGTGATGTGTACGCTGAACTTGGCCGACGAAAGAGCAGGAGGGGAGTGTTCCCCGTGCGTATCGCACGGAGTGCTCCCGTCCCCTTTCCGGAGCCGCGTTCGATGCGCGTGAGCGCGCCACCCAGCGATGCTTCGAGTCGGCGCGGCGATCAGCGCGCTTTGTGGGCGGCCATGGCGTTGTTTCTCGCGCTGGCCGTCGTGGCGGCACGGGGCGCCGCTCCTGGCGACCCGGCCCACGCGGCGCAACCGGCGGCGGGCGGGCAGGCGGGCGTGGTTTCGTGGCCGGCTTCTCATGCTTCCGTGCTGCGCGGTGCAGACTCGGAAGACACCGCGGAGGCCGCGGCGCTGGAGCGCGCTTTCGAGCGTGTCATTGCGACGGTCGGCCCCGGGGTGGTCGGGATTCGCGCGCAGCGGTTCGAGGGGGGTGGCGATCGGCAGCGCGAGCGCGCGGACGGAGAGAGCGGTGGATCGCGCTACGCGGTGACCGTCAACGGCAGCGGCACGGTGATCGCCTCGGACGGTCTGGTGCTCACCAACGAGCACGTCATTCGTGGAGCGGCGGAAATACTCGTCTTCCTGCACGACGGAAGGCAGCTTCCCGCCGTACTCGTTGCCGCGGATGTGCGCAGCGATCTGGCGGTCCTGCGGATTGCGGCACAGGAACTGGTGACGCTGCCTTTCGGCGACTGGCACGGCGTGCGACGTGGCCAGTGGGCGCTCGTGGTGGGTAACCCCTTTGGTCTCGGCAACGATGGCCAGCTCTCGGTCTCCGTTGGCGTGGTGGCGAATCTTGGCCGGCAGTTGCCGGGACTCGGTCAAACCGACGATCGCCTCTACTACGACATGATCCAGGTCACGGCGCCGATCAACCCGGGGAACTCCGGCGGTCCGCTGGTCAACCTGCGCGGGGAGCTCATCGGCATCATCACCGCGATGCACACGCGTTCTTCCGCGGACGACGGCATCGGCTTTGCGATTCCGCTGCATGCGGCGACGCGTCGCAATATTTCGCGGCTTGTCGCGGGTGAAGCCATCGAGTACGGCTACCTGGGTCTCGTCGTGCGACAGCCGGACAGTTTCGAGCGGTCGGAACTCGGTACGCGCTATGGCGTGGTCGTCAGATATGTTGAGCCCGAGGGTCCGGCGGCTGCGGCCGGCGTGCAGGCCGGAGACATCCTGCTGCATTTCGACACGACGCCGATATCTGGACCGGCTCAGCTTGCAGCGCAGGTGGGGGGCAGGTCGGTCGGCGCGTCGGTGCCGGTTGTGGGACGGCGCGGTGCGCTGCCCCTGGAGTGGAGCATCAAAATTGGACCGCGCGATCCCGAGCGGGTACGCGTCCTGCGCGAACGTTTTCGGGAAGAAGACGGGCTCGGAAGCTGATCCGACCGCCGAATACATGAAAGAAATAGGCGGCCACGGGCCTATCAGCCCACAACCGCCGAGGGTGCGCATAAGTTGGTGCGGGCGCAGTGCTAGCGCGGCCGCACTTCCTCGAAGAGGCGCTCGAGCGCGATCTCCAGCTTGTCCTCAGTGAGATAGGTCCCATTCGCGATTTGCGCGCGGATGGCCGCAATGCGCTGCGCGTTGGCCTGTGTGGCCGCCGCCTCGGGGTCGTAAGCCAGCGCCGCGGGGGATAGCACCACCTGATCGGTGGCAGGCGCCGTCGCCGGCGCGGACCGGACGGCCGTGTCGGCGGCCGGGCGTTCGCCGGTTCGTTCGGTGACGACGCGTTCGGGTTGGGCGGGCAATCCCGCGCTCCGTCCGAGGAGAGATCCTAGCACCTGTGTCATGGTTACACACAACCTCCAGCGACCGGCCCGCAACGGGCCTGGAACCACATGTCGTCGCCATCCAAGTTGGCAGGAAAGCTCGGACGCCGCTCTCGCCGCTCCATCGGCGCAGCAATGTACGGACGTCCACCCACTCGCTCAATGGGCGATATCGACCGGGCTCCCCGCCGGGATTGAAAGGAAATATCGGGATTTCCATTTTCGGGCGTCATCGCCCGTGGAGTGCTTCCCAGATGTATTGTTATCGGCCGGAATTCTCGGCTGCACGCGCAAATTCTGCCGCCCAGATGCAGGTGATGAAGATAGAGGTGTCGGTGTGTGTTGCGCCTGCGGTCTACAACCAGTCTGCGATCGGGCGCACCCGCTCAGCAAAGTGTATGCGAGGCATGTACACCGTGTCCCACTTCTGGCTCCGCACGCGTGAGTGCAGCCGATACTCACCGACCGGTATGCCCGCGAAGACATAGCGGGCGGCACGGAAATCGTGCACCAATTCCGGCAGCGGCGCCTCGGCCGCGTCGAGCCGATACGCAAACACGAGCAGCGCTGCGAAGCCCGCCCCAAATACCGTCTCCCACTGCGATAACCCGTCGAGGTCGGCCCGGGTCACCCAGTTTTCCCAGCCGGTGGTGGCATGACCGTTTCGCCGGCCCCAACGCCGCCCCTTGACATCGACCAACCAGTTCGTGCCGTGTTCCGCGTAGACGATGAAGTCGAAGCTCTTGAGGGGCGCATCATGAAAAGCCGCGCGGCGGGCTTCGTCCACGGCGACGTAGGGGATTTGTCGCCCACGCAGGTAATGCTCGAATGCCGCTTCGTAGACGATGTGCGCCTTCATACGCGCCCCCGCGTGCCAGGCACCAGATGGCACGCGGGTGGTATCGTAGCGGCTGGCCCGGGCGCCGGAAACCGCGCGCTGCCCCCGGAACTACGGCTGTGAAGCTTGAGTGCCGGTCGAGCGGGGCGAGAAAAGCAACGAAGCGGAATTGATGCAGTACCGCAGGCCGGTGGGTCGTGGCCCATCCTCGAACACATGCCCCAGGTGCGCGTCGCAACGGGTGCAGACCACTTCGACGCGCACCATGCCGTAGCTCGTGTCGCGCCGCTCGGTGATCGCACCCTCAGCCGCTGGTTTCCAGTAGCTGGGCCAGCCCGTACCGGAGTCGAACTTCGTCGCCGAGTCGAACAGCACGGCCTCGCAGCAGACGCAACGGAACACCCCGTCGTCCTTGTGGTTCCAGTACTTTCCGGTGAAGGCCCGCTCCGTGCCGCCCTGCCGCGCCACGCGGTACTGCTCAGGCGTCAGCTTGGCCCGCCATTCCTCATCGGACAGCGCCATGGCGGTGGAGCCACCGTCAGTGGCGACGCGCACTTCGGGGAACAGCTCGCAGGTAGGCGGATCGGCTGTGGCGCGCTGTGGGTTTTGGCGGCCGCTGTCCTCGCCCTGTGTGGTGGCCGGCCCGGCAGTATCTTCCCCGTTCTTGCGCTCGTTTGTCGCCATGTTGCACCCTGTGATCGCCAAGGCAAGCCACACTGTGACGCCCAGGCCGAGCAAAGTGGTTCGTGATATCAACATTCAACACCTATCCATGGTGGCAGCCCGCACGGTCACCTGTTTGAGGAACGTCAACCAGGGCCGCGGAATTCCCGTGGCGGCGGCCGCGAGCTACGCTGAATCGTAGCGCCAGTCCTCCAGGCGGGCAGGGCTGCCGGGACGCGGGCGGGGACTACAATCGGACTTCATGAAACCCGTGGCAACGCCTGCCGATGTACCGTCCGAAGTGCTACGCTACGCCCCCAGCGCCGCGGCCGACGGCCGTGCCCTGCGGGTGGGAGCGCTGTATGGGATCGGGGCGTACGCGCTGTGGGGCATCTTTCCGCTGTACTTCAAGCTGGTGGAACGGGTTCCGGGGTTGGAAGTACTAGCGCACCGCATCGTCTGGTCGGTCGTATTTTTGCTGGTGCTGCTAGCGCTGCGGCGGTCGTGGCGCCCGCTCGGAATCGCGTTGCGCACCCGGCGGGTCGTGGTGACGCTCGCGGTGACGTCGCTTCTGATCGCCTGCAATTGGCTGCTGTTCATCTGGGCGGTGACCCACGATCACATTCTGCAGGCGAGCTTGGGATACTTCATCAACCCGCTGGTGAATGTCCTGTTGGGTGCGGTTTTTCTGCGCGAGCGCCTGCGCCGGATTCAGACCGCCAGCGTCCTGCTCGCGGCGGTGGGGGTCGGTTACCTCACCTTCGCCGGCAGCGAGCCGCCGACCGTGGCGCTCATCCTGGCGGCGACGTTCGGGGTGTACGCACTGCTGCGGAAGATCGCCCAGGTGGATGCCGTGGTTGGGCTCACGGTCGAGACTGCGCTGCTCCTGCCATTTGCCGCGGGCTACCTGCTCTGGTTGCTGAGCCAGCAAGCGGCTGTTTTCAGCACCGGCTGGGGGATCAGCATGGTGCTGATGGCGGCAGGAGTGGTCACGGCCACGCCGCTATTGCTCTTCGCCATGGCAGCGCGAAGACTCCGACTGGCAACGCTCGGGCTGTTGCAATACATCGCGCCGACCGGGCACTTCCTCATTGCGGTCGTGGTTTTTCGCGAGCCGTTTTCTGGAGCGCACCTGTTCGCATTCGCATGTATCTGGGTGGCGTTGGCGATCTACTCATCCGACCTTGTGCGCCGGACGCGGGCCGCCTGATCGCATTTCCCGGCGTCAGCGTCGCCGGAGAAGCGTGGTCGCCCACAACAGTAACAGGCCGGTTGCGGGTTCCGGGATGAGCACGCCGTCCGCTACCAGGGTGCTGGTACCGACAAGTTGCGCGACGATTTCATCGAGCGTCAGCGTCATCAGCAGGTGGGCGGTGCCCCCGGGGGGCAGGATCGTCGGCAGGTCGAGGGGGAACTCCGGCAGATCCACGTCAGGGTTTTGTGTATTTGTGAACGCGAGTGGCTGCAGGGATGACAGGGTGGCGAGGTCGCCGTCGAGCGCCAGGGTGCCGCCGAGGGGAAACGGAATGGGAATCGGTGGTGGTGAGAACTCCGTGCCCAGCAGACTGAGCGTGAGTGTCAGCTCAACGAGGGGGGCCACGACCAGGTCGTAATGGCCGGGACTTGTGGCAGTCAGCAGCCCGGGTGCACCGGTCCCGATCTGCTGCAACGACAGGGTGGTCACCACGATACTGCCGATGGGCAGTGTGAGCGGGAAGCCGCCGATGTAGGTCGAATCCGGGCTGCGCGTCCGGAACGAGCTGAATTCGAGCGTGATCGTGGCCGGCAGGATGATCGGTCCGCCCGCCAGGAGGTTGGCACTGAAGCCGGAGACACTGGCGGAACCCGCAGCGGGGTCGATTTGCAGCGCGAAGGTTCCGGCCGGCGCGGTGTCAACCGGACCGCCGACTCCGGCCGCGAGGGTCACCGGCACCGGCACGTTCTCTGTGCTGCCGAACGAGCCGAAAATCCCGGGTTTAGTGCGTGTCCCGGTAGGATTATCGGCGCTGTAATCGCCGCTCAGCGTGCCCGCGGTATTCAGGGTCAGTGCGAGATTCACAGCGAGGCCGCTTGCGGCAGGGCGGATGGTGAAATCGTAGGGCAGCGCTGCGAACACAATGGTGACGTGCGCCAGCACAGCCAGGACCCCGAGGACCCGCCGGCCGCGGCACGAAGGCGCGGTTTGCATCTTTTTCCTCCTCCAGAGAGAGTTCATGATATCGAAGCACGGGTGGGCAGAGCAATGTGCGTCACGGCGGCGTGGAGTTACGTGTGAGTGTTGAGCCCGCAGCGCAGGATGGAGCAGGGTCGGAGGTGGTCACGAACCCAGCTCCCGAGACGTCTCCGCCGGTCGGCGTTCGGCTCACCCCCGTCGCGGCCAGTGCGCGGGCTCCAGCCCTCGACGTGCTGCGCGGCTTTGCCCTGTTCGGCATTCTCGTCGTGAACCTGCAACTCTTCGCAGCACCCATGGTGTATATGCTCGCGCCATCTGACTTCTGGCCGGAGCGAATCGACCAGTGGGCCTTGCTGCTGATCGCGCTGTTCGGTGAAGGCAAGTTCTATGCTCTGTTCGCGCTGCTCTTCGGGGTCGGGTTCTCGCTGCAACTGGAGCGAGCGCGGTCGCTGGGGGCGGACTTCGCTGTACCTTACATCCGCCGCCTGGTCGTACTGCTGCTGCTGGGACTCACGCATGCCACGCTGCTCTGGTTCGGCGACATCCTCGCGCTGTATGCAGTGCTGGGTTTCGGCTTGTTGTGGGTGGCGCAGTGGCGTGGGCGGACGGTGTGGACGGTTGCAGGGCTCGTCTATCTGGCGCCGCTCGCGTTTTTCACCGCACTCGCCATGTTCATACCAGCAGATCTGTGGCAGGGTAATGAGGAGGGCGCTTATCTGCAGGCCCTTGCCATCGAAGGGGCCGCCGCACAGGACGCCTATCGCAGTGGCGGGTTTACCGAGTTGCTGCAACAGCGCCTGCGAGACTATTCCTATGCAATCCTGGGCCTGATCGTCATGGCTCCGGTTGTCATGGCGCTCTTTCTCCTGGGCGTGCTGCTCGGCCGAACGTCGCTGTTCAACCAGCCGGAGCGCCATCGCCCATTGTGGCTGACCCTCGCGGTCGTCGCGCTGCCTGCGGGCCTGGTCTTCAACGCCTTCTTCGCGGTGCTCATTGTGGACCGCGGCCTGCTGTTTGGATGGCGGCTGGCCGAAGTCATGCTCCTGCAATCCTTGGGGGTACCGTTGCTGACCGGGGGTTACGTCGGGGTGCTGATGCTGCTGGTTGCGACGGAGTGGGGCCGGGCACGGCTGGCTCCGTTTGCGGCGGCTGGACGCATGGCGCTGACCAACTACCTGATGCAGACGGCCATCTGCACGACACTGTTCTACGGGTGGGGGTTCGGCTGGTACGGATACGTTCGTCCCGTGCTGTGGATCCCGCTTGCGGTAGTGATTTTTGTGTTACAGTTGGCGTGGAGCGTGCTTTGGCTGCGCTACTTCCAACTCGGCCCGCTGGAATGGGGTTGGCGGACATGGACGTATCTGCGGTGGCAGCAGCTGCGACGCAGCTTGGTGCCGCACGCCAACGGCGATCACCGGGGATTGTGACGAGGAGTACCGATGTCGGGCTCGGATGCGCACGACAAAACAATAAAGAAAGCCGAAAAAGATGCGCTCAAAGCTCGAAAACGCGCGGAGAAAGCGGCCCGGGCCGCGCAGGCCGCCGCGGACGGATACGTGACACGGAGGGATCTCGACCCGGTCGAACAGGATGCTGCCCGCCGGTCGGGTACCGAACCACTCTCCCCGGCCGAGCGCAGTGCACAGGCGGCGGAAGCGAAGGTGCGGCTTGAGCGTTGGCGGACGTTCATCGCGGCCATCGCAGCCGTGGGAGCACTGTTGACGGTGCTCATCACGCTACCGCGCGGCTGCGGCGGGCCCTAGCTGGGGATTACGGGGTTGTGGCGGGCGGGTCGCGCAATTGTCGCCAAAGCGTCCAACCGTCGTGCAGCGCACGGACATCGTGCGTGCGGAGGAACTGCACGCCGTGGTGTGCCGCCCACAGTTCGGCCGCGAGGGTGGCGGCGCCGCGCTCCGCAATCGGCCGCGGGGTCTCGTCGGTGCCGAGCAACGCGCCGAGGAATGACTTCCGCGTCGGCGACAAGCACAGTGGCAAGCCGAACGTGTGCAGCGTGGACAGCGCGCGCAGCACGGCCATGCTGGTGGCGGGATTGTGCCCCAGGAACAAGCCGAGTCCGGGATCGAGCACCAGGCGCTCGCGCGCGATGCCGGCTGCGGTGAGGGTGGCGATGCGCTGCTCGAAGAAGGTCATGATCCGCGAGACGATGTGTTCGGGGGAGGTGAAGGTGCGCGCGGCGCGCGCCGTGTCGGCGATCGCATGCATCACGATGATGCGGGCATTTCCGGAGCGCAGGATCGGGGCTGCTGCGGGGTTGGCGAGACCGGTTACGTCGTTGATCCAATCGACACCCAGGGCGAGCATGGCTCGCATGACATCCGGCTTCCAGGTATCGACTGAAACGCGTACGCCCTCCGCCCGCAGGGCCGTAACCACCGGGGTGAGCCGTGCAATTTCCACCTCGGCCGGCACATCCTCGGAATCGGGGTGCGTGGATTCCGCACCGACGTCCACGATGGCGGCCCCCTCCGCTACCAGCCGCCGGGCGTGTGCCAGAGCCACCTCGGGCGCCAGGTACTGTCCGCCGTCTGAGAACGAATCGCGAGTGAGATTCACGATACCCAGGATCTGCATGTTGACCAGCCGCGCGGTATGATGATCGACGTTCGGGTGCCGGGTGCAACCGGTACCGCATGTTTCGGGCCGTATTGTCCTGCGCCGTGTGCACGGTCACAAGGTCTGCGCTGCGGCGCGACCGTTCGGCGGCCGGATCCTGATGAGAGTGGAGGCGCTCCGCATGACCCCGCGCGAAGTTCTTGTGCAGGTGGTCGAGTTCTGTCACCACGTTACACAAGATTACCTGGATGATCTCAATGACGCGGATCTGCTGGTACGATCTGTACCGGGCAGCAACCACATCGCCTGGCAGCTTGGGCACCTGATCATCAGTACCCGGCAGATGCTGCAGGCGCTGGGGCACGCGGCTCCCGAGTTGCCGCCGCGCTTCGAAGTGGCGCACACCACCGCGACCGCGGCGGCCGACGACCCAGGGGGCTTCTTCTCCAAGGCGGAGTACCTGCGGCTGAAAGAAGTGTGCCAGGCCGCGACGCGCGCCGCGATCGAGGCCACTCCGGAAGATCAGCTTGCGGCTCCCGGACCGGAGTCGATGCGGACGTATGCGCCGACCGTGGCAGCGGTGCTGTCGCTGCTGGGCACGCATTGGCTGATGCACGCGGGGCAATTCGTGCCCATCCGGCGGAAACTTGGACGGGCACCGCTTTACTAGACGACCGCACGAGTGTCGCACTTGCTGTGCGGGTGCGAACCGCGTATAGAGGGTGGCCTCGCACGCCGTGTTCGGGAGAGCGCGAAGATGGCGCGGTGTCCACGAGCCATGCTGCTCAACTGCCGCCCGCAGGAAACGATAAGACAGAAGATGCCAGACGACTGTACAAGACTCATCGCAACGGAGCGCAATAACGGCACACTCGTGCTCACCGTGGCGACCCATGAAATATCGGATATTGCCGCCGTGGCCAGTCTGGAACGCCAGTTGCGGCATTGTGCCGGCGAACGCGCCGAGATCCGCTGGGTGATCGATTTCGGCAACGTGACCTTCTTCATCACCCCGGCCATCAACGCGTTGCTCGAGATTGCGCGTGGCTTGCGTACTCGCGGTGGCGACATCGTGCTGACCGGGCTCAGCGCCGACGTCCGCTATGTCCTCGGCCTGCGCGCGGTGGATCAGGTGCTGACCATTGTTCCCACAGTGACTGAGGCACTTGCAGTGCTGCACAACGGCAACAACCACAAAAGCGGTGCGGCGAACGGGACGAGCGGCTGAAGCCGGTGGCCTGCCGGTCAACCACCGCGCGGGATCAGCCGCCACCCTTGAGTACCGCAATGAATGGGCTGATGTCGCCGAAATCGACGGCGCCGTCGGCGCTGACGTCCACATTGGCGGGTGGGCAGCCCGGATAGGCGGCCTGCCAGTTGGGGATGCTCTTCAATGCGGCGATGAAGGGACTGATATCGGCGAACGAGACGATGCCATCACAGTTCGCATCACCGCGCCGAATGGCGGATCCGCCGGCGCCGCGTAACCACAGGTGCGTCTCGCCGCCCATGGGGTACACGCCGAAGTCGCCCACCTGCAACCAGTAGGTCGAACCGGTGGTTGCGGCCAGGGTGTACTGGTCTGCATCCGATAAATTTGAACTCGAGTTCAGGCACGCCACTTCCGTCAGTTCGCCGCAGGAGTTTCCCTCGTATAGGACCGTTACGCCGTCATACTCGTAGCGTAATGCAACCTCGACCGGCCCGTCCTGGGTGGCCGTGAAGCGCAGCCAGGCCGGGTTCTGCATGATGGCGGCGCTGCTCGCGTTGCATGAACCCGGGGGGCCACCGGCCGCATTCATCGAGGTGAAGAAGCGCACTCCCCGCGGCGCGCCGCCCAGATCAAACGCGGTGGCGCAGGTTGCGGGCGCGGGCTGAAGTGCCTCCGGGCACAGAAAGGTTTCGCAGTGGTCGTAGTTGTACCAGCGGCCACCCTGCGCCCAGCACGTGTTTGGTGCGAGATCCCCGACGCATTGCTCGCCGACGCAGCACGCGCCGCGCGTTTCACTGAGCGTGAGGTCGAAGTGCGGCACGCAGCCCAGGCCCGCGATGGAAGGCGCCACATCAATGACGAGGTTATAAGCTCCCGGCAGCAGCCGCAGGCCGCGTAGGTACCGCGGCGCCGCTGTCGCATCCGCCCGATAGGCGCGGCAGTCGAATCCCGGCCAGCAGAAGGTATCGAGCAGCACCAGTACGCCGGGGGTGCCGTGCGGCTCGATCAGGAAGTCCACGTAGACCTCCTGTGTAATGACGAGGCGGTACAGGATCTCCTCGCCGCCGGCATAAAGAGCCCCACCGCAGATCGTCGAGCCCGCGAACAGGTTGCCGCGACCACAGGTGGTCTGGCCGAGATCCTGAAAAGGCAGGTCCGCTGGCAGTGTAACGATGATCGGGTTGGAGCAGTCGTCACCGGGGTCGCGGAATTGGGCCAGCGCAGGGGCTGGCAGGAACATTGCGGCCGCCAGGCGGCAACAAGCCAGGGTTGTTGTGGCGATGGATCGAGTATGCGGGGACATCGAGCTTCCTCCCAAAGGGTTGCAGGTAGCAAGGAGAGTGGTGGCAGTGGGTGCCGCGCGGGGCGTGGTGGAATGTGGTAGTCTCCAAGCGTGGGCACAGTGGTAGAACGGGTGCCGGTGCGCGACTCGTATGCCCGGTCTGCACCGCAGCCGTGAGGATGCTGTTGGAATGCGCGATTTTCTGCCTACGCTGGTGCTGCTGAGTTGCGGCGTGACGCTCATCCTGTTCGCGCTGTGGTGGCGGCCGTCGGCGGCCGGCGGGGGTGCGTTGCCACCGGCCTGCCCGGATTGCGGACACCGGAATCCGACCGGCGCGGTTTTCTGTGCGCGGTGTGGCCGCACCTTGCCGGGCTAACTCGTGTGGCAACAAGCTGCCGGCGCGGCCGCTGGGCCGTGGGACGGGAGCCGAAATCCCCCGACGACCCTCCATGTCACACCCCGCGGGCGGGTTGCACTTTCCGCCCCAGGCGCGCCTAGAAGCCGTACAGTGGCTTGAACTTGCGGCGCAGGTAGTTCAGATACGGTTCGGGGCTCAGCGGCTGGCCGGTGACCACTTCGCACAGCTCCGCAGCGCGGTAACGCTGACCGTGCTGGTGAATGTGCTCGCGCAACCATTCGAGCAGGGGCTTGAAATTCGCGCGCGCGATCTTCACGTCGAGTTCGGGAATCGCCTGGGATGCGGCTGCGAAGAACTGCGCGGCGTAGAGGTTGCCCAGGGCGTAGGTCGGGAAGTAGCCCATGGCTCCGAGACTCCAGTGAATGTCCTGCAGGCAGCCGTGGGCGTCATCAGGGGGGGTGATGCCGAGCAGCTTCTGCATGCCGTCGTTCCACGCCCCGGGGATGTCATCGACCGCGAGTTTGCCCGCCAGCAATCGCCGCTCGAGATCGAAGCGCAGCATGATGTGCAGGTTATAGGTAACTTCGTCCGCTTCGACCCTGATCAGGGATGGTTCGACCTTGTTGATTGCAAAATACCAATCCTCGAGCGAAACCTGTGCATATGCCGGGAAGCACTTCTGCAGTTCGGCGAACTGATGATTCCAGAAGGGGCGGCTGCGGCCGACCTGGTTTTCCCACAGTCGCGACTGCGACTCGTGGATGCCGAGTGAAACACTTTGCCCCATGGGGGTGCCGGTATGGGTGCTGTCGAGCCCCTGCTCGTACAGGCCGTGCCCGGCCTCATGCAGAATGCCGAACAGGGACATCGGCAGGTAATGCTCGTCATAGCGCGTGGTGAGCCGGACGTCGTCCGGACAGGTGCCGGAGCAGAAAGGATGGGTGGTCGTGTCGATGCGGCCGGCGTCGAAGTCAAAACCTATGGCTTCGGCGAGGTGTCGGCACAACTGCTCCTGCTGTGCAAGGGGTGCCATGAGCTTCAGCACGGCGGAGTTCGGCTTGCGTGGCGCCGTGGCGATCGCCTTGACGATCGGTACGAGCTCGTTGCGCACGCCATCGAACACGGCCGCGACCTCAGCCGCCTGCGCCCCGGGCTCGTACTCATCCATGAGCGCGTCGTAGGGCTCGGTGGTGTAGCCGATGTGGTCGGCTTCGGCGCGTTTGAGCTCGAACAGCTTCTTGAGGATGGGTGCGAAGTTGCGGAAGTCGGAGGTGCGCCGGGCTTCCACCCAGATGGTGCGCGCCAGCGAGGAGGTCCGGGCGAGTTCTTCGACCAGGTCCGTCGGCAGCTTCACTTTGCGGTCGAAGATGCGCCGTGTTTCGCGCACGTTGGTTGCGACGACGGGATCCTCGTCGCCCTCGGCTTCGACCTTTTCCAGCAGGGCGGAAAACTCGGAATCGATCAGCTTCCGGTGCCCCACGCCCGCGATAAAGGCCAGTTGAGCGGCGCGGTGCGTGCCCCCGCGCTTTGGCATGTACGTTTCCTGATCCCACGACAGGATGCTCTCGATCGAGGTCGCGAGATGAAGCTCCCGCACCTTGGCGATGAACGCTTGATAGGTTTCGCTGGGCACTGTGTCATCCTCCTGCGCGCTGGGACCGTTGGGCGCACGCGGTCGCGTCCCCGGAGTCGTATGTGATTTATAGAGCCCGTCGCCACGCCGGTCGAGGGGCTGGTGTTGCGGTCCTGATACGGCGCGCGGCCTACGGTTGCCACCACCACGTACCTACGGCGTCGCTTGCCAAGGTGAAAATGCCACACAAGGTCGAACCGGCGAGTTCGAAACGCGTGTGGCGTGCACTCCAGGCCAGGATCGTGGCGTGTCCACGGTCGAGTCGACGCACGTGTCCGCGGTCGCCGCCGATCGGCCCTTCGTAATCCAGGTACAGCGGTCGATGGGGAGGCAACGGCGTCGCGGCGATCGGCGCCTGAGCTGCCAGCGGATTTGCGGCCAGTCGCCACGCGTCGAGCGGACCATCGCTGGTGCGCGCCAATAGAAAGTCCCAGTGCACTCCCCGTGCGGCGGGTGGTACGGCGGCCGCGGTGGATTGGTCATGTTCCAGCAGAGCGAACCGCGGCGGGCACTTCGCGCCGGGGTCCGGGTCGGCTACGCTCGCCGTGGCGTCTGGTGGCACAGGGGCTCCTGGGTCGAAGAGTGGCTGAACGTGCATCCGGGTTCGATCAAGACATTGTATCGTTTGCGGCGAGTGGGCCAGTTGCTCCTCTGGGGGTCGCCGCTGTTACTCCTGTTGGGGTTGTATCTGCTGGTCACACTCGTGCTCCTGAGACCGGGGCTCCCGGGTCCGGAAGCGGAACCGGAGCAAGTGGTGCAATTTATTGCGCACAAGCAGGGGCTGCCGCGGCTCAAGCCCCCGGAGGTCGAGCGCTTCCTTGAGGGGCAGATCCAGCGGTTACTGCGGGACGAGGCATACCGCGATGGTTTTCTTCGTGAGGTGCGCACCGCGAGCATCGAGGACCAGGAGGCCTTCCGCAGCCACCTCTTCGATGCCATCAAGCCGACCGTCATGGCGGATATTCGTGCCTTCCATGCGCTGCTGCCGGCCGAGCGGCTGAACCTGCTCGACGAACGGATCGTCGCCTACAACCGGCTGGCCCGGGTGGCCGGTGGGGCCGGCATCAGCAAAGATGCGCTTGGACAGACTGCGCCGAATCCGCAGCAGATGCTCGATCTGCTCATGCGCAAGACGACCGACGAGGAGCGTCAACTCGGACTGGCCTACCTGCAAGCCCTGCAACTGCGCGTGCTGACGATCCTCGCGGACCCGGACCTGAAGGCGGAGTTCGAGGCCCGGATCGCGGACCCGGGGTAGCCGGCCGATGGCGGTACGCGCCGCCGCGGCAGCGCATGGCGACTCGTCGGGGACCCGGCTAAAATCGCGGATTGCAGGTGCGCTGCGGAGGGCAGTGCTGCCGGAAGGATGGAAGGGCTATGGCAGGACATTCGCATTGGGCCCGCATTAAGCGGGCGAAGGGCGCGAACGATGCGCGCCGCGGTCGGGAGTGGAGCCGCCTCTCACGCGGCATCATCATGGCTGCCCGCAGCGGCGGGGGGGATCCGGGGATGAATCTTTCACTGCGCTACGCCATCGATGCGGCCAAAGAAGCGAACATGCCGAAGGATACGATCGAGCGGGCGATCAAGAAAGGGACGGGCGAGCTGGGCGGCGCCGCGCTCGAGGAACTCGTGTACGAAGGGTTCGGACCGGCGGGCGCCGCGGTGATGTGCAAGGTGTTGACGGACAACCGCAATCGGACGGCCGGTGAAATCAAGAAACTGTTCGAGCTGCGCGGGGGAAATCTGGGGGCGTCGAACTCGGTGGCACGGATGTTCCAGTCGCGTGGCGTGTTCCTGATTCCCGCTGATCTTGCGGATGAGGACACGCTCACGAGCATCGCGCTCGAATCGGGCGCCGACGATGTGCAGGCCTCGGCCGACGGATTCGAGCTGTCTTGTGAGCCAAGTGTTTTCGGCGAGGTGCTGCGGGCCTTGGAGGCCGCGAACATCAAGCCGGCCAGCGCGGAAGTTACGATGGTGGCGACGACCACGGTCCCGCTCGCCGGGGCTGAGGCCGAGCGCATGATGAAACTCATCGACGCGCTGGAGGAATACGACGATACCGAGGCCGTGTATAGCAACTTCGAGCTGTCGGCGGCCGATGCGGCCCGTCTGGCAGCCGAATAAGCACCTGCCGATCCGGCACCCCGCTCTGCGATGTTCCCCGGGCCCGGTGCCCTGTCTCCGAGTTGCCTGATTGCGCCCAAGCCGCACGAGGCAAGAGAATTCTGGACGGATCATGCAGAACGTCACTGGCACTCTCCGGCTGTTCGTCGACGAAGTGCGCATCCAGGTCCGTGGTGGGCGCGGTGGAGATGGGTGCGTCAGCTTTCGGCGGGAGAAGTACGTCCCGAAGGGTGGCCCCGACGGTGGGGACGGCGGGGACGGTGGTTCGGTGACGCTCGTGGCGCGTGACGGAATCGACACGCTGCTCGACCTGGCGGGGCGGCATCACTACTTCGCCGAGAACGGCCAATCCGGCCGCGGCGCGAACTGCACCGGCAAGACCGGCGCGGATCTGCGGGTGGAAGTGCCCACAGGCACGCTGGTGTACGATGCGCTGACCGGCCGGCTGTTGAAGGATCTGACGGCGGATGGCCAGGAAGTCGTCGTGGCGCAGGGTGGCCGCCGCGGCCGGGGCAATGCCCGTTTCGCGTCCTCGGCGCACCAGGCCCCGCGCGAGTTCGAGACAGGACTGCCGGGGCAGGAGCGCACGCTGCGGCTCGAGTTAAAGCTGATCGCGGACGTGGGTTTTGTGGGTCTTCCGAACGCCGGCAAGAGCACGCTGCTTTCCCGCCTGACGCAGGCGCGTCCGAAGATTGCCAGCTACCCCTTTACCACGACCAGGCCGCATCTGGGCATTATGGAATTGCCGGGATTCCGGCGGCTGGTGCTGGCTGATTTGCCGGGGTTGATCGAGGGGGCCCACGAAGGTGTGGGTCTGGGCGATGCCTTCCTGCGGCATGTGGAGCGTACGCGTGTGATCGTGCACCTCGTCGATCTGTGTCCCCCCGCAGGTGCGCCTGCGCCGGCCGAGGCATATCGCATCATCCGCGGCGAACTTGAGAAGTACAGCACAGCGCTCGCGGCGCGTGTCGAGCTGGTGGTCGGCAGCAAGCTCGACCTCACGGATGCGGCCGAGGCGCGCACTGCGCTGGAGCAGGATCTGGGCCGGCCGATCCTTGGGATCTCCGGCGTGCTGGGTTCGGGTTTGCGCGAGCTGGCAGAGCGGATGTGGACGGCGGTGGAGCAGGAGCGCCACCGCGAGCGGGTCACGAAGCCGGCGCGCATCGATTTCGACTGATCGTGCCATAGACAGAGCGTACGAACACTACGGGCTGCGCGGCGGGATGCGGATCTCGATACCGGCCGGCAGGATGTTCGGGTTGGCGATGGTGGCGCGATTCAGTTCGTAGATCTCCCGCCAGCGATTGCCGTCGCCGAGGAAACGCGCTGCAAGTCCGTAAAGCGTGTCGTTCTCTTCCACGATGTAGGTGTAGACCCGCTCCGCGGGCGGCGGCGTGGGGCGTTCTGACGGCCGATCCGCCGGGCGCGGCGCAGGGGTTGGCGCGGGCTCAGGGGTGGCGGTGGCTTCCTTCGGGGGCAGTTTGATGCGTTGACCAACCTTCAAGGTCTGGGGATTCAACCCGGGATTCGCGGCCTGGATGCGTGGCCACAGGTTTCCGTCTCCGAGGTGCTCTTGCGCGATGGACCAGAGACTGTCGCCACGCTGCACTTCGTAGGTGGCAGCGGCCGGGGTACCCGCAGTCGGGGTGGTGGGGCGGACCGGTGACGGTGGCGGCGTGGGCGTGACGCCGGGCCGCACGGGTTCACCAGCCGGCGGAGGTGTGACTCCGGGCCGGGGGCCGGGGTCGGCGACCGGAGCATCCGCGGATGGCGTGGTCGTGTCGCGAGACGGCCGGGTCGTGGCGGGCTCATCGCCGGTGGGTCGCGGCGGCGGCGGTGACACGAGCGGCGGCAGATCGGTGCGGGCCGGCTGCGTCGCAGGGGTAATACGCGGGCCGGGACCGTCGGTAAGCGGCGGCGTGGCGCGATCCACCGGGGGGCGCACCGGGGGGGGTGTCGTCGCGGTCGGGGTGTCGCGCGACGGGAGTGTCGGTGTGACGCGATCGGGGGCGACCGGCGTACGGGTCGGCGTGGAAGGCCCCGGTGTCGCCGGGCCGGTGCGTGGACCCACAGGAGTGGCCGGTCCCTCCTCCACGACCGCTGCGTTCATCGGGAAATCACCGGTCGTTCCGGGCTTCCGCGTGAGAAAATAGATGGCCACCACTGCAAGAATGACAGCCGCGATGATCCCGATCTTCACTTCCGTGCGCATCGGTCAACCCTCGCTCCAAGCGGACTGCCCGCCGCGCGCCGTCCTGGGTGCGTGGCGGGCAGTCGCAGGATATCACGCCCGTGGAACGGACGCCAGACTACCGGGCCGGAACCGGCGCTGTGGCGGGGGACCGGCGCGGGCCGCTCCGCGCCAGCAGCAATGGGGCGGCCACCGCGATCGACGAGTACGACCCGGTGATGATGCCCAGGATCATGCAGGCGTTGAACGGCCGAATGCTTGAACCGCCCCAGACGTACATGATCAAGAGGACGATGATGGTCGTTAGCGAGGTCATCAACGTCCGGCTGAGTGTCTGATTGATGCTCTGGTTGATGATCTCCGGCGTCAGTTGACCCAGGCGTCCACGTGTTTCACGGATGCGATCAAACACCACGATGGTGTCGTTGATCGAGTAACCGATGATCGTCAACAGGGCTGCAATCACCGTCATGTTGATCTTGAAATCACCGATCAGCAGGGCGTTTCCAATCGGATGGGACTGACCGCCCAGCCAGCCGCTGATGCCAATGAAGGCCATCGCAATCAGCACGTCGTGCACCAGCGCGACCACGCCTGCCAGGCCGTAACGCGGCTTGCCAAAGCGAAACCACAGGTACCCGATGATGGCGGCCCACGAAAGAATCAGCGCCAGCGAGGCCTGCTGCACCGCGGCGGCCGCGATCTGCGGCTTGAATTGCATGACTTTGCGGAGTGCCTGCTCATCATCCAGGGCCGCCCGGGCCAGTCGCAACTCGTCGGCCGCGAACTGGTTGAACCATTGCTCGGTGTCATCGCTGAAGCGGTACTCGGGGTCCACGACGGCGACGGCGATCGCGGTATAGGCCACTTCACCCGACGGGGCGAAGCCCGCGGCCGGGACGACCCCGAAGACCTCAAAGCGCCGTTTCGGCAGGTCGATGAAGTCGGGCTGGAAGTGCATGTTGTCGAGCCGTTCCTGCAGGGCGGCCACGGTTTGCGGCGGGTCCAGTTTCCGGAAGTACAGCAGCGCACCGTCGTAGTAATCCGTGAGATCGAGCACGGTTTCGGCCGGCAGGTCCGCGGCGATGACGGAAGGCAGCTCGCCCGTGACGGGGAAGGGCTGCTCGCCGACGCCGACGAACTCGTACTCGATGGACGGTTGGATTTCGAGGCGGTCGCGCAGGCCGGTTTCAAGGGCGTGCTGCACGAGTGCGCGGTTGGTCGCGGTGGTGGTCAGGTTCCACACCTGGCTGGTTTCATCACCGGTGTCGAGGACGCGGTTAATGCTGACCGAATCACCGCCGAGGGCCGCAACACCGCTGCGCAGCGGGCCGGCCTGTGTGCGGATCGTTTCGGCCAGTTTGTCCGCGGGGACATCCGCCCGGATCGTCATGCGGACGATCTCGCTGCCCGCCGTGGCATCGGCGCCGCCGCGGGCAAGCAGGCCCGCCTCTTCCAGGGGCTCGGTGAGCATCGCGGCCAGTCGGGTACTCGTGATGCCCGGCACGCTGACATCGAAGACGCCAAGTGCGCCCGGAACCTGGGTGACTTGCACGCGGTCGAGGGCGGCCACGGCGGTGTCGAGCTCCGTCCGCACATTGCTCAGGGCAGCGCGCATCTGCGAGTCGTTGTAGGTTTCGCCGGCGCTAACGCGGACGCCGTACTCGGCCGACATGCCGCCGCGGAACTCCACGTCGAGTGCGTCCTTGCCGCGCATGAAGAGCAGCGAGAGGCCGATCAGCATGAACCCGGCCGACAGCGGGATGAAGTACTTCCGCTTCGACACCCAGTCGATGTTGGGCACGCCGATGATGCTCAGCATGCGCAGGTCCTTGATCCAGCCGAGTCGCACGAGGAGGGTGAAGAAAGTGCGGGTGACGAAGATGGAGGTGAACAGGTTGAGGACGATGCCGCAGCCGAGGGTCAGGCCGAAACCCTTCACCTCTTCGCTGCCGGCGTAATAGATGATCACGCAGGTGAGCAGGGTGGTGATGTTCGAGTCGAAGATGGTCGAAAAGGCCTTGTCATAGCCGTTCTTGATCATCATCCGCAGCGTGGCGCCGCGTTCGCGTTCCTCCCGCATGCGCTCGTAGATGAGCACGTTCGCATCGATGGCCATGCCGACCGAGAGCACGATGCCTGCGATGCCCACCAGCGTGATGCGGGCGCCGAGGAAAGACATGGCCGCCAGAATCAACAGGATGTTCAAGACGAGCGCGACGTTCGCCACCGCGCCGGCCGCCTGGTAGTACACCAGCATGACGATCAGGATCGCGACGAACGCCATGATGCCCGCGCGGACGGCGTTCGCCCGGTTGGATTCGCCCAGGCTCGAGCCGATCGTGCGCTCGGACAGCGGTGTGTCCTTCAGGCGGGCCGGCAAGGCCCCCGCTTCCATCGAGCGCACGAGATAGTCGATCTTTTCGAGCGAGAAGTCACCCGTGATCTGCCCACGTCCCGCGATCCGGCTCTGAATCGTCGGGGCGGAGTAGGCGATGTCGTCCACCAGGATGCACAGTTGCCGGCCGATGTTCTGCTCGGTGAGGCGCCCGAAGCGCTGCGCGCCGCGCTCATCCAGGGCGAATGCCACACAGAGGCCGCCCGAGCGTTCGTCGCGGTCCGGCCGGGCACTCACCAGCTTCCAGTCGGCCGTCCCCCGCTGGAGGAGTCCATCGTTCGGATTGGTCTTGCCCAGCACGTAGAAGTCGGTGCCGGCGCGCTCCACGACCATTGTCGTGTTGGCTTCGGGCACGAAGCGCTCACGCTCGTCGGGGGACTGCCAGTTGAAGAACTGGAAGGGGTCGTCGATCTTGAACCACTGCAACTCTTCCGTGGGCAGACGTGAGCGCCCCTCACGCTTTAGCGCCTCGCGCAGGGCGTTGTACCGCATTGGATTGGTCAGATCCGGCTCGGCGAGAATCCGGAATTCCAGCCGCCCGGAGCCGCGCAGCAGCCGCTTCAGGTCGGCCGGACTGTCGAGGAACTGACGCCCCTGCCCGCGCCAGGCGGTGTGGGCGGTCACCACGGCGTCAAACTCCGTGGCGATGTCGAGTTGGCGCAGGCGGAAGGAGTCGAGACTCGATTTGCGGACACCCGATTTCTCTTCGAGTCCCAGCACCTCTTCGAAATGGCGGCGGTTCAGGTTGAACGCCATCACTTCCAGCAGCGCGTCCTCGAAGATCTCGCGCGCGTCGCGGAACTGGAGATCCAGCCGGAGCCGATCGGCCGCTGAAATCGCCTCCGGGCTTTCATCCTCCGCCGGGGGCGTGGCCGCGGCGGCGTCGCGGGCGGCTTCGGCCGCGCGGAGCGCGTCGTAGCGAAGCGCCACTTCCTGCAGCGCCGCCAGCCGTTGGGAGATCAAGCGTTCGAGTGCGGTCTGCTCTTCGGGTGTCAGGGCCCCTGGATTCGCGAGAATCGCATCGGCATTGCGCCGCGCAAGCTGCTGGAGAGCGGCTTCGCGCTGCGGGCTCGACAGCCGGACGGCTTCGAGGATGCGACCGCGCGTGATCTCGTGACTGTAGAGCGCCCGGAGCGACTGCTGATAGCTCTCGAAGCGCTGCCGCGCATCGCGCGGCGGGAGGGGCATCTGCACTTCGATCCGGTCGCTGCCCAGGACGCGCCATGCGAGGTCGTAGACGCCGCGCGGATCGACGCGCCGCTGCAACTGGGTTTTCACCCGTTCGGCAAGGTCGCGATCGTCGCCTGCGTCGGTGCGGTCAATTTCGTAGATCAGGGAAGTGCCGCCGGCGATATCGTTGCCCGGCCGGAGGCGTTGCTCCGGTGGGAAGACGAGGTACACGCCGACCAAAGCGACCAGTCCTATAATGACCAGTCTTCGGTTCAGATTCTGGACATCCATTGGATTCCTGCTCCTGCATCAAGATACCGGCAGCCGAGGTGGCGCCGTGTGGGGGGGAGTCGTGGTCGGAGGATCACGCCGGAGCCCGCGTGTCGCCACGGTCAGGGCGCCGGAGTTACGCCGTACGGTGCACTTCGGCCGGCGGACCGGTCCGCGTGATGGTGCGGAGGATCGCCGGATCGCGGATGGGTCCCTGGACAGGGGCAGTCGGCGCCTGCCAGACGATGGCTACCTGGAGCGCGCGCCAGGACGCCGCGGTGACAGCTTCAAGTGCAGCACAACCGCTGTAACCATCGCGCGGCCCGCTGACGACCACGCCGGCGCGGTCGCCCAGCGTCATGCGCCAGGCGGCATGCAGACCACCCGCCGCGGCGCGCGGCACCGTACAGTCGGGCATGATCTGCGGGAAACCAAGATCGTTCGAGTGCTCAGAGGGTGGAGGTTCCCCGCCAGGTAGATCGTTTTCGAAGGGGATCTGCTGCACGGGGTGTGCAGGTTGCGCCGGTTCGCTCGCCCAGCGCGGCAGCACACGTTCCTGCGCCGCGACCAGCAGGAGCACGCCCAGTCCGGAGCCCAGGCGCAGCCAGTGATCCAGCCGAGTGGACAGCATCCCGATGATGGTACCGGCGCCGGCGACCGCTGCCAAGCGGCGCGGATTGGTGGCGAGGAGGGCGTACCGACCGTATTCTGGTGGAATCATGGGCAAACGCATGTTCCACCCTTATCGGCGGTTTGGACGGACACGGTGTGAACGGGTACGAGTGCTGGGCGGCCTCGGGGTGGTTGCGGCACTGGTCTGCGGTTGTGGCTCGCATGCCCGGTTGACACTCCAACAGCCGTTTGCACCCCCCTCACAGCAGCGCCTGACACTCGAGAGCCCCTGGGGGTATTTCGTCGAAGAAGGCGACAGACTGCGGGCTCTGCTGGAGTTTCCCTTGCCGTCGGAGCGAGATGGTCCGCCGGCGTTTTTTTGCTACGTGATCGGTCCCGCCGAGCCCGGGGCGTGGCGCATGATGGCGCCGGGGATCGATCCACTGTCGGTGGAGTACCAGCTCGAAGGGGGCTTCTTTCCCGGGGTCATGGGAGCGCCGCTTGAGCTTCCGGTAAAGGCGGATGCGGAGGAGGAAGCCGATGACTCGGCGGACCCGGACGAGCCCGTCGCTGAGGAGCCGCCCGAGGCGGCTGACCCCGAGCAGCCCGACGCCGGCCACGACGAAGCGAATGATAGAGCGGACGATCGGCCGCCACTGGAGGCCTATCGTGGCTTCCTGATCCAATCGGTAGGGCGGCTGGCGGGACGGGCGAGCTTTACCATCGGAGAATTGAAGCTGCGGCGCGGGCTGCTGGGCGGCCGTTACCGTGAGATCGAGTTCGATCTGTATACGGAGGATGGCGCTCGGCTGACCGGGCGGGCCGTACTTGAACTCATGCCAAAGCGTTTCGAGAAGTTCGAGCGCGACTACGCTGCGGACGTCGCACGGTTGCTTGCGATCCGTGCTCCGGTGGACAAGGCCGAACCGCCCTTGGGGGCTCCGTGATTCGTCACGACCCGCGGGGCCACTCCCAGGGTGGTTGGCGGCCGAGTCGCCAACCGCACAATCCCGCAATTGTGAGCAGTAACGCTGGCGCCAAGCCCGCGCCAAAGCCACCGCACGCGATGGGCTGCGGATTGAAGGCCTGGGAGGGTGGCGCATTCTCGGTCACTCCAGCGACGACTGAATCCAAGGTGGTTTCCGCGCCTGCGAGGGTGGCAAAGTACGCTGTGACGGTGAGGTCCGACTCCAGCGTAAAGGCCCAGGGGTTCACATACACCAGCGCGCCTTCGGATGATTGCCAGCGCTCGAAGCGGTAGCCGACGGCTGGTTGGGCGGACAGTTCCACGGTGGTTCCCGCGTTGTAGGTTCCGTTGCTGGCTGTGGCCGGCGTTGCGGACACGCGCCCTGCTCCGCTCGGAAAGGTGATGATGCGGAGTGTGCCGGTTGCGGGCTGGTAGCTGCGCAGCAGACTGAGTGTCTGGTCGGCGGACACCTGCACGAGTTCTCGCGCGGGCGCGACCCAGCCCCCGCGCGGGGCGTACTCGACGACGTATACCCCCACTGGCAGGTCACTCAGGAGGGCTCCGCTCGGCTGCCACGCGCCGTGTTCGATCCGCCACAAACCGGTACCGTCAAGGACCGGCTCCGGCGCGAGGTCGATGCGCAGGGCGCCCTTCAGGGGTTCGGCGGTAAACACAACTTCCGTCTGACTCGTCGCCAGGGCGTGCAGTGTGAGGCGCGGCGGGTCGAAGCGGTAACCGTAACGTTGCGGCACGAGTTCGCCTGTGAAGCCGTAGGGCAGGTTCGCAGTGAACCGGCCGTCCGCACTGGTTCGCACGCTGGTCGCGAAGCCGTCGATGACCACGTTGCCGAGCCCGGCACCACCCGCGTGCAAGACCTGGCCGGCGATCACGAGTGGCACCGGGAGTGCGGTGAAGTCTGCCGCCAGGTGGTCACCGGCGAGACCGCTGAACGACCGCTGCGGCGGATCGAAAGTCCAGCCGGTCTTGGTGGGTGTCAGGGTGCCGGAGAAGCCCCACGGCAGCGCCGCGCGGTACTCGCCGGCCGCGTTCGTGACCGGGGCTCCCGGCAGGCCGGCGAGCACGACGCCGCTCAAGGGTACGCCACCGGCAGCGTGGATGGCTCCGCCGAGTGTCACCGCTCCATGCTGCGCGGTGATGTTGAGTCGCACGGCTCCCACGATGTCACCCTGGGCCGCCACGCGCACGGCGTAAGTCGCGCCCTGCGTCATATCGACAGTGACCCGTGCAATACCATCCGACGCGGTGACACTCGTTGCGCAGCCAAGTTCAGTTCCGGCGCAGTCGGTGTATACACTGAGCACCGTAGTTACGGCGCTGCCGGCCGTGTCGAATGTCGCGGTGCCGTCGTAGGGTGCGGAGAAGCGCCACCAGACGTCCGCCGTTCCACCGCCACCGCACGTGGCGGTGCCGTCGTTCGTGGCGCCGATGAGAGCAGCATCGAACGTGCCCGGGGCGACGAACGGTGCATCCCCGCAGCGGTCGCCCGGAGCGCTGCTGCCCGTACCCGTACCGCGCAGTGGTAGGTCCAAGTTGGTGTCCCCAGTGAATCGCAGTGTACTGGTCGCAAGTCCGACCAGCGTCGGCGCATAACGCACGGTCAGGTACGCCGTTTGGCCGGCGCCAAGCGTGAACTGGCTGTTGCCGACCAGGGTGAAGGGCGGCGCGAGTCCGCCGGCGGTGAGGTTGAGCGTGTGTCCGCCGAGATTCCGGAGTTGGAGGATGGTATCGTTGAAACTGCCGACAGCCACGTTACCACTTTCGAGCGTCGCGGGCGTCGCTTCGAGCGCGGTCGCCGGCGTGTATTCGATGAAGTTGGCGGCATAGCCGATCTGCGAGCGGCCGTACTCGATGCGCATGTAGCCGCCCTCGCCCCAGTTCGTACCCCACGAATTGCGGACGATCCAGACCCCTGACGAGCCCTGCTCGTCGTCCCAGCCGACGATCACGATCGCATGGTTGACGGTGCCCTGCTCGTCGATGTTGAAGATGCCACCCGAGTATGCCGTGAATGCGTCGCCGGCGTAGACCGCGGCCGCGATGGGGCCGTACTGGTGAATGGCCTGCTTGATCTGTTCAACCGTGGGGACTGTCGACCAGTTGCCGACGTAGGCCCAGTTGTCGATCGTGTACGCACGCTCGTAGGGACAACCGTTGCAGGGGGCGTTCGCAGCCACGTAGGGGAACGCGCTTTCGAGCACCGCGCCGGAGGCGCCACAGGCGTCGGCGGAACCGGCGTGCAACTGGTGTACGAACCAGCCGCCGTTGCAGTTGTAGCCATACGGGTTACAGCTTACGAGCCACTGCTCGGAGAGGTCGACATTGATTCCGTCGTGGATGCGGATGGCACATTCAAGCGGTCCGGTGGTGGCGAAGGCCCAGCAGCTTCCGCACCAGAGCTGGTCGCGGATCGGCGGCAGACCCGTGACGGCGCGCCAGTCGAACGTCTCGGGCAGCACTCCCCGGAGCTGCCCGCCGGGGTCGACGAAGCGGGCCCCGAGCTGCCAATTCGGCGGTGGAGCGAGCGCGGCTAGTGCTGCGCGCGGTTGCGCCGTGGCGGCGTTCGGACCCACGTCGAAGGTCCAGCCCTCCTGGGCTCTTCGCCGTTCCAGGTCGGCGAGCTCATCCGGTCCCAACTGGGCTGCCGCGAGCGCACCGCCACAGAGGAGAACAGCGAGAGCCATCCCGCTCGAAGTACGGTTGGCGCGCAGTGCGACTTGGGCATGGGGGCGCATGGCTTCCTTCTCCCTGCTGCTGCGGAGGTCCTGTGGTCCGACCCCTGGGGCCGCACAGTTCCGCGCTGTGGCGCACATCGGCTCAAAGACGGCCGGTCCGCACTAGAGCACCAGTAAAGTGTGAAATACGTGTTCGGGAGATGTGAAAACGTCTGATAACACAAGCAGTTGCTCGAATTCTGTGCGAATGGGCGCGCGCTCGCCTGGTTCCTCGACATCTACTTTTGCTTGTTCGCCCTGGTCGCTGGCAGTACACTGCGAAATAGCCCGTCTTTTGCAGGCCGTTAGCACAACCTGTTCGGAGGAGAAGACCAAAATGGCACGCCTTATGCGCCTTGCAGCCATGGTTCTATGTATGGCCATGGTCAGTCCGGCCACGCTGCTGGGGCAATTTCCGTCGGAACTGGTGGGGTTCAACAGTCCACCCATTGATGATCCGGCGACGGCCCAGGAGATGTTCCGAATTCCCCAGTTCTCCGGGACGACCAGCCCGTACCTGTTGGCGAATACGACCGCCTTTGGGAACAACGCGGCGTTCCGGGCCTCCGGTCTGCAAACCGAGGGCGCTGCGGCGTTGCAGGTCTTCTTCCGTTGGTTGGATCCGGCGGATCCCGATGCGTGGGTGCGGCTCACCACTTTCGACGGGCCGGTGCGGCCGAACCCGGCGCTGGATGTGCGCGGCAAAGTGCGTTTCAAGGTGACGAACAAGAGTGAACTTTTCCGCGGTACGGTCGGCATGTGTCTCGGCATTCGCGAGTCGGGCAATCTCGTCGCGCAGCTTGCGAATGGCGGCACGGCGGGTCCGATCGAGTGGGTCGGCGTGGATACCACCATCAACGCCATCATCGCCGGGGCCAACGGCATCGTGGACACGGCCGCGGCCGGCGACGACGTGCAGATCCATGCGGTCGGCGCGAACGTGGCGGCCCTGCCACTTGGTACGGCCGTCATCGGTCCGGGTCCGAATGGTGTGATCGACACGCTCCCGGCGGGCGACGACCAGACGCGGTACGGCTATTTCATCGCGGCGAACGGCACGCGGACGCCGATCCCGGCGCTCACCTTGCCGCCGGCGCCGTTTGCCTACACGGTCGAGTGGAACCTTGCGACCGGGCAGGTTTCGCTGAATGGCGTACCGCAGGGTGGTGGCATCGTCGGCTTCACGGGCGACAACGTGCTGAGTGCGCCGAATGATCGCGGTACGCTGGAACACATCGCCATCACGAACATTGACACCGATGCGGCGATTCTGATCGACTTCGCGATTGATGAGTTGCAGTTCGAGGCCCTGGCGCCCGATCCGACCCCCGCGCCCGCGATTGTGGCGCCGGTGGTGAATACGAACACGTTCGTCCAGGTGAACTGTGTGGCCGGCGCGACCAGCGCTGCGCTCTACCGCAACGGCAATCTTGCCGGTACGGTGGTGCCGTTCGACGGCCTGGCCACGTTCGGACCGCTGGTCCTGAACGTGGGCGACGTACTGACGGCCACCCAGACCGCCAATGGGATGGTCAGTCCGTTCTCAGCGCCGGTGATTGTCTTTGCGGCCGGCACGGCCCTGGCGGACAACTTCGACAGCTATGCTTCGCAAGCGGAGCTGGAGGCGGTCTGGCAGCAGACCGCGCCGGCGAACCCGCGGCGGCCGTTGCTCGCGCAGGGCGGGGCGGCGAGCTGCGAGAACATGATCTTCGTCGAGACCGCCGGCGAGACCTCGCGCCTGTACTACAACCTCGGGCAGGTCAATGGCACCGACGCGGAGCCGCTGCTCGTAACGTACTGGTACAAGCACTCCTCGAACAACGCGAACGCGCGCGACCGGTTCGAGCTGACGCCGTCCCTCACACGCGTGTTCGGTGCTTTGGGCTTCGCGTTCACCAACGGTGTCGGCGGCCTGCACGGCCAGCAGTACACTTCCATGACAAGTTCACCAACCCCGGTGATCGCGGGTTACGTTTCCGACTATTTCAACTACGACTACGCCCTGACCGGCGTGGCGCGCGAGGCCGATGTCTGGCAGAAGATGCAGATCGAGGTCAAGAGTGCGGTCGTGAACTTCTACATCAACGACCAGCTCGCGAACCCGCTCGACCCCGTGACGCTCGAGCCGGTGTGGCCGGGCGGTGTGCCACGCGTCAACAACGATGCTTTCCAGTACATCATCATCGGGACCGGCTTCTCCACGAACGGCTCGGCCTTCATGTATGACAATCTGTCGGTGACGCTGGGCGGCGCGCCGGTGCCTTTTGGCCCGCCCAATCCTGTCCCGTCACCGACGCCGGTCGGCCCGCTCTTCCCGGGCCAGACGACGGTGACGGCTGACGGTGTCCTGGACACGGCCGACACAGTTTCTGTGTTTGCCAATGGTGTCCTGGTGGGTACGGCGAACGGGCCCTTTGTTGGCGGCACTGCCGCGGTGCCGGTGACAGCCCTCACGAACGCTGCACTGGTGAACGCGACCCAGACGCAGGGCGGCACGGAAAGTTGCCTGTCGTCTGCGTTGACGGTTTCTGTGCCGGCGCCGGCCGTGCAGGCGACACTGTTGCCGGGCCAGGCGACCGTGCAGGTCAGCAATATCGAGGAAAACCTTGCTTCGGAGGTGACCGTCTATCGCGATCTGGGCGAAGGGGAACGCCAGCCGCTGGGCCAGGCGTTGAATCCCACGACGGACCCGGTGACGGTCGTAACCATTCCGATTGAGCAGGGTTGGATCCTTGTGGCGACCCAGACAATCGGCGGCGTGGAAAGCCCGGCCTCGGCGGGAGTGGAGGTACGTGATCCGGGCGCGATCCGTGGCTGGATCCAGACGACCTCGCTTCCGGCGGGACTGACCGACCATGGCGCGGTCTACCTCAACGGTTACGTTTACGTCATCGGCGGGCGTTCCGATGCTTCCGGCACGGCGGCGACGCCGGTGTACTATGCCCCGGTGAACGAGAACGGCAGTCTTGGTGTGTGGACGACCACGACCAGTCTGCCCGTACCCCTTGCCACGCACGGTGTCGCGGCACACAACGGCCGTGTGTATGCCTGGGGCGGCTGGACCGCCGGCTTTGCGACGCGAAACACGGGGTACTACGCCCCCCAGAATCCGAACGGATCACTGGGCGCCTGGACGCTCTCAGCCCAGGTTCTTCCGAACAACACGGATGTGTCGCCGCAGGGTACGCAGATGGATGCGTTCGGTCGTGGCGTGATGGCGCACAATGGCGTGCTGTACACGATCAACGGTGAATGGGACAGCGGCGCCGCCTTCGGCAACACGAACTCCTGTTACTTCAGCGTTCTCCAGCCCAACGGCGACTACGGCCCGTGGCAGCAGACCACTTCGACGGCGACGGCGACCGGTTCGTGGTTCCACGGCGTGGCCGTCATTCAAGGCAACACCAAGGCCTGGAAATACCGCGTCGCGGGCAACTATCGCGGCACCAACGAGCGTGACATGCTGCGGGCCGAAATTCTGCCCGGCGGTGCGCTCGGTACGTGGGAAGCTGATCCGAATCTGTTCCCGGTCGGCCGCTACGAGCACGCCTGCGCAGTCGTTCGCAACCGTTGGATCTTCGTGGTGGGCGGCCTGTTCGGTGCGACCACGCAGAATACCGTCCACTACACGCGCGTGAACCGCGCGACGGGCGAGTTGACCCCGTGGGTGCAGGCCCCCAACTATCCGTTGTCGCTGAGTCGCCTGACGTCGGTCACCTACGAGGCCGGCGGCAAGACCTACCTGCTGGTGGTCAGCGGTGGCCCGTACACCGGTGCCGGCCGCAATCCCTCCTGCTATTACGCGCAGGTCGGTCTCTATTACAACATGAGTGATCTCGCCAATTTCCAGGCCTGTTACGCGCCGGGTACCCCGGTCGATCCGGCCTGTGCCGAGGACCATGACCTGAACGACGATGGCGTGGTCAACTCGGTTGACTTCTTCGAGTTCCTTGAGACCTTCATCGGCCTGTAAGGTTGCAGGTCGCCTGGATTTTCAGCCCTTCTGCGGAGCGCTCCAAGCCACCGGGGCGCTCCGCTGGCGTTCCGGTGGTCTACGTTTTATGTCTTGGCGGCCCGCCTGAGCGGGCGCGCCAGGCAGATTGTTCCGCTGGTCGCTGTCGGTGAAAGCGGTTATCGTCCGCCCCAGCGCGGCCGCACGGAAGTGGCCGGCCAACCGCAGACCATTCAGACCAGCGAAGACGCCCCAATGTCCCGTATCGTCCTGCCCGGCTCCCCCTATCCGCTCGGAGCCACGTTTGACGGCAAGGGTGCGAATTTTGCCATCTTCGCGGAGCACGCGGAGCGGGTGGAGTTGTGCCTGTTTTCGGATCCCGCCGCCTCGCAGGAGAGTGAGCGGATCGAGCTGCGCGAACAGACCGATTTCGTCTGGCACGGCTATCTGCGCGACATTATTCCCGGCCAGCTCTATGGCTACCGCGTGCATGGGCCCTACGATCCGGCGAACGGGCTGCGTTTCAACCCGCACAAGATCGTGCTCGATCCGTACGTCAAAGCGCTCGGCCGGGACCTGCGCTGGTGCGACGAGATGTTCGGCTACCGGCTTGGTGACCCGCAAGCCGATCTTTCCTGCGACCACCGTGACAATGCCGCGCACGCCCCCCTGGGCATCGTGATCGACACGGCCTTCACCTGGGGCGACGATCGGCCACCGCGCACACCGTGGCACGAGACGATCATCTACGAAGTGCATGTCAAGGGCTTCACGCAGAAGCACCCCGGGGTGCTGCCGCGGCTGCGCGGCACCTACGCCGGGCTCGCCTCGAGCGAACCGCTGCGCTATCTCCGGGAACTGGGCGTGACGGCCGTCGAATTGCTGCCCGTGCATCATCACGTGGATGCACGCGAGCTGGTGGACCGCGGACTGTCGAACTACTGGGGCTACGACACGCTCGCATACTTCGCGCCGGAGCTGCGTTACGCCGCTGCCGGCCACGCGCGCGACGCAGTCCGCGAGTTCAAATCGATGGTGGCGGCGCTGCATGCGGCCGGGATCGAGGTGATTCTCGACGTGGTGTACAACCACACCGCCGAGGGCAATCACCTGGGGCCGACGCTCAGTCTGCGCGGGATCGACAACACCTCGTACTATCGGCTGATGCCGGCCGCCCGGCGCTATTACCAGGACTTCACCGGCTGCGGCAACACGCTGAACATGACCCACCCGCGCGCCCTGCAGCTCATCATGGACAGTCTGCGTTACTGGGTGCTGGAGATGCGGGTGGACGGCTTTCGCTTTGACCTGGCTTCCGCCTTGGCGCGTGAGCTGCACGAGGTCGATCGGCTGGGCGCCTTCTTCGACATCATCGCGCAGGACCCGGTGCTGTCGCAGATCAAGCTGATCGCGGAGCCGTGGGATCTCGGTGAGGGTGGCTACCAGGTCGGTAATTTTCCCGTCGGCTGGACCGAGTGGAACGGCAAGTACCGCGATTCGGTGCGGCGGTTCTGGAAAGGCGATGAGGGTACGACGTCAGAGCTTGCAACGCGGTTGTGCGGCAGCAGCGACCTGTACGAGCGCAGCGGCCGCCGCCCGCATGCAAGCATCAACTTCATTACCGCGCACGACGGCTTCACGCTGCACGATCTTGTCAGCTTCAACGAGAAGCACAACCTCGCTAACGGCGAGGACAACCGCGACGGCACAGACTACAACCTTTCCTGGAACCACGGTACGGAGGGGCCCACGGATGATCCGCAGATCAGGGCGCTGCGGGAACGGCAGAAGCGCAACCTGATGGCGTTTCTTCTGCTCTCGCAGGGGGTGCCGATGATCTGCGGTGGCGATGAGCTGGGTCGCTCTCAGCAGGGCAATAACAATGCCTACTGCCAGGACAACGAATTGAGCTGGTTCGACTGGGAACTGGATGAGCCGCGCCGGGCGTTCCTGGAATTCACCCGGCGCCTGATCGCCTTTCGCCGCCACCACCCGACGCTGCGGCGCCGCAACTTCTTCCAGGGGCGGCAACTCCGTGGGCTGGAAGTCAAGGATGTGAGCTGGCTCCAGCCCGAAGGCGCCGAGATGACGGATGAGCAATGGAGTGCCGCCCATATCCGCACACTCGGAATGCTTCTCAGCGGCCAGGATCTCGAGCTGCAGGACGAAGCGGGGGTGCCGGTGACGGATGACACACATCTGATCCTGCTCAACGCCGACCACCAGGCGGTCCGTTTCCACCTGCCAAAGGCGCCGGGCCTCTGCTGGGAAACATTGTTCGATACCGCGCGGCCGTGGATTGACGCCGGCGAAGAGGTCTGGGATCTGGGGGCGGAGCTGGAGTTGGTGGATCGGTCGCTCATGGTGCTGCGTTGCTCGGAGATTCCGATCGTACCGCGTGCCCGTGATCGCCGTCGGAATGGGCCGTCGCAGCGGCGGGAGTAATGCTGCGCACACGGGTCAGTGGGCCGCGGTCCAACAGCCCGCTCGCTTTCACGGGAGCGCGGGCGCGGGTACGCTGACGAAACAGGGACCGCCGGTCATTGCAGTTCGCATGAACAAAAGAGCGCTCATGTTCTGCCCGCCCCTCCTCCTGATGGTGTTTGCCATGTCGCTCGCGATGCACGACCCGTTACCACTTGCCCTTGTGGATCGAATCGAACAGGTGATTGCCGCCTTCGAGCCCCCCTGGTTGCCAACCGAGCGTCCGCTGCGCGGAACCGACCTGGTACTCGACGTGGCCAGCGATCCGCCCGGCGGCGGTTCGTGGGACAGCGTGCCGCTCTTCGCGGCCGAGTATCTCTATCATTTGGTCAAACAGGGCGGTGCGCGGCCCCGGCTGCTGCGCGGCGGTACGTGGCTCCCCGTGGAGGAGGACGAGGCCGCAGGCCCACCATTACCCGTCAACCGGCAGCGGATCACGATCACTTGGCAGGGTGAATCCGCCGCGGCCCCGCGCGTTGTTGTCGAAGCACGGGGTCCGGCCGCTGAAGCGGACACGCTGGCGGCACATGTCCAGAATGCGCTGCGTACGCGGCTCGCCGACCTTCCCTTCATGGTGGATTGGCGCCCGGCAAGCGGGGCTGATGCGGCGGCGGAGCTTGGACTGCGCCTCCGTGTGCAGTGGCCCGCGCCGACCGCGGAATCGCCCGCCGGCTGGCGCGTCTACCGGGGGTTGGGACGCGGAGTGTACGAGGGTCTGGCAAGCTACCACCGGCAGGTTTTACAGCGACCGGCAGCCACCCCCACGCGGGCAGAGGCGGAGACGCGGCGTTTCCGCGAGGCGGAGCGGCTTGCCAGATCGATCTTTCCGGAGGGCGCACTGCCGCCGGAGCGGGCCGGTTGGTTTTGTGAGAAGTTCGTACGCCTCGGGGTTCGGGATCGCAGTCTGACACTCTTCGTACTCGCGGCCGAGACCGACGGTGAAACCGTCACGCTGCGCGGCTCGACCAATGTCCCCGCCTTGGCGCTGGGTGTCGAGCGGGCGCTTGCATCCGTCGGCCTTCGTGATGTCCGCAACGAGATTCGCACTTTGCCCGATGAGGTTGCACTCGGCGGTCAGCGTTTTGGCATCTGCTGTGTGCCCCACATGCTGAGCTATGACCGACCCGGGGACGGGGGCGGGCTGCAGACGCAGTTGCTGTTGGGGGAGCCCGTATTCCTGCTGGACCGGCGTGACGGGCACTACCTCCTGCACGCGAGCGACGGCTACTGGGGCTGGGTGCCGGAGACCGCTATCCAGCCGGTTGCAGAGGATGAATTCTGGCGCTACCTGGACGCGCCGGTTGCGGTGGTGTTGGAGGAATTCGACCTGGGTGGGCTGCGCGTACCACGCGGAGCGCGGGTGGCGTGGCAGACTGACACCGAGGGTCGTGAGCAGGTTTGGATTCCCGGCCATGCGCCTCTCCCGGTCGCCTCTGCACACCTGAGACCCGTGGGACCGAACGGTCGCACGGAACTCCGCCTCGCAGCCGCCCTCGACCTGCTGCATATCCCCTATGTCTTCGGCGGCCGCTCACCGTGGGGGCTGGATTGCAGTGGGCTGGTGACGAACATCGCTGCACAGGCCGGTGACCGGCCCGCCCGCGATGCCTGGCAGCAGGCCCTCGGCGGAACGCTTGTCGCGACGGCTACAGCGCGGGCGGGGCTGCGAGCTGGTGATCTCGTCTACTTCACAAACGCCAGCGGCCGGATTTATCACACCGGCATCGCCCTCTCCGCCACACACTTCCTGCATGCGTCACCGCCGGCGGTCCGGATCAACAGTCTGCGTGCCGGCGATCGGCTGTATGACGCCGGGCTGGACCAGGATTTCTTCCTCGCGAAGCGGCCGTAGGGGTGAAGGGGGGTTTGCGGTGATCGCGGCTTCGGCGGAGAGCGCCGGTCCGGGTGGAATGGCCTGCGGGGTCCGCGCCCTTGAAATCGCACCATTCCGCGCTATATTTCGGTACATTCTGAAACTTTCATGGAGACCGGAATGGGCACCAAGCTGAGCGAATCGAAGGCGCTGCTTGTCCGTCGCTGGGGCGAGATGGGCGGCTACTGGGGGATTAACCGTACGATGGCGGAAATTCACGCGCTGCTCTTCGTGACCAGCCCGCCGCTCTGCACGGACGACATCATGCAGCAACTGCACGTTTCACGCGGTAACGCGAGCATGAATCTCCGGGCCCTGGTCGACTGGGGTCTCATTCATCGGGTCCACAAGCTGGGCGACCGGAAGGAATACTTCCAGGCGGACACCGACGTCTGGCACATGTTCGAAACGATCATGCGCGAGCGGCGGCGGCGCGAGGTTGAGCCGATTATTGCCACGATCGACCGCTGCCGGGACATGGTGTCGGAGGTGGCTGCGGCCGAGGAGGAGGCCGCCGAATTCCGTCGCCGGATGGACGAGTTGCAGACATTTCTGAAAACGATGAGCTGGTTGTTTGACCTTGTGCTGCGGTTTGGGCGCGACGGCGTCGGACAACTCGCGGACCTGGTGGAGAACACGGCCGGAGCGCTTGCGGAGACGGGTGCGGCCGGAGATAAGAGCGCGGGGCTGGCGGCGCCCCCGGAACTGCGCGCTGCGGTCGGGAGCGGCTCAAACGGGCACGAGCACCCGGCGCCTGCCGCGGAGAAGGCCGTCCGGACGGCCAAGTCCGTTGCGCGCAACCGACGCCCGTCGCGGAGCGGTCCGCGGGGCTGATGGCGAGGTCCGCGGTCTCAGTGTGAAAGAGAGAGAGTAAGCGATGAACACTGGCGAACTGGCTCGGGCGCTGCGTGCGGCGGCGCTGCTCGAAGGCGACTTCACGCTGCGCAGCGGGCGCAAGAGCAAGTACTACCTCGACAAATACCTGTTCGAGACGCAGCCGGCTCTGTTGCGGGCGCTGGCCGAGCGGTTTGCGGCGTATGCCGGTGAAGGCGTGGACCGCATCGCCGGCGCGGAACTGGGGGGGATTGCACTCGCCGCCGCCACGTCACTGCAAACGGACAAGCCCTTTGTCATCGTGCGAAACTCGAAGAAGGCGGGCTATGGCACCGGCAAGCTGATCGAGGGGCGGTTGGAGCCGGGGGATCGGGTTCTGCTCGTGGAGGATATCGCGACGTCGGGGGGGCAGGCGATCGAGGCGTGCCGCACGCTGCAGGAGGCGGGCGCCGTGGTGACGGCCGTGGTGGTGACGATCGACCGGCAGGAAGGCGGGCGTGCAGCGATCGAGGCCGCAGGGCTGCGTTTCGCGGCGCTGTTTACGTCGGCTGATCTGGGCATCGTGCGCGAGCCGGAATAGCGGCGCGCGTCTCGTGGTCGGGCCGCCGCGCAGGTCTACACGGCATTCACGGCCTGCGGCGCTGCGGGCTGGCGGAGCCGCCGTCCGGGGTAGAGCACCAGCAGAACGACCAGGCAAACCACCGCGATCCACATGGGGACGCTGAACAACCGCGTGTAATCCATACGGTCGTCGACCGTTGCCCAACGGCCTACGACGCTCGTGGCAAACCATGAACCGACGATGATGCCGACACCGACGATCACGAGATTGAAGAGGTTTTGCGCACTGGCCCGGATGTCCGCTCGCGTCTCCTCGTCCACGACCATGAAGGCCACGAAGATGAAGCAGCCGAAGCATAACCCGTGCATCGCGACGCCCAGCAGTACGGCCGGCATGCTCGTCGAGAGGTGGGCAAAGATGAACATGCGGGCGGCATAGGCACCGATCCCGATGGCGAGCAGCGCCTTGCGAGACAGCTTCTTGGCCACGAGCGGGATGAGTGCAAGGACGAGGATTTCCGACATCTGGCCGATGGTCATCAAGCCCCCGCCCCCGGCACCCAGGACGGAATTGATCGTACGGGCGAAGGCGTCGGCGGTATCACTTTGCCGTTGCATGATGCTCAGGAACTCACTGGTGTGCACGAAGTAGAACTGGTGAATGATGCTGATCGGCACGGCCAGCAGGAACAGCGTAAGCAGCGGCTGGAAGCGGATTTCGCGGACGGCGGCAAACGCGGCGTTGGACTCGCGCGCGCCGCGGCTGGGGGGGGTGTTCGGCAGCGTGAAGCAGTAGATGCCCATGATCAGGCCGAGCAGCGCACTGAGACGAAAGGCGTCCGCACGCCCGGCGTTCTGTGCGTCTGCAACGACGGATTCGATCGCGCCCGCAGGGGTGTAGTAGACGAGCAGCCAATGCCCGACCGCTACACCGGCAATGATCCAACCAATGGTCCCCCAGAGTCGGACCGGTCCAAACTGCTTGTCACGATCGCTGAGATGGTGAAAGCAGAGGGAGTTGGTGAGTGCAATCGTGGGCGCGTAGACCAGGCCGTAGATCAGCGAAATAGCGAGAAAGGGCCAGAAGGTATCCGTCTTCGCCAGAATGAAAACGAGCGCCGCTCCCACGAGGTGGCTGAACCCGAGGAACTTTTCCGTCGCGAAGTGGCGGTCGGCAATCTGGCCTGCAATGAAGGGCCCGAAAATCGCCCCTACCGCGCCGGCCGCCAGGATGGCCCCGACCTGGTCGAGCGAAAAACGCACATGCCCCAACAGGTAGGGATACAGGATGGGGAGCCAGGCGCCCCAGATTGCGTATTGCAGGAACATCATGACGGAGAGTCGGAACAGCACGAAGCCCGAGGTTGTACCGGGTTGGGCGGACGCGGGCGATGCGGCCATCGGCGGGTTTCCTCGTTCTGCGGACCGGAATTGCACCCGGCGTTACCCCGTCGGGTGGCGGCATGATACCGAGCCCCCTTGAGAGCGTCACGCCGGCCCGCGGACGACTGCCACACGGCGCGGCCAGCTTCCACGACGTCGCGGAATCCGCGCGCTATCATCGCTCGCATCGGTGCTGTCGGCCACGGCTTGGACGGCGGCCCCGATCCCTCGGCCTGGCTCATCGCCCGAAGGAGCCCTCGGGTGGTGGCACTGCCGCCGCCGGAACCCTGCGCGCCCCAGGCGTTTCCACGCCCGCGCGCGGCTGTTCCCTCTGGCTTCTTTGAGGCAGGTATGAGCGTAGCGTGTTCGCGTCCTCCATCGTGTCTGGGCAGCACTGGTACGCCGGCGGCGTCATCTCCGGTGGTGACGACCTCCGTCGAACTCCGCCCCTGCGCGCCACCGTGGCTGTGGCAGGTGTTTCTGCTGGTGGCGATCTCCAAATTGGCGTGGTGCCGGCGGGCTTTACTCCGGCCGGCCGAATGGTTTGGTCTCGCGGGTTTGGTGCCACCGGCTTACCCACCGCTCCGGCAGTGCGTCGGTATGATCGTGCGGGGGTACAAAGTGGGCTGCCCGATCGCAGTCGCGGATCCGTACCGCCACGGGCTGACCGCTCGGGTAGGGCTGCTCGTGAAAAGACTCGGGCCGCTCGGAGTACGAGATGCCGCCGTACGCTGTGAAGCTGCCCGCATGAAGTCTTGAACTCAATACGCAATTCCCGCTCCCGCGCCAGCGGGTGGCGGGAACAAGGAGTGTCCGCTTGGCCCATGAACGCACTCGAGGCCCGCTTGATTTCCTGGTGAGCTGGTTTGACACGACGGCTCTCATGGCCGACGACCAGTCGGAGCGGGTGCAACGAATGAACTCGGTGCACTGTCTCCCGCTGCTGCTGCTGCATGCGGGCTGTTTCGCCCTTCCGCTGGTGGGCTTCAGTTGGACGGCGAGCGGTGTCGCCTTGGCGCTCTACTGGCTGCGCATGTTCGCCATCACGGGGTTCTACCACCGTTACTTCTCGCACCGGGCGTTTCAGACTTCCCGGCTCATGCAGTTCATCATCGCGGTGTGGGGCAATACGGCGGTACAGCGCGGGCCGCTCTGGTGGGCATCCCATCACCGCCAGCATCATGCCCATTCGGACCGGCCGCCGGATGCGCACTCGCCGGTACAGTACGGATTCACCTGGGCGCACATGGGCTGGTTGACCGCCTCGGACAACCTCGTGACCAACAAGCGATTTGTCCGTGACCTGGCGCGCTACCCGGAGCTGCGCTTCCTCGACCGCTTCGAACTGCTCGTGCCGGTCCTGTTTGCCGGCGCGCTGTTCGGAGCCGGCGAGCTGCTGCGGGTTGGGATTCCCGGGCTGGGGACAAGTGGCTGGCAGATGCTGGTGTGGGGCTTCTTTGTCTCGACCGTTGTTTTATTCCACGGGACATGCCTGATCAATTCACTGGCGCACCGCATGGGGACACGGCGCTATGACACCCCGGATGACAGCCGGAACAGTCTGTTGCTCGCGCTGGTCACGATGGGGGAGGGCTGGCACAACAACCACCACCGTTATCCTTCCGCGGCGCGCCAGGGCTTCTACTGGTGGGAGATTGACATCACTTACTACCTCCTTCGCGGCATGGAGCGCCTGGGCCTGATTTGGGATCTGCGACCGGTGCCCGCCAAGGTGCTGCACCGGCATGGCGATTCCGCGTCCCCGGGTGTGGCGGGCGTTGATCTGCGGGTTCCAGCGGTGGCGCCGGAGCGTTGACCTATGCGGATCGCGGTGATCGGTACGGGAATCGCGGGGATGGTGGCGGCCTACAAGTTGTGCCGGGTGCACACGCTGAGCGTTTATGAAGCGGCCGATTGGATCGGTGGGCACACGCACACCATCCCGATTCCCGTGCGGGATGGCCCAATGCTGGCGGTTGATACCGGCTTCATTGTCTTCAACCACCGGACCTACCCGAACTTCTGCGCGCTCCTGGATGAGCTCGGCGTGGCGACTCAGCCGAGCGACATGAGCTTCAGTGTGCGCTGCGACCGTACGGGCGTGGAGTACAGCGGCAACAATCTGAACACCCTCTTCGCCCAGCGACGCAACCTGCTGCGCCCCGCACACTGGCGGATGCTGGTCGACATCGTGCGCTTTTATCGCGAGGCCCGCGAACTGCTGGCGTCGCCGGATGACACGATCACGCTGGGAAGCTACCTGCGGAGCCGGCGCTACTCGCGGGTGTTCATCGAGCAGCACCTCGTACCCGTGGGGGCCGCCATCTGGTCGGCGGATCCGGAGCAGTTTGAGGAGTTCCCGGCGCGCTACTTCGTCCAGTTCTGCCAGAACCACGGCATGCTCAATCTCTGGCGCCGGCCGTGCTGGCGCGTGGTGCAGGGGGGCTCCTGGCGCTACGTGGAACGTCTCACGGCGCCCTACCGTGATGCCATTCGGCTGCGGACACCGGTTGCCCGCGTGCAGCGTTTCCCTGACCATGTTGCAGTCACGCCGCGCGGTGCCCCGCCGGAGCTCTTTGATGCCGTCGTGTTGGCCACGCATAGCGATCAGGCCCTGGAGCTGCTGGCGGACGCGAGCGACGCAGAGTGTGCCATCCTGGGCGCGCTGCCCTACCAGGCCAATGATACGGTGCTGCACACCGACACGCGGCTGCTGCCGCGCCGCCGTCGGGCCTGGGCCAGTTGGAATTACCATGTGCCGTCTGTGCCGCAGCGGACCCCGACCCTCACCTACAACATGAACATGCTGCAAGCCCTGCCGGGTCCGACGACCTACTGCGTGACATTGAACGAGACAGATTCGATCGATCCGGCCACGATTCTGGGCCGCTACACCTACCACCATCCGCAGTACACGGTGGCCGCATTGGCAGCCCAGCGCCGCCACGCGGAGATCAATGGGGTGAATCGAACGTATTACTGCGGGGCATACTGGGGTTATGGCTTTCACGAGGATGGGGTCAAGAGTGCGCTGACCGTCTGCGCGGCGCTGACGCGGAGCCAGGCGGCATGATGAGCTGCATCTACGAAGGTCGGGTCCGCCACCGCCGATTCGCACCGGTTGCGAACCACTTCTCGTACGCGCTGTTCATGCTGTATCTCGACCTGGACGAGTTGCCGCGGGTATTCACCGGCCGCTGGTGCTGGTCGAACGAGGGGCGGGCTTTGGCCCGTTTCCGGCGCCGGGATCACCTGAAGGCGCTGCCGGGGCATCCGGACGTGCCGCTCGGTGAAGCCGTGCGTACGCTGGTACGGGAGCGCCTGGGGCGCAGGCCGTCCGGTCCGGTTCGCCTGCTCACGCACCTTGAGTACTTTCGCTACCGATTCAACCCGGTGAGCTTCTACTACTGCTTTGATGCTGCCGCCGATGGAGTCGATGCGATTGTCGCCGAGATCAACAATACCCCGTGGGGTGAGCAGCACTGCTACGTGCTGGATGCCCGGCGCGGCGTGTCGGCGACGGGCCAGCATCACTTTGAATTCGCGAAGGACTTCCACGTTTCGCCCTTCATGGGTATGAACATGGCGTACGGGTGGCACTTCACGCCCCCCGGACGGCAACTGGCCATTCACATGGACAATTTTGAAGCCGGCGACAAGGTCTTCGATGCCACCATGACCCTGCGCCGGACCGAAATCACGGGGGCGTCGCTGGCGCGCGTGCTCGCGCAGTATCCGGGGATGACGCTGAAGGTCATCATGGCGATCCACTGGCAGGCCCTGCGGCTGTGGTGGAAACGCTGTCCCTACCATCCCCATCCACGTACCGTTGCGTCGAACCACGGAGGTGCGCAGGAATGATGCCGGAGCTGAGCAAGTCGTGGGAGCCGGGGGACCGGCCTGCCGGGGAAGCCCGGTCGACGTGGCTCGACGGCTGGGCGCGGGGCCAGGTGCGCCGCGCGCTCGCGTCACTCGACATGGGGCGAATCGTGTTGCGCGATGGTCGCAGTGCGGACGGATTCGGTCCCGCGGATGCGCCGCTCCGCGCAGTTGTCACCGTTCTGGCACCGGCCTTCTACCGCCGAGTCGTGCTCGGCGGCACACTCGGCGCTGGTGAAGCGTACATGGAGGGCTTGTGGCGCTGCGACGACCTGACTGCCCTGATGCGCATCCTGATCCGCGCGGAGACTGTGTTTGCGGAACTCAACCGGGGCGTCGCGCGGCTGGCTGCTCCGCTCCGCTGGCTCGGACATGCGCTGCGCCGGAACACCCGCGCCGGGAGCCGGCGGAACATTCACGCGCACTATGATCTCAGCAACGACTTCTATCGCCTCTGGCTCGACGAGACGCTGACCTACTCCGGCGGCGTGTTCGAGCGTCCGGAGGCGACGCTGGCCGAGGCGTCCGTCGCAAAGCTCGACCGCATCTGCCGCAAGCTGCAGCTTCGGCCGCTGGATCATGTGCTCGAAATCGGCACCGGGTGGGGTAGTTTCGCGCTGCACGCGGCCGGCCATTACGGCTGTCGAGTCACGACGACCACGATCTCGGAAGCGCAGTACGCACTTGCGGCGGAGCGAATCGCCGCGGCGGGTTTGCAGGAGCGGATCACGCTGCTGCGCTCGGACTACCGCGACCTGCGCGGACGGTATGACAAGCTTGTGTCGATCGAAATGATCGAGGCGGTCGGGCACCAGTACTACGAGACGTTCTTTCGCCACTGCGCGCACCTGCTGAAGCCGGGTGGCGCAGCGCTGCTCCAGTTCATCAACATGGCCGACCGGTACTACGCGGTAAATCGCCACCGCGTCGATTTCATCAAGAAGCACATCTTCCCCGGAAGCTGTATTCCTTCACTCGGTGCGCTGCTCCAGGCGGCGACGCGCGGCGGCGACCTGCAGGTGTGGCATGTGGAGGACCTGACACCGCACTACGCCCGCACGCTTCGTTGCTGGTATGACCGCTTCCGGACCCGGCTCGAGGCCGTGCGGGCGCTGGGCTATTCGGAGGCGTTCATCCGTCGCTGGGAGTTCTACCTCTGCTACTGTGAGGCCGGCTTCCACGAGCGCTCGATCGGGAGCATGCAACTGCTGCTCCTGCGTCCGGGTTGTACCGTGACGCCGGTACTGGCACAGAACACGCACCTGCGCGGGGTGTGGGACGGCCGGGCGGAGACGGAGATCGTGGCCGGATGAGGCGTACCGCTGTGAATCTTGTGCTGTACACGGCGGTATGGTGGTTCGCGGTTCTCGGGGCCGCGGCCGGGTCGGCGTGGCTCGGCGCCTGGGCGGCGCTGGTGGCTTTACTGGTACATGTAGCTCTTGCCACCGCGCGGGCGCGCGAGCTGGTGTTCGTGCTATTTGCGACACTCGCGGGCTGGGCCGTTGATTCCGGCCTGACCGCGCTGGGGCTGCTCGCGTTCCCGGCGTGGTCGGCATGGCTGGCGCCTCCTTGGATTGCCGGCTTGTGGCTGGCCTTTGCGACGACGCTGACGACGAGTCTGCGGATCGTACAACATCGGCTTGTCATCGCCGTGTTGCTGGGGGCCTGCGCGGGGCCGCTCGCCTATTACCTCGGGGTGCAGCTCGGTGCCGTGCGACTGCCGCAGCCGTTGCCGGCTTTCATGGCGCTCGCACTGGCGTGGGGCGTGATGTTGCCCTTGCTGGCGGTTGCGGCCCGCTACGCGGCTTCTCCACGGTCGTTCGCGTCACCGTCGGCCGTGGTCCATGGAGGCACAGCATGAATCCCTGGCTGCTCGTGCTGATCCTGTGGGGAGCGAGTGCGGCGTGGATGCTTGTACTCTGGTTCGTACAGCGGGCCCGGGGCAATGCGGGCATCGTCGATGTCGGCTGGGCACTCGGAATCGGGGTGGCCGTGGGGATCGCCGCATGGTGCGCGCCGGGGGCAGCGGGATTGCGCATCCTGGTGGCCACGCTGACCGGCTTCTGGTCGCTACGGCTGGGACTTTACCTGTGGCGGCGCATCACGCGCGAGCCGGAGGATGGCCGCTACCGGGAATTGCGTGAATGGGCGGGGGAGCGCGTGCAGGCGTGGTTATTCGTCTTCTACCAGATCCAGGCGAGTTGGATCGTGCTCTTTGCGCTGCCGCAGCTCATCGTCATGCAGGCGGCGCGCCCGCTCGGTTGGCGCGAAGCCCTCGCGGTGCTGATCTTCCTCGTGTCCGTGGTGGGCGAAGTCGTTGCGGATCGCCAGCTTGCGGCGTTTCGCCGAAATTCCGCCCATCGTGGCCGCACCTGCCGGGTCGGCTTGTGGCGCTACTCGCGGCATCCGAATTATTTCTTTGAGTGGCTGCATTGGTGGGCCTACTGTGTGCTTGCCATCAGCGTGCCGTGGGGCTGGCTGACGCTGGTCGGCCCGGCTGCGATGCTTTTCCTGCTGCTCAAGGTCACGGGGGTGCCACCCACAGAACGGCAGGCGCTGCGCTCGCGTGGCGACGACTACCGTGCGTATCAGCGGACGACCAGCGTGTTCTTCCCGTGGCCGCCGCAGAAGGAGCCCGCATGAGGGGACTGCCGGGACTGGCAGCGCTGCTGCGCTGGGTGGAGTGTGGTTACATCCCCGATGTCCTCGTGCGCTGGGGCATTCGGCGGTTGTGCGCGGAGGGGTTGCGCGCGCGCAGCGCGCTGGATTCCGAGGCGGAGCAGGAGCAGCGCCGCGCGTTGCTTGCGGCGCTCCGCGCGAGCCCGATCGCGGTCCACATGGACACCGCGAACGAGCAACACTACGAGTTGCCGCCCGAGTTCTTCGCCCTGTGCCTCGGGCGGCACCGCAAGTACAGCGGGTGCCTCTGGCCCGTGGGAGTGGACACGCTTGATGCGGCCGAGGAAGCGGCGCTTACGGTCACCTGTGAGCATGCGGGCCTCGCAGACGGGCAGGACATTCTTGAGCTTGGCTGTGGGTGGGGTTCGCTCGCGCTGTGGATTGCCGAGCACTACCCGCGCAGCCGCATCACGGCGGTTTCCAACTCCGTCCCGCAGCGGCACTACATCGAAGGGCAGTGTGCGGCCCGGGGATTGCGCAACCTGACCGTTCATACGGCGGATATGAACGATTACTCGCCGGCAACGCGCTTCGACCGCGTCGTGTCGGTCGAGATGTTTGAGCACATGCGCAACTACGAAGCGCTGCTGGCACGGATCGCGGATTGGCTGCGACCGGAGGGCCGCCTGTTCGTGCACATCTTCGCGCATCGGCGCGGCACGTACTTCTACGAAACCGAGGGGCCCGCCAACTGGCTTGGGCGGTACTTCTTCACCGGCGGCATCATGCCGGCGGACGACCTGTTGAGCAGTTTCCAGCGCGACCTGCTGCTGGTCGACCAGTGGCGGCAGAGCGGTCGGCACTACGAGGCCACCGCCAATGCCTGGCTGGAGAACCTTGACGCGCGGCGCACTGCGGCGCTGGCACTCCTGAAGCAGGTGTACGGCGCCCGGGATGCGTCGGTCTGGCTGCAGCGCTGGCGCGTGTTTTTCATGGCGTGCGCGGAGCTCTTCGGCTATGACGGGGGCAATGAGTGGTGGGTTGCTCATTATCTGTTCGCGCCGCGCGCAGCGCTGGCCGGGCAAATCGCACCCTGAAGTCATACGAGTGGAGCAGGCCGTATGGTTGCGAGACACCGGGATCGAAAACGCGAATTGCGGGTGGCGGTGGTTTTCGGTCTGCTGGCATTCCTGACCCTGCTGGTGGGCATCGTCTGGGCGGCCATGGAGAGCGGCATTGACCACGGCATGCGGTACCTGCTGGCCGAACGGTGGGGCGTGGTGACGCTGATCGATATCTATGTGGGTGCGGTGATCGTCGCGCTTTGGATGTGGGTGTGGGAGCGCAATCGCCTCGTGTGGCTCGGCTGGGTGCTGGGCCTGGTTTTTCTCGGGCACCTGGTGACGGCGCTGTACTTCCTGCGGCGCGTGGCCCTCGCGCGGAACCTCGCCGAGGTGTTCGCCCCGCAGCGCATGTAGCCCCCACGGCCCCCGCTTGTTCGTGGACGCCGCGCGCGCTATCTTCCCAGGGGGATTCGACGCGGAGTTGGTATGGTGGCCTCCCAGCGATGTTCGCCGCCGGCGACCGGTGCGGTTGTGGCCCGGAGGCGCGCCCTGTGCGCTGTCGGCGCCATGACTCTCGGCGGTCTGGGCATGGTTGCGGCACTGGCGACCGGCTGTGGCGACCGCAGTGCGAGCGCGGCTCCGCAACCCACCGCCAGCGCCCCTGTGCCCGGCACCGGGGTACCCCGCTTCGCCGAGCCGGTTGTGCCGACCCCCGCCGAGGAGACCGCTCTGCGGGTGCTGCGCTTGGCGCTCGCCACCCAGTTCGAGCGTCTGCGGCAGGATGCGGCGCACGCCCGAGCGGCGCCGGCTGAAGTGCTGGAAATCCCGCTGTGCGCGGCCGACGACTCCCGGCTGATCCTGTACCTCGGCCCGTATGTGCTGGAGCTGCCGCGAGCGCTCTTCGATCATCTGCGTAGCCCCGGCCAGTTCCGGCGCGGCGGCGAGTGGTTTCTGGCCGGGGGGTGTGCTCTGGGCCTGCAGATCGATCGTGAGCTTGGTCTGCCAGAGATCCTGCGTGAGCAGGCCATGCCGCTCGATCTCTCCTTGCTCGGTTCGGCCGGTGACGGCATCGCTACGCTACCGCGTCTCGCGGAGGTCACCACCGCGATTCGTGCGCGGCTCGACTTCGCGAACGAGTTCGAAGTGCTGCGCGCGGTCTATACGACGGATTTTCGTGCCCTGCGCGTGGAGCATCTCACGATCTCCGAGCTCTACTCCGCCGTGGCACTGTCACAGATGCGGTCGATCATTGCTCCGGCGGAATACTCCGACGGTGTGCGGCTCGTACGGACGCCACACTTCGACGGCCTGCTGTTCGGCGCGCCGGCGGCGCCCGGCCGGGCCACGCTCGACCTGTATGACCACGGCTCGGCGATCCTGCGGCTGGTCTTTCGTTGCATGCCGCATTGGGAAGCGGATGCAGGACCGCTGCGCGCGGCATGGGCGGAGATTGCGGCCTCGCTGCGCCGCCACGACGTGCCCGACCCCGGGCAGCGCATGCTCGTGGCGGCACGGCGGGAGCTGGCCGAAGATACGCCGCGCGCCCGCGAGATCGCGCGCCTGCTGGTGCTGTGCGCGTCGCGCTATGACGCGGTGCATGCGGAGGCATTTTCGCTGGGGCTGGAGCTGGCGACGCCCGACGTACCCTATGCCCGCGAGTACCTCGGCGTGCTCCACCGCATTCGTGATCCGCTGCCGCTACCCGCCACCCGGCCCGCGAACTGAGCCCCCCCGGCGCGCCCGATTGCCCCGTCCGGTGGCCGAGCTACAATGCCGCTATTCCGGCATGCCACGGGGTCGGTTGGAGGAGTCTTGCGATGCAGTATGTGCAGCTCGGAAGGACCGGATGCCAGGTCAGCCGTCTTTGTCTCGGGACGATGAACTTCGGACCGGAAACCACCGAACCCGACAGCTACAAGATCATGGACCGGGCGCACGCGCTGGGCATCAATTTCTTCGACACGGCCGACATCTACGGCTGGAAGCAGGGCGAAGGCATCACCGAGCAGATCATCGGCCGCTGGTTTGCGCAGGGCGGCGGCCGCCGTGAAAAGACGATTCTTGCCACCAAGCTGTTCGGCAAGCAGGCCGACTGGCCGAACCACGGGCGCTTGTCGGCCGTGTGGATCAAGCGGGCGTGCGAGGCCAGTCTGAAGCGCATGCAGACCGATTACATCGACCTGTACCAGATGCACCATGTCTGCCGCGAAGTCACATGGGAGGAGATCTGGCAGGCGCTGGAGCAGCTTACCCGGGAAGGCAAGATCCTGTATGTCGGTTCCAGCAACTTCGCGGCCTGGAACATCGTGCAGGCCAACGAGGTCGCGCGGCAGCGAAACTTCCTCGGTCTCGTCAGCGAGCAGAGCAAATACAGTTTGCTGACGCGCCAGATCGAGCTGGAAGTGCTGCCGGCCTGCAAGGCCTACGGCGTGGGCGTGATCCCCTGGAGCCCACTGGCCGGCGGCATGCTCGCGGGGGGTACCGCCACGGCGAAAGACGGCCGGCGCGCCGGGGACTGGGTCAAGAAGCTGTATCCGCCAGTCAAAGACAAGCTGGCGGCGTATGAGAAACTCTGCGCGGCACTGGGTGCACAGCCGGCGGACGTGGCCCTGGCGTGGATGCTTGCGAACCCGACCATCACGGCCCCGATCATCGGCCCGCGCACGCTCGACCAGTTGGACGGCGCGCTGCGCGCGCTCGAATTGAAATTGTCTGATGAGACCATGAAGCAGCTCGATGAGATCTTCCCGGGCCCCGGTGGTCAGGCCCCGGAAGCGTACGCCTGGTAACGCCGCGCCGGATGCCGCCGCGGCGGGGAGGGACGTATGAGCGGTTCGTTGGAGCGCTCCGGCGCTCTGCGCTGGCGAGTACGCAGGTTGGTTGTGGCCGGCGTGTTGCTGGGCGGGCTGCTTTCCTGGGCCGATGGAAATGGAACTCCGGCGTCTGAGCCACCCGCCCGGGCGGCAGAGCCGACCCTGCCGGCTTTGCCGCCGCGCGATTTTTCCGCTGAGTCGAGCTTTGAGGTGCTCGATGTCCGTGCCGGGAACGTGCTGGTTGTGCAGTTGGCCGGGGAGCAGCGGATCGTGCGACTGCTGGGCACCTACGTGCCGCTCGCAGGCAGCGAGTCGGATGCGGCCCGGCCTTTCACGCAGCGGCTGCTGCAAGGGGAACGGGTCTTTCTCGTATATGAACCGGATTGGCCGCTGCTGGATCGTGAGGAGCGCTACTGGGCCTATGTGTATCGGGCTCCGGACGGGCTCCTCGTCAACCTCGAATTGCTGCGGCTCGGTTACGCGCGCCTCTCGGCGGCGGCACCTTTCGAGCATCAGGCGCTCTTCCGAACCTACGAGGCCCATGCCCGGCGCCACCGGAAGGGACTCTGGGCACCGCCCCCGGAGGAGCCGACCTCACAACCCGCGCCACCCCCACCGGCGGCCCAGCCGCCGACCGTTGCTCCGGCGGGCGGGGGGGCGACGGCCGATGCGGCTCGGATCGAAGTACTCGTGACCCGCAGCGGGCGCAAGTACCACCGGCCGGAGTGCCGCTACGTGAAGACGGGCGGCGTGCGGATGACTCTCAAGGAGGCCCGTGAACAGGGCTACGCGCCTTGCAGTGCATGCAATCCGCCGGTGTAAGCGGACCGCCCCGACGGCGCCTCCCCGGTTTCGCCGCTGCACGTTTCGCCGGACGGCCCTATACTCTCCACGCGGAACGGCTTTATTGCTTCGTAGCGCGCCGGGCAGGGCGCTAGAAAGTCACGCATGCGGATTCTCGCAATCGGTGACATCGTCGGCAAGCCCGGCAAACACGCCTGTTCCCAGTTGATCCCCCGCCTCATCAACGAGCGCCAGCTCGACTGCGTCGTCGCCAACGCGGAGAACGCCGCCGCCGGCAGCGGTCTCACGCCGCCCATGTTCAACAAGCTGCGGCACTACGGCATCGACGTCTGCACGATGGGGGATCACATCTACCGGCGGCATGAATTGCTCGCGGTGCTCGAGTCGACCGACCGCATCGTGCGCCCGGCCAACCTGCCCCCGGAGGCGATTGGCCGGGAGTACAGCGTCATTTCCGCACGGAACGGCGTGTCGGTGGCCGTGATCTCGGTGCTCGGGCGCACCTTCATGAATGTGCGCTCCGATTGCCCGTACCACGCCGTGCAGCGCATTCTCGCGAAGCTGCCGGCCGAGGTCCGCGTGATCCTCGTCGAAGTGCATGCGGAAGCAACCAGCGAGAAAGTCGCGATGGGTTGGTTCCTCGACGGCCGGGTCACCGCCGTGCTCGGTACGCACACCCACGTACAGACTGCCGATGAGCGCATTCTGCCGGGTGGCACCGCCTACATCAGCGACCTTGGGATGACCGGACCGTACGATTCGGTACTGGGCCGCGACAAGCATGCCGTGGTGCAGAGTCTGGTGACTGGTATTCCGCGACCGTACAACGTCGCCACCGATGACGCGCGCCTGTGTGGGGTGATTCTGGAAGTCGACGAGCAGACCGGCCAGGCGCGGACGATCGAACGGCTCAATCTGCCCGATCCCTCCCCCGGCAGTGGGGGCGGCGACGAGTAGGTCTTTCGGACTACGATCCAGGAATGTGCCGGGGGCCGCGGAGAGCGTGCGTGGTACTCTCCGGAGTACTTGCGGAGTGGTGTGTGTCGGAAGCAGCCATCGTGACGGAGGGTCTGGCGAAATATTACGGCCAGTTCTGTGCGCTCCGGCCGCTTGACCTGCGCGTGCCGGCCGGGACGCTCTTTGGCTTCCTTGGCCCGAATGGGGCCGGGAAGACAACGTTTCTGCGACTGTTGATGGGATTGTTGCGGGCAAGCGCCGGTCATGCACGGGTGCTCGGGCTGGATGTCTGGCGGGCGGGTCCGCGCCTGCGCCGTGCGGTGGGCTACCTGCCGGGAGATGTGCGTTTTTATGAGGACCTCACCGGCGCGGCTACGCTGCAGTTTCTGGATGCCGCCCGTGGGCGGCGGGGGCGCGCCGAGCTTGCACGACTGGCAGAACGCTTCGATTTGAACCTGAGAAAACGGGTGCGTGACTATTCACGCGGCATGAAGCAAAAGCTCGGTCTCATCGCGGCCATGCTGCATCGGCCACAACTGCTCGTTCTGGACGAGCCGACGACCGCGCTCGATCCGCTGGTGCGGCAGGTGCTGTACGAAGAACTGCGGGCCGTGGCCGCGGAGGGACGGACGGTCCTGTTTTCGAGCCACACGCTCGCCGAGGTCGAAGCCCTGTGCGACGAGGTGGCCATCCTGCGCGGCGGGGAATTGGTGGAACAGGAGCGGATTACGGTCCTGCGCACGCGGGCCCTGCGACACGTGGAAGTACGCTGGCCGCCGGGCGTCATGGGGACGCCCCCGCCGGGGTTCGAAGCTCGCGAGCAGGGTGGTACGTTACTGCGAGGCGTCTGGCGCGGGCCGGTGGCGCCGCTGTTGGGCTGGCTGGCGGGTGCGGGCGTCGTCGATGTCGTGATCGCACCGCCCGACCTGGAGGATCTGTTCCTAGCCTACTACGGCGACGGACAGGTGCACGCGGCATGAGTGGCGCATTGCTGGCCAAAACTTTGCGTGATGCGGGCCTGCTCATCGGCCTGCTGGTGCTCGCGATCCTCCTGTTCGAGTTCCTTTTCGTCGGGGCCCTGCGCGAAGCGACCGCGGACATGGTTCAGTTGCGCATGCTACTGGAGAGGCCGCTGGCGCAGCGTTTCATGCAAGTGCTGCTGGGCGAGAACCTGCTCGCGTACCTGACCGCGACCTCGGTGGTCAGTGTCGGGCTGGCGCACCCGCTGTTGTACACACTGTCATGGACGCTGCTGGTCACGCTGGGAACGCGCGCCATTTGTGCGGAAGTCGACCGCGGCACCTCAGATCTCCTGCTCGCGCTGCCGATTTCGCGCGCTGCGGTGTATGTGACCACCTCCACCGTCTGGCTCGGGGCGGCCCTGCTCGTGAGCATCGTGCCGCTGCCCGGTATCTGGCTCGGCACGTGGGTCTTCCCGCTGTACGAGGCGCCGGAGTTCGCGAAGCTCTGGCGCCTGTGCGTGAACCTGTTTGCGGTGAACGTCTCGGTCGGCGCGCTCACGATGCTGGTCGGCGCCTTCCTGTCACGGCGGAACCACGCGGTCGGCTGGGTGCTGGGGGGGCTGGTGGTCTCGTTCCTGATCAACGTGCTCGAGCAGTTCTGGTCCCCTGCGAGGCACTTCTCGTTCCTCGGAGTATTGCATTATTACCGCCCGTTGCCGATCGTGCGTGACGGCGTACTACCGATCGAGGACATCACCACCCTGCTCGTGATCGCCGGGACGGCCTGGAGCATCGGGCTGTGGCATTTCTGCCGGCGCGACATTCCGGCCGCGTAAGGGCGGGGCTGGTGCGTGGTCACGGCGCCTGCGGAGGCGCTGCCGCCGACGTTTTCAGCGGATGCGGCGTGTCTGCGTGCGTTCCTCGCGCACCTCGCCTTCCGGGGGCGGGTTGCCGTCGGGATTCTGTCCGGACCACTCGCCGGTGCGGGCATCGATCCATTGCTTGCCCCGCACGCGACCCTCCGGGTCGAAGAAGATCCGCGCCGTGTAGTGGCGCTGGGTGTCGTCGTAGAGCCACTCGCCGCCCATTTCCTTCGTCGGATCTCCCAGGATCATGCGGACGTCCGTGCGGTCATCGACGCCGACCGTGATCAATTCGAAGTTGTCGCGTGTGAACTGCCGGGCGCAGCCCAACAGTGTGGGAAGGACGAGTGTGGCAAGGGCGATACCGGCGAGACGCAACTTCATGGGCCGACCTCCTCGAGGGTGAACGATTTCGTGCGGCGAGTATACTGTCCGCGCGGACGCTTAGACACACATACGCCCTGAAGGATAGGTGCGTAGATCGCGAAGCAACGGTGCTGTGACCAGGTTGTTCGCGGCCTTGAGGAAGGAAGTCGGTGTGGCTCAGGTATGCGCGCGTAACCCGCGGAAGATGATCGTCGGCATGATCCACGTCGGCGCGTTGCCCGGCACACCGCGGGCGGAGCGCTCCCTCCCTGCCAACATCACGCAGGCGGTGGCAGAGGCCCGGATCTACCTCGAACACGGGCTCGATGCGCTGCTGATCGAGAACATGCACGACGTGCCGTATCTCCGCGGCGCTGTCGGTCCGGAGATCGTGGCCGGCATGACCGCGGTGGGTGTTGCCGTGCGCGGGGTGACGACGCTTCCGCTCGGAGTCCAGATTCTGGCCGCCGCGAATCGCGAGGCGCTCGCGGTGGCGCAGGCCTGCGGGGCGGAGTATGTACGGGTAGAAAACTTCGCGTACGCCCATGTCGCAGATGAGGGTTTGATGGCGGAGGCGGAGGCCGGCCCGCTGCTGCGCTACCGGCGGGCCATCGGGGCGGAATCGATCGCCGTCATTGCCGATGTGAAGAAGAAGCACTCCAGTCATGCCTTGACAGCGGATGTCGATCTGGCGGAGGCGGCCCGTACGACGGAGTTCTTCGGCGCCGCGGGCATCATCGTGACCGGTGCCGCCACGGCGACACCGACTGCTGAGGCGGATGTCCGGGCGGTACGGACGGCCGTTGAGATTCCTGTCTGGATCGGTTCGGGTGTTACACCGGAAACGCTACCGGGCTTGTGGCCGTTGGCGGATGTCTTCGTGGTCGGCTCGTTCTTCAAGGAGTCTGGGCACTGGGCGCAGGCGGTGGATCCCCGGCGCGTGGCTATGTTGATGGCAGCGGTCGGGCGGCTGCGCGGGTCCTGAGCGCCGAGAGCAGGGAAGCGATGAGTGAAGCCACAGCGGGGTCGAACCCAGGACGGCTGATCGTCGTCTGCGGCTGCATGTTCGCGGGCAAGACGACGCGATTGATCGATCAGCTTGTGGCGGCACACCTGGCCGGGCGGCGGGTGCTGGCGTGCAAGCACCACTTTGATGACCGGTACGACCCGGCGCAGTTGGCGACGCATGACCGGCGACGGTTTCAGGCGGTGGCCCTGGAGACGGCGACCGAGGTGCTCGCCGAGGCGGCCACGGCCGAGGTCATCGGGATTGACGAGGGACATTTCTTCGGCCGCAAGCTCGTGGGCGTTTGTGAGAACCTCGTGGCGCGCGGCTGTGAGGTGTGGGTGGCGGGTATCGACCACGACGCGTGGGGCCAGCCGTTTCCACCGTTTCCGGAGCTGAAGACGATCGCGGACGAGGTGGAAGTACTGCAGATACCCTGCACGGTGTGCCGCGCGCCCGCCCGCTACTCTCAACGCCTGCACCCGGTCACGGATGGTTACATGGTCGGTGGCCCGGGAGATTACGAGCCGCGTTGCGCGGCACACTTCCAGCCGCTGCCGCCCCCGGCGCCGGAGTACACCTGAGGGGTCCGAACCATGGTGCGCCGATCACCGCGTGGGCAGCACAGCGCTGTGAAGGTCGTCGTCGCCGCCGACCAGCAAAGTGCGCACGCACCGTGGCCGCGTGTCCCGGTCGACTCCTAGAATGCGGGTATGTCTCGGAACGGTAAAGCCATTGTGGCACTCTCCGGCGGCGTCGATAGTGCGGTCGCCGCATGTCTGCTCAAGGAGCAGGGGTATGACTGCATCGGAGTATTCATGCGGGTGGGTGCGCCTGGCGAGACTGCAACTCACGTGGACGCGACCGCGGACGGTGAGTTCTGCCGCGCCCCCTTGCCCTTGGCCGCGCGGCGCACGCTGAAGCACGGCTGCTGTTCCGCCGAAGATGCCGCCGACGCCCGCGCGATCGCCGGCCGGCTGGGTATCCCGTTCTACGCCCTGAACTTCGAGGCGGATTTCGCCCGCATCATCGACTACTTCGTGGACGAATATGCCCAGGCGCGCACCCCGAATCCCTGTGTGCAGTGCAACATCCAACTGAAATTCGGCAAGCTGCTGCGCTATGCCGACCTTGTTGAAGCGGCCTTCGTCGCCACTGGCCACTATGCCCGGATCGTCGCAGACGGTGACCGGCCGGCGCTGGCGCGGTCGCACAATGCGGCCAAGGACCAGACTTACGTGTTGTTCGGCATGCAGCGCGCGGCGCTGGGCCGGTGCCTGTTTCCACTAGGGGAGATCGCGGATAAGGCGATGGTCCGGCAATTGGCGGGCAAACTCGGCCTGCGCGTGGCGGATAAGCCGGAGAGCCAGGAAATCTGCTTCGTCCCCGACCAGGACTACAAGCGTTTGGTGCAGCTCCGAAGGCCGGAAACGCAGCGAGCGGGCGAGATTCGGGGGTCCACGGGCGAAATGCTCGGCCGGCACTCGGGGGTGGTCAACTTCACGATCGGGCAGCGTCGCGGCCTGGGCCTCGCCACCGGGGAACCGCTCTATGTGACCCGCCTCGACGCCGCCACGAACACGGTCGAAGTCGGGCCGCGCGCCGCCCTGGAAACACCCGCGCTCACCGCTCGGGGGGTCAACTGGCTGGTGGACCCCCCGGTGGTTGCTGAGCCGCTTGACTGCGAAGTCAAGATCCGGCACACCCACGTGCCGGCTGCCGCCACACTCCTCCACAATGCGAACGGCAGTGTTGGCGTGACATTCTCACAACCCCAGATCGCGGTGACCCCCGGGCAGGCAGTCGTGTTCTATCGTCCGGATGGAATTGTGCTGGGGGGCGGATGGATTGAGCCGCCGGTCAGGTAGTGGGTTTCGGCAAATTGGCTGTGCCAGACCAGGGGGGGAGCGGTACGATGGCGCCATGAATCAGGATGCACCCAGTTCTGAAGCGTTGCTGGGCTTGCTGGATGAGGCCTTCGACCGGAAAGCGTGGCACGGTCCCAACCTGCGGGGCGCAGTGCGGCGTCTGACCGCCGAAGAAGCGGCTTGGCGAAACGGGGCTCACTCGATTGCCGAGGTCACCGTGCATTGTGCCTACTGGAAGTACGCCGTACGGCGGCGATTGACAGGCGAAAAGCGCGGTTCCTTTCCATGGAAGGGTAGCAACTGGTTTGCGCTGCCGGGCCCGCTCACGGCGGACGATTGGCGGGCATGTCTCACCCTGCTGGTCGCACAGCACGTCGCCCTACGGGAAGTGGTGGCCGGGCTGTCGGCAGCCCGTCTCGCAGCGCCTGTGGCCCCGGACAAGCCGGCGGCCTGGCGCCTGATTCAGGGGGTCGCCCTGCACGATGTCTATCATGCCGGGCAGCTCCAAGTGCTCAAGGGCTTGCGGAAACGATTATAAAACTCGCCTCTGAAAGTCCGAATCGCAAAATCCACGCTTCCCGAGCACACCCACCGGTGGATATACTCAACGTGGGCGCGTCCATTTTCGCATCCTGCCCCTTCACGGAGCGTCTGATGGGCCGTCGGCGATGTGCCCCGTTTCTGCTGGCCGTCGCGGTGCTCACCGCGGCTCACGCTGTAGCTGCGCCCTTCACCTACACCCTGATTGCCGAGTCTACGCACCCCGGCTTCCTGCCGCCCCTGTCTTTTTTCGGAGGTGAACACCCTGGCCGCACCCTCGCGCTGAACGATCAAGGCCAGGTGGCGTTCTACGCCGGTTGGGCCGGCATTTACCGCGGGGATGGCGTCACGTTGGCACCCGTGGCGCGCGTTTCTGAGGGCTTCAGCGCGTGGGTTGCGTATGGTTTTCGAGGCAATGTCGCGCTCAACCAGATCGGCGAGGTGGCCTTTCTCGGGGGTGGCCTGATCGGCACGGGCGAGCCCTATGGCCTATGGGTCAGCGATGGTGTGAACCACACCTTGCGAGTGGATGGTGGCAGTGCGCAGAGCACGGCACTATGGGATTGGGTCTCGCTCAGTACAAGCCAGGATCTCGCCTACACCGCGCGCAGCGCGGCGCGCGCGGCCGGAGGTGTTTATCTCGATCTGCACACTGGCGGGGAACTGCTGCTCGCGCCCGAAGGTGGTGAGAGTCCCGATGCGTTTGTCCGAACCCGGCTGCGCGCCTCCAATGAGACAGGTCAGGTTGCGTTTTTCGGCGAGCGGCAGGAGGACTCCGGCCGCTATGGCATTTATCGTGCAGATGTCGCAGGTGTGACACCCATTGCACTCCTCAGCGATGGCTTCACCCGTTTTGCAGCTTTGCACAGCAGTGGAGTGGATAGTGCGCGGCGTGAGACCTTGGCGCTGACTGACACGGGTCAGGTCGCGTTTTGGGGAGAGCGTCTCGACGGCTCGGAAGGCCTGTTCCGCGGTGACGGTGGTGCGCTGCAGGTCCTTGTGGATACCAACGCCGGTTTCACGACGTTCGGGCACTGGCGCGACGGCTCACACACCGTATTGTTGAATGCCGCGGGCGCGTTTGCCTTCCTGGCTGAGCGCGCGGACGGTTACCGCGGGATCTTCCTCGGCGGCGACGGCATCCAGCCAGTCATCGGACTCGGCGATCCGTTCTTCGGTTCCACGGTCACCGAGTTGGTCCTGTCGCAGGCCGGCCTGAATAGCTCCGGCGAGCTCGCCTTCATCGCGACACTGGCCGATGGGCGCGAAGTGATCGTGCGGGCCACGCTTATTCCCGAACCCGCCGCGCTCTGGCCGCTGCTGTTGCTGGGCGCGCTGCTCCGCCGCCGGCAGGATCGCTGAACGTCCTCGTACGCCACGGTGGCACGATCCCCGCTACCTTCTCGCACATGTCTGCGATCCATGCGAACCATGCCGGGGTGCTGCTCCATGCCGGCGCGCTCGGCGACCTCGTACTGGCGCTGCACCTCGTCGAATGCGTGGGGGCCCAGTTTGCTCCGCACCTGACATGGGATGTGGTATCCCGCGTGGATCCCGGCGACCTGGCAACCGTATTGCCCGGCGTACGGCGACGTCCGCTCGAAACACTCGGTAGCGAATGGCTTTACCGGACGGATGCGGGTGCGCCTCCGGGCGCCTTGGTCGCGCAGATTGCCGGTCGGCGGGTGCTTAGCATGCTGGGGGGGCCGCGGACCGATGTCAGCGCGCGCTTGCGTTTGTTGTCGCCGGCGACCCTGTGGGCCGTCGATCCGCGCCCGAAGTTGGGGGAACGACGGCACATTGTGGCACAGTGGTGGGATCAACTCACAGAACAGGCGCTCGCTGGAGAATTCCCATGGCCGGTGTGCCTTCCGCAGGCCGATGCGTTGTCGGTACGACAGCGCTCCGCTGCCGCGGCTGAGGGTCCGATCCTGTTGCACCCCGGCAGTGGCGGTCGAGCCAAATGCTGGCCACTGTCGTGCTTTGTGGAGACGGCCACACACCTGGATGCGCAGCGGATCCCCGTGGTTTTCCTGCTAGGCCCGGCTGAAGTGGAGCGTTGGGGTTCGGAAACGTGTGCTGTGCTCACTCAGAAGTTTGTCAGCCACTGCGAGCCAAGTCCGGCGGAACTCACCCGGCTCCTGTGTTGTGCGCGGGGCTACGTCGGCAACGATGCCGGGCCGACCCATCTCGCGGCCTATCTCGGGACGCCTACGGTTGCGATCTTCGGCCCCACCGAACCTGACATCTGGGCACCCTGGGGGCCACGTGTGACCGTGCTGCGCGGCGAACCGCAGGCCCCCCAGGCCTGCTGGGGTCTTAGTGTGCCGGCGGTGTCGCAGGCCGCAATCACGGTCACACGGAAACTGGATTGAGCTGCTGTGCGGTGGCAGGAATTGCGCCTGGGGGCGACCCCCGCCGGATGGGTAGCGGACGGCGTGTCCCCTTCCGCGGACCGCGTGCGGTGTGCGCGGGCACATGGCCGATATAATCGAGTCTCGTGATTCGTAATCAATCGCGGTGACGGCTCGTGATCCGGCTGGATCCGCTGGCTGTCCGTACGTCCATGGTGGCATGATGCGTTGGGTCGCCTTCCTGATGATGCTGGGCTTGGCGGGCGGGGGGTGTGCCCGGGAGAACGCCAATCCATCCGGACCCGCTTCTGCACGCGGGCAGAAAGCAGAAACACAGCCCGCCGGGCAGGTGCAGCAGGCGTTGCGTGGTTCCCCCGCAGTTGCTCAGGTGCAGGTCATCCCCTGGGTGGAACTGAACAGTGTAACCCGTCAGGGCGTAGATGACGTTGTGGCGGGCCTGATCGCCTGGCAGTCCGTTACCGATCGGGCGATTGTCACCACGGTTGCCGGGCGGGCCGGACTGTACACGGAACTGCGCCGACGGGTGCCCGGCATGACGATCATTCCCGGCTTGAAGACGGCGGGTATTTGTGATCCGTTCGACGACATCGCCGGTTGGCGGCGCATCGCGTCCGAGGTGGCCGCCATGACCGATGCGGCGGGTGTGCCGATTGCAGTGCTGGAAAACGAGACCGCGCTGTATCACGAGGAAGGTGGTGGCCGAAACAGCTACTGGGATGCGCGCGTGACCCTCTCGGATGACAAGCTGCGGGCGGGTTTTGGCCTGTTGCCGCGTGACATCGAAATCTGGTGGTACCCTGGCTTCGTGACCGGCCGCAACCGGGAAGTCCGGCATGCTCAGTCGGCGCGGCTGGCGCGGCTGCTGGAAGCGAGTTGTCGCGTTCGTTTCATTGACTACTCGCTGGCCAAGCCACCCGGTCAAAACAACTGGTGGGATTTGGAGCTGACCGCCTTGCGGGATCAAATTGCATCGCGCCCTCCGATTCCAATCGTGTACTTCTATGCACGGGGGCGCTACTGGGACGTAAGCCAGACCCGTGACATGTTGGACTCCGTGGCCGGACGCGAGGTCATCATCTACCCGGGCCAACGCAACTGGTTGCTCTCGGCGGAAGAGGTCGGCGGGCGCGTGCTGGCCGCCCGCGCAGAGGTACCGCGTTGAGCGGAATCGACCCCACGCCCCCTGTTCTGGCGTATGCTCCCAGGAGCCGGCGACTTTCACTGCGCCGAAATTTCAGTTGGACCTTTTTCGGCAACGTCGCCCATGCATTGTCACAGTGGCTGATTCTGAGTGTCTTTGCGAAGTTCGGCAGTCCGGAAGCCGTCGGTACGTGGGGGCTCGGCCTGGCGATTGCGAATCCCATCACGGTTGCGGCCATGCTGCACCTGCGGCAGGTGCAGGTGACGGACGTGCGGAACGAATATCGATTTGAACACTATTTCGGGTTACGCACGGCCCTGAGTCTGCTTGCCGTGCTTCTGATCGCGGGGATCGCGATCTGGGGACACTTTGAGACTACTACGGCGCGGGGCGTCATTCTCCTGGTCGGCCTCGCCAAAGGTGTTGACGCCGTTAGCGAGATCATTCGGGGCCTGTTTCAGCGCTACGAGCAAATGAACATCAGCGGCCTCAGTCTGGTGATCCGCGGGCCGCTCGGTGTTGCGGTGCTGGCAGGCACGTTCGTGGTGACGGGTAATCAGATCGCCGCCGCCGCGGCCCTGGTCATCGCCTGGTTGCTCGTCGTACTTTGCTACGATTTGCCCTTCGCGGCGCGGTTGCTGCGGGTGGAATCCGCCGATGCGGGCCAGAAGCTGGCGCTCTGGCCGAACTTCGCCCCGCGTGTGCTCCGGGGCCTGTTCTGGCGGGCGCTGCCCCTGGGGGTCGGCATGTTCCTGCTGACGCTCGCCGTGGCCATCCCGCGCTATTTCCTCGCGCAGCAGGGACTCAAACAACTCGGGTATTACGATGCGGCGGCTTATGCCGTGCTCGCGGCCATGATGCTGATCTCACCGCTGGGACAATCGGCTGCGCCCCGTCTGGCGCACTATTTCGCAACCAACCTCGTGGCGTTCCGACGGCTTTTCTGGCGGATGATGGGGCTGGCACTCGTGCTGGGTGGTCTGATGGTCGGCGGCGCTGCGATCCTGGGCAAGCAAGTGTTACGCCTGCTGTACACGGCCGACTACGCCGAGTACCACACAGAATTCATGATCATGTCGGTGGCCGTCGCGCTCTTGTCGCTGAACTTCTTCGGGGGTGTCGGTCTCGCGGCAGCGCGGCGGTTCGTCGTGTCGGCCGTCGCGGGGCTGGCTACGCTCGTCGTGACGACCATTGCGTCATTTGGGCTGGTTCCGACACTGGGCGTCCGGGGGGCTGCGATTGCGCTGGTGCTGGGCCACCTGGCGACCGTTACGGTGTACTTCCTCGGGTTGGCCCGGGCGCTGCGGGTCCGTGCTGCGGAGATCGCGGCGGTCACTGACGCGAGTAGATCGTCGCCGGAACCGCCGGTCGCAGTCCCCGCGGTTGTAGCCGATGCGGCGGCCCCGCTCGATAATGCGACGTTGGACGTCCGGACATAGGACCGTACCCGGAGTGCGGCTCCACGTGGAGATGTAACCGATGGATCGACCTCTGCCGTATGCCGCAGAACTGCGATTGCCGGCAACCCCCAGACGGCATGATGACCAGATCCTCAGTATGCTGTTCCTCCCGGGGTTATTCGTGGCGGGACTGCTTTATGCCGGTGGAGCAACGCAACCGGCTGCGGTTGTGGCCGGAGTCACGGTCCTGCTCACGACGCTCATCGCGCCGGAGATCGGCATCTACGTCTATCTTGCGAGTGCGGCGCTCGACCAGTTGCTGCTGGAGGAAGAGGGCTCGATTCTTACCCCGGCCAAAATCCTGGGTCCCTTCGTACTCCTCGCCTACGTGGCGCATCCGGGCCGTACACGGATCCCGATTCTCGCGAGCAAGCCCTTCCTGTTCGTCATGCTGGCTTTCGGAATCTACGGGATTGTGACGGCCATGTTCTCGATTGCCTGGCTCGCTTCTGTTCGCTACGCCGGCCAGATCAGTGTCCAGGTGTTGATCATCATCGTGGCGATTCACCGGCTCAGCGACCGTGATATGATTGCCCGGGCGCTGCAATTCTGCGTAGCCGGGGGCCTGATCGGGGGGCTGATCCTGGTCGTATTCGGCTCCCGCTCGATGGCCTTCAGTGGTGCGACCCTCGGTCCGGCGGCGAATCCGAACTCCACGGCGCTCGCGCTGTCCGTACCGCTGGCGGTCGTGCCGGCGGCCTGGGCCATGACACGCAATCGCTTCCTCCGGATTGCGATCATCGCTGCCGGACCGATCATTCTTACGGGGATGATGATGACCGGTTCGCGGTCGGCCCTGATCGCGGTCTTCGGCTCCGCCCTGCTCGGTCTCGCCTTCACGCGGCGGGCATCCGCAGCGCAGCGCATCCTGATCCCGGTAACGGCGGCGGTTGTCATTGCGGCCACGACCTACTTCGTGCTCGGCTCGGGTGTGCTGGGCGAGCGTCCGCAGGAGCGCATCAACGCGCTGCTCGAGCGCGGAGTCGCTGCCCGCGAAGAGTCGCGCTACGAAATCTGGATGACCGCCTTCCGGACGTTCCTGAGCAAGCCGTGGGGCTTCGGCTATGGGAACACCGCGTTCGCACTTGAGGCCCGTACCGGCGTGTTCATCGACATTCACAGCACGATGCTGAGCGCCCTCGTGGACGGTGGAGTGGCATCATTCGGCTTGTTCGTGGTCGGTCTGTACTTGCTGTGGCGGGCCATCTGGTCGATCCGCTTCGGACTCTACGGTCTGCCCGCGACGATGTTGTTCATGTTCACCATGCTGTCCTCCCTGACTCACACGATTCACTTTTCAAAGTGGTTCTGGATCCCCCTGACGATCTGCGCACTCCTCGCCGAGCAGGCCCGCCGCGACCAACTGGCGGGTGTCGAGCCGGACCGACCGCGACGACTGACGCCCGAGGAGATCCTCAAGCGCCTGCAACCGGGGGATGCCGTCGTCTATCGGTGACCGCTGTGCGGCCGCACACCTTTACGGTGCCGGGTGTGCCGGGCGCCAGCCGAATCGCAGCGGGGCGGTCACCACGCCGTACAGCGAGCCCAGTCCATAGCTCCAGTGCAACTGGAAATACGCCAGCAGGATCAACAGGGCCGAGGCCCCGCCGGCCCGTGCCTGGCGCAGGGCCATGCCGGCTCCGACGGCCGTGTACAACAGCAGCACGAGGGCCAGCAGCACGGCTATCGGCCACCACAGCACACTCGCCACGGCGAGCGACAGCACGCTCAGAACGAACGCCAGCGGAACGAAATGTCGCAACCGCAACCCGCCGCCCGTGAGCCAGAGGGTGTAGGGGTTCCACTGCCCGTTCTCAAAGGCCTGTCGGCACATGCCGCCATAGGTCGAGCGCATGAAGTAGGTCAATTGAATCTGCGGCGAGAGGACGATTCGCCCGCCCTGGCGCCGGATGCGGCTGCAATACTCGATGTCCTGGTTGCGGACGAGCCGTTCGTCGAAACGGCCGAAGCGCTCGAACACGCTGCGCCGAAATGTTCCGAAGGGGACCGTGTCGGCCTCACGCTCGACACCGCCGGTACGGAAGGTCGCGCCGCCCACGCCAAAGCTGCTCGAGAGGGCCGCGGCGATCGCTCGTCCCACCGGGGTCTCCTCGGTCGGGCGCGTCGTAATGTAGCCGCCGACGACATCGGCCCCGGTCCGCTCCAGCACCTCCAGGCAGCTCGCGACGTAATCCGGGGCGTACTCGGAATGGCAGTCCAGCCGCATGATGACCTGGCCGCGGGCGGAAGCGATGGCCCGGTTCAGACCCACGGGTACGATGCGGGCCGGGTTCGCAAAATAGCGCACGCGCCCGTCCCGGGCTGCATAGGTCCGCACGATCTCTGCCGTACGATCCGTACTGGCCCCGTCGATGCAGAAGATTTCGACGTCCTCCCGGCCGGCAAGTTGTGCGAGAATCGAATCGAGGCAGCGGGCAACAAATCGCTCTTCGTTGCGCATCGGGATCAGGATCGTGAGTTGCATGCTGCATCCAGGACGGTATCGGGTGCGGATCGCGCCAGTTTGTGCGAGTATCGGTCGGGCGAGGGAAAGGCGTCAAGTCAACCTGCTCCCGCGCGGCCACGTGCTGTGCAGCCGCCCCGTGAAGTGAGCAGCACCTACGGTGTGCCGGTGCGGATGTGCCGATAAAGCTGCGCCAGCTCGCCGAAAGCCCGCAGGATGACGCGCGGATTGGCCCCGGTCGAGCGGCCGGCCGTACGGGGATAGTGACGGACGCCGAGTTGGGCGATGGTGCAGCCCAGCCGCCGCGCCTTGGCGAGCATCTCGGTATCAATCAGTGCACCGGTGCTGCGGATCGAGATCTGCTCCAGGAAGGGGCGCGGGTAGATCTTGAACGCGCAGTCGATATCACGCAGCCGCAGACCGAAGAGCCAGTTCACCAGGCCCGACCACAAGGCAGCATTGAGTCGTCGCAGGGGGGTATCCTGCCGGTCGAGGCGATAGGCCGACACGATGTCGTGTACTTCCAGCAGCGGCAGCAGCCGGGGCAACTCCCCCAAGTCGAATTGTCCGTCACCATCCGTGTAAAAAACCCAGTTTTTCGTCGCCGCCCGGAAGCCGGCGGCCAGGGCGGCGCCGTACCCGCGGTTGGGCCGGAGGTGCAAGACCCGCACGGACGGGTGCTCGGCCGCGAGCGCGTCGGCGATGGCGCCCGTGCGGTCGCGGCTGCCGTCGTCGACGATCAGGATTTCAAGATCGGCCGCCACGGATCGGCCGACGGCGAGTGCGGAGTGCGTGACGCGTTCCAGGTGGGCCTCTTCGTTGTAGCACGGGAAGAGGATCGTGAGGGCCAACGGCTGGAGCGGTGGTCGGATCATCGGGTCGGGGCTTTGCCAGGGTCTGCCCAGCGGGCACGGCCGCTGCGCGTGATATGTTACCGGGCGGCGGGGCCCGGGATAAGGTCGGCACAGGCGTGGCGCTGCCGGGCGCTTTCCCCGCCTGGCGAAGTGGTCGATAATGTGCCGCGGGGTGTCGCGGCGCCGCACGAGCTTCGTTGGGGAGCACCGGTGCCGAGGAGCAAGGGTTTGGAAACGCTGCCGGAAGTGCTGCCGATTCGTGTGGGTGTGTGCGGAACGACCGTCGTGCAGCGGAATGGCCGGTGGTATACCCATCACTCGATGGGCCGGGTTGCAGACGTGCTGGCGGGGCGCTTCAGGACGCTGCGGTTCTACGGCCCACGTGCATCCGCAGAAGGGCTGGACTCGATCGATCACGCCTTTGAGGCCGCCAATCTCGAGGTCGTGCCCTGGGATGTGCCCCGCGCAACCGTTCGGGCGATGCGGAATCCGCGTGCCCTGCTCCGGGCCTATCGCGCCATGGCTGGCGAGGTGGATGCCCTGATCCTGAGGGGCAATCCGCCACTGATCTGGGCGGCGCACGGTTATGCCCGGCAGTCCGGCATCCCGGTGGTGCACTGGGTGGTCGGGAATTCCGTCGCGATTCTCCGTGGTGAGCAGCGCGGCTTTCGTGGTGTCATGAAACAGGTTGCGATTGCGTTTGCGTGCGCTGAACAGAAGTTCACGCGCTGGGCGATTCGCCGATCGGGTGCAGCGGTGCTGGCGAATGGGGACGAATTAGCTCAGCTTTTTGCAACGCCGCGCACGCAGTCGGTGGTGAGCACGACCCTGAGTGCATCCGATTTCCTCGAACGTTCCGATACCTGCCAGGGATCGGAGGTGCGCGTCATCTTTGTCGGCTTTGTACGACCCGAGAAGGGTCTTGAGTACCTGATACGGGCTTTGCCATCCCTGGGAGCGACACCTCCAGTGCAGCTCACGATCGTGGGTTCGTGGGGTCAGTTTGAGGAGGAGCGAAATCGGCTCGCGGGGCTCGTCGAGCAGCTCGGACTCACGGCCCGGGTGGAATGGGCCGGCTATGCCCCGTTCGGACCGGAGCTGTTCGCGCAGCTTGACCGGTCAGACGTCATGGTGTTGCCCAGCTTGTCGGAAGGCACGCCGCGCGTCCTGGTGGAGGCCCGGGCACGAAGTTTGCCCGTGATCAGTACGCGCGTTGGCGGCATTCCGAGCAGCGTGCGCGATGGAGAGGACGGTTTGCTGGTGCCACCGCGCGATGCCGGAGCCATCGCCGCCGCGCTGGAACGCATCATTCGTGACGGTGAGTTGCGACGGCGCCTGATTGCCACCGGTCGCGAGCGCATGCGTGAGTTGACCATGGACCGTTTCGTCGACCGGATGGTGCTGGCGCTGCGGCAGGCGGCCCGTGGCGATCAGCTGCCCGCGCCGGGCGCGACAAACGCGAGGGCCATGGTATGAGACTGCTGAAATACCTCTGGTTCCATCTGGTCATGACTTGTACGGCGTGGATGTCCGATGTGCGGCCGATTCTCAAGTTGCGCGGTTGGCTGGCGCGACCTGCGTTCGCCCGTTGTGGAAGGGATCTCCAGATTGCCCACAATGTCACGATCAACTTCCCGAATATGCTGAGTTTTGGCTCGCATGTTTACCTCGGTCCCGGGAGTTGGCTGCATTGTGCCGGCGGTGTCACGCTCGAAGACGAGGTGCAGCTCGCACCCTACGTGGTTCTCATCACGGGCAACCACCGGCTCGCGAACGGGTCTTATCGCTACGGGAAGGGTCAGCGCGCGCCGATTCGGATCGGTCGCGGCAGTTGGCTGGCGGCTCATGTAACCGTGACCGCCGGTGTGTCGGTCGGACGGGGTACGCTTGTCGCCGCGAACGCGGTGGTGACGAAAGATCTGCCCGACTTCGTCATCGCCGGTGGCGTCCCTGCCCGCGTCATCAAGGAAGTGGCACCGGACGAGCGGGACTGTGCCGATGCAGCGCGGCCGGAGGATCGGCCTTGAGCGGGGCCTGGACGCTGACAGCCGTCGGCGACCTGATGTTTCATGGCGCGGTGGGGGAGCGGAGCCGCGCGGCCGCAGATTGGCTTTGGGCTCTGCGTCCGCTCGGTGAAGTTCTCCTGCAGGGGGACGTGCTCTTCGGGAATTTCGAGACGCCGATTACGAAGGCCCGGCGGGCGGAGCCGGGCGCCCCCGACCGCTACTACAGCCCCGTGGGAACGGGCCAGGCCCTGGCCGAGTATGGCTTCGACGTGGTGAACCTGGCGCACAACCACATCTACGATTTCGGTGCCGAAGGAGTCGAGATTACGCGGGCGGAACTGCAAGCCGCGGGATTGCCTGCCATCGGAATCGGCTGCGATGCGGACGAGGCGGCCACGCCGGTCGTGGTTTCGTCGCCGGCCGGCCCCGTGGCGTTTCTCGGCTACGCGACCGCCCACAATGCGGTCCGTCCGGCAAACCAATATGTGGCATGCTTTCCGGCCGTCGAGCGGGTGGTTGCGGATGTGCGGCGGATTCGCCCGGAAGTGACCGCCGTCGTGGTCTCATGTCACACCGGGGCACAGTTCAACCCATATCCGGCCCCGGAAACGCGGGCCCTGGCGCGTGCGGTGCTTGCGGCAGGGGCGAGCGTGTTTCTTGGTCATCATCCGCATGTGCCACAGGGTTGTGAACGCATCGGGACGGGGCTGGCGGCCTACAGTCTCGGAGATTTCGTGGCGCCGGCCCCGCAGGAAATGCGTCGTCGAACCTTCTTTCTGCGCGTCCGACTGGCCGGTTCCGAAGTGCTTGCGCACGAGGCCGTGCCGTGCTTCATCACCGAGGAATACCGGACGACACTGCCCGGCGAACCCCTGCGCAGCGAAATCGCCGCCCATCTCGCGGCACTGGACGCCACCCTCACGGACGGGCGGAGCGACGAACTGCATTTCGCGACCGCGAGCCAGCGCTTTGCCTCGCAGTATCTCAGCAGTTGGTGGCAGGAACTGCGGCGCGGCGGGCCGCGGGTACTCTGGCGGAAGCTGCGCAATCTCCGCCCCTACCACTTCCAACTGATTCGACAGTCCCTGGCACGTCGCCTCGGTTGGTCACGGCGCCACTGAATGCATGGGAGCAGGGCATTGGCTACCTGGGTACAGCGCCTGGTGTGGCGTTTTCCGGTTCTGGGCGACGCGGCGGCCACCTATCGCGGCTGGCAGCTCAAGCGCATCCGCTACGGTCCGCAGTATGCGGCCCTGGTCGAAGAAATCAGCGCCCGGCGCGCGTGGTCGCCGGAGCAGATGCAGCGCTACGTGGATGAGCGTCTGCGGGCGATGGTCGCGATCGCGGCGGAACACGTCCCGCACTACCGGGAGGCCTTTGCCACTCATGGCGTACGTCCGGAGGATGTCCGCGGTGCGATCGATCTGGCGCGGTTGCCGCTCCTCGCCAAGGAAACCGTGCGGGCCGCGCCCGAGCGCTTGCTCAACACGGCTCTGCCACGCGCGCGGCTGCACCGCAGCAGCACCAGTGGAACGACCGGAACTCCGGTCGCTTTGTACTACACGTCCGAAGTGGCCCAGTGGAACTATGCATTCTTTGAGGCCCGCCATCGCCGCGTGATCGGGATGGAGTTCGGCCGCCGGCCGTACGCCATGCTGGGAGCACAGCCGGTGACCGCGGCGACGCGCACCCGTCCACCGTTCTGGGTATACAACTACGCCTCCAAGCAGCTTTATCTATCGAGCTATCACCTGGCGGAACGCTACCTTGGCCACTATGTCAAAGCCCTGCGGCAACGGCCCTACCATGCGCTGATGGGCTTTCCTTCCAGCTTGCACGCCCTCGCTCAATACATGCTTGCCCATGACGAACGCGTGCGAATCCCGATCATCAGCACCAGTTCGGAAATGCTCTACGAACATCAGCGGGCGGATATCGAACGGGCTTTCGAGGGGCGCGTCTTTGATCAGTACGGTTGCGCTGAGAAGGCGTGCTTCGCCTCGCAGGAGGCGGACGGGGTGTACTACATCAGCCCCGACTACGGGATTCTGGAAGTGCTCGATGAAGCCGGGCAGCCGGTCGCGCCGGGGGAGACGGGCGAGCTGGTCTGTACGAGTTTGTGCAACGATGCGCAGTTATTCTTGCGATACCGGCTCGGGGATCGTGGCGCGATTCTCCCACCGCTGCCGGGCGGACCACCGTTCCCGCGGTTGGCCCGGCTGGAGGGGCGCATCGGCCAGGCCATCCTGACGCCGGACGGACGCGAGGTGGCGCGGCTGGGGCCGGTGCTCAGTGGCCTGGCGGGCATTCGGGAGTGCCAGTTCGTACAGGAGGAGCGCGACCTGGTGCGCGTGTTGATTGTGCCAGCACACGACTTTGTGCCGGCCGCGGCGACGACGATCGTGGCGCGACTGCGCGAGCGCTGTGGTGAGATGCGTATCGAGGTGACCCGCGTGAATGCGATTCCGCGCACCCAAGGGGGGAAGTTCGAAACGGTTGTCCGGAAGTGGCAGCCCGAGGTGCCGTAGGTGACGGAGACCGGACGCGCGGCGCAGTGAATTTAACTATCCGGCCGTAACTCTGCGCCGGTTGCGATCGCCCACCGCTCTCCGGACCGGCTGCCGTTCGACCACGGCGGATCTCAGCCCGGAATTGCATCTGGCTGTACGGCTTCGACGTGCCTGGGTTCAGTGTGGTTCGTACGGCAGCGAAGAATGGTGGAGGTTGATGCGCAGGGTGCCATCTGCCTGTTGGAGGTAGCCGAAGGTATATTCGACCTTGATCTCCGTGCCGTCGCGCTGTTGAAAATAGTAGTTGCCCATCGCTAGGGCGTAGTTACCGTGAATGAACATGCCAGCATTCTCGAAGCGCACGTTTATCCACGGGTGCAGCGCAAAACCCTTGTCCTCCGGGTAGGCCTGGTCGCCACCGACGAAGTAGGACAAGGCGCTGTCGCGCGTGAGTCGGAACTGGGCTGTCGAGGCCTTGGTCGGCTTGAAAAGCACGTCGCCCTGCTCGAAGGCATAGAGGTTGTCCACGTGGTCGGCCGCAGTCCGCGCGTAGTCATCACCCGCGAGGTATGCAGCGCCGATGGCGATAACGCCGCGTCCCCAGGTTTCCTGGGCCGCCAACACCTGCTGTGGTGTGATCGGATGCAGGATTGTACAACCGGTTGAGATGGCGAGCAGAAGTCCCAGCCCGAGCATGCCCGTCCAACCTCTGATACCTGTCCTTTGCATACGACACCCTTTCATGTCATGGGCGGAAAAGAACCGCGCAGCTTCCCACGTGCGGACCGCTCCGATGTGGAGCGCAGCACAACGATGCCCGGACCGCCGGAAAGCAGTCGGCCGCACACGGCTCCACGGAGCACCGCTAGCAGGGCATATCGGTCTGTTTGTCGAGGTTCATCGACAGCGCACGGGCGTGGCTGAGTTCTGCCGGGGGTGGGGCTGGTGAACCGGATGAGAGGGGCGGGCTGGCCCACTCGCCGGGGGGGGGGAGGAATGCCGCTGTGAAACCAGTGGGGGGGGTGACGACCGGGAGCGTTCTCGATGGTGTGTGGCATACCGGCGCTGAGCAACGCCCCCGGTCGCCAATCCCGGCTTGGCGGGTATACTACGCGGCTTGCAGGCAGAATCCCGACAGCGCCCCCGGCATGCGGCCGGCTGCCGGCGCGGCGTCCGCCACAGGAGAGCACGGCCCATGGCCAAGGCAAACGAGTTGAAACGCGGCAAGGTGGTCCAGCACGAGGGGGGCAACTATACGGTCACGGATGTGACGCGGGTGTCCAAGGGTAACTGGCGAAGCTACCTGCAGGTCAAGCTCAAGTCGCTCAAGGACGGCCGGGTGCTGGACGCACGTTATTCGCCCGATGACCGGGTCGACATCCTGTACGTGGACACGAAGCCGTTCCAATTCCTTTACCGGGAGGGCAACAACTTCGTGCTGATGGACCAGGAGTCGTACGACCAGATCGAGGTTGATCTCGAGCTGATGTCCGGCGGCGAGAACTTCCTTCGCGGCCAGGAGATCCTGACGGTCTCGTTCATCGACGGCAAGATCGTGTCGGTCGAGCTACCGAACGTCGTCGAACTCCAGGTCGTCGACACGACACCCGCGATCAAGGGCGCAACAGCTACGAATCAGAACAAGGATGCCCAGCTCGAGACCGGCCTGGTCGTGAAGGTGCCACCCTTCATCGAGAATGGCGAGCTTGTGCGGGTCGACACGCGCACCGGCGAGTATCTGGAGCGCGCCAAGAGCTGAGAAGCGGGCGCATCCGGCGTCGCCGGTACCCAGGGGGTACGGCCAGGACAGCGAGCAGCGATGAGACAGGCAAGCGGGAATCCGGCGGGGTCACAGCAATTGTGCCCGGGCGGGCTGGGCGATCCATTTACCGGTCGGCGGATCCACCGCCGTGAGGCACGCAAACCATGAACTGGCTGCTGAGTATCGGGGATACGGACATTCTGCGCGACGCGACCCGGCCGGGCGCCGTTTTCTGGTACCGGGCGCGGCGGGGCGGCCTGCGAGTCTGGCTTTCGCTGGGGTTGACCCTGCTGCTCGCGGCCGTCGTGACCTTGCTGGTACTCGGACCGGAAGGTACCGGGGTCTCGTGGCTTTCGCGCGAGTGGCTCTCGATCGTGGTGGCGTTCGTGTTCGTCTGCTGGGGTGGCATCACGGGCTGGCTGATCCATGACTTCATGCCTTCCAGCAACGACCGTGTCGTGCTCCGGCTGCGTTCGTTCGTGCGCGGCACCGTTGACCCGCTGGAAGAGCGCGTGCGGGCGTATTCGGAAGCCGAACTGAAGGGCAAAACGACTGAGTTCCGGCAGCGGCTGGCGGACGGCGCCGCGCTCGACGAAATCCGGCCGGAGGCCTATGCCTGCGTGCGTGAAGCGTCGCGCCGGGCGCGGGATCACCGCCAATTCGAATGTCAGCTCATCGGCGGCAAGGTGCTGGAGGACTGCAACGTCGCGGAAATGCGGACCGGCGAGGGCAAAACAATCGTTTGCTACGCGGCCAACTATCTGAAAATCCTGCAGGGGCTGCACGTCCACATGGTCACGGTGAACGACTACCTCGTGCGCCGCGACGCGGAGTTCGCCCGTCCGATCTTCGAGCTGCTGGGGGTTTCGGTAGGCTTCATTACCGCCGATATGCAGACCTGGGGGCCCGAAGCCGAGGTTCGCCGCCAGGCCTACGGCTGCGACATCACCTACGGCACCAACAGTGAATTCGGCTTCGACTACCTGCGCGACAACATGAAGCTTTCGCCGCGCGACCAGGTGCAGGGTCCGCTGCACTTTGTAGTCGTCGACGAAGTCGACAGCATCCTGATCGACGAGGCCCGCACGCCGCTGATCATCTCGGGGCCGGCTCACGATGACGTGAACAAGTACCGCGTCGCCGACAATGTGGCACGCTCCCTGGTCCGCCGGCAGGAACAGGCCATCTCCGAGACCCGCGGTCGTCTCGCGGACATCGAGCGAGACCCGCTGGCTTTCGGTCTCGACCCGAACGACGCGAAGTACCGGGACGCCATCAAGAAGTTCAAGGCCGACCCGCTGTGGTTGTCCAGCGACGAGGCCGAGGCCCTTGGTCACAAACAGTATTTCGTGGTCGAGATGGACCGCAAGAGCGTCCATATGACCGAGCACGGCGCCAAGGCCGCCCAGCAGGAATTGTCGATCGGCACGTTCTACGACAGCAAGAACATGAACTGGCCGCACCACATCGACAATGCCCTGCGGGCTCACATGGTGTACCAGCGCGACAAGGAATATGTCGTCCAGGAAGACACGATCATCATCGTGGACGAGTTTACCGGCCGATTGATGCACGGCCGCCAATGGTCGGACGGCTTGCACCAGGCGGTCGAGGCCAAGGAACGGGTCACCATCAAGCAGGAGAACCAGACCCTCGCGACGATTACGCTGCAGAACTTCTTCAAACTCTACCAGCAGATCGCGGGCATGACCGGTACGGCCATGACCGAATCCGAAGAGTTCATGAAGATTTACAAACTTGATGTCATCGCCATCCCGACGAACAAGCCGGTGCGCCGCGTCGATTTCAACGACAAGATCTACAAGACGAAGTCCAGCAAGTTCGACGCGATTGTCGAAGAGATCCGCTCCTACAGCCACGAGGGCTATCCGGCCGACGAGTTCTCGCTGGAGGATATTCTCAAGCGGGCCACCCGGTTCCTCGCCGAGGCGGAGGAGGCGGGCCGGGCGGACGCGGACGTGCCCGCGCAGCGCAGCCGCATCCAGACCGCGCTGGCCGCCTTCAAGAGCGGCGACGGCGACAAGGCCCCCCTGGTGGCGGCCTACACGGAGGTGATGGGTGCGGATCTCGCCGGGCGACCGGTTCTGGTCGGCACGGTCAGCGTCGAGAGTTCCGAGGAGTTGTCCGAGGCCCTGACCCGCCGTTTCGGTGTCGAGCACGAAGTGCTCAACGCCAAGAACCACGCGCGCGAGGCCGAGATCGTCGCCAAGGCCGGACAGCAGCACGAGGTCGTGCGCGGCAAGAAGAAGATGGTCGTCGGCAACGTCACCATCGCGACCAACATGGCCGGCCGTGGCACCGACATCCGCCTCGGCCCCGGGGTCGCCGCCATGGGCGGGCTGCACGTGGTCGGCACCGAGCGGCACGAGAGCCGCCGGATCGACAATCAGCTCCGCGGTCGCTGCGGTCGCCAGGGTGATCCCGGCAGTTCGCGCTTCTTCCTGTCGTTCGACGATGATCTGTTGCGGCTCTTCATGGGCGAGTGGGTCCTGAAGATGCTGCAGATGCTGGGCTTTGAAGAGGGCATGTCGATCGAGGACAAGCGCGTCAGCCGGGGAATCGAGCGGGCCCAGAAGCGTGTCGAGCAGCGGAACTTCGACATTCGCAAGAACCTGCTTGAGTACGACGAAGTCATGGACTACCAGCGCAAAACCTTCTACGGCCTGCGGCAGCGGGTGGTCGAGGGGCGCGCCCTGAGCGACCTCGTCTGGGAGATGATCGACACCACGCTCGACGATGCGATCGAGCGCTATTTTGACGCGCGTTACGGGGCGCTCTGTGCCGCGGAATGGCTGAACCAGCAGTTCGGCGTGCAGATCGAGGCGACCAAGCTCGAGGCCCTGGACCCTAAGGTGCTTCAGGACCAGGCGCGCGATCAGGTCGTGAACGAGGTGCAGCAGCATGCCCGCCGCATCTTCGGTGAGTATGTCGACCCGTCCACCGATCCGGAAGAGTGGGACGTCCGCGGCCTGGCCTCGTGGGCAGCCCAGTACGGGCTGAGTCTCACGCAGAACCAGATTCGCAAGGCCGATCCCGGCGACCTCGAAGACCAGATCGCGACGGCCGCCCAGCAGCGCGTCGAGACGGCGGACCTGGCCCCTCTGGAGCAGTTCTGCAACCCGCTGCTCGGCAAGGAACGGCTCGTACGCTGGGCGGCGGAGAAGTTCGCAGTCGAGATCCCGCTCGACGCGCTGCGCCTGCTGAACCGCGATGAAGCCCGTGAGCACATCGGTACACGGATGCGGTCGGCCTACCAGCAACGGGAGATCGAGTACCCGGTCGGTGCGGTGATTGACTACGCCCTGCAGCGCGGCGGACAGAACGTGCACGAGGTGTACGAGCGCATCGCGACCTGGGCGAACCGCAAGTACGGCCTGGCGTGGAACTTCGAGCACTTCGCAGGCAAGCGACCGGAGGACATCTTCCGCGAGCTGCGCAGCGTGCAGGAGGACTACCTCAAAAATGGGCGTCTCGACGCGGAGATCAACCGGGCTTTGGCCGACTTCAGCGGGCCGGCCGTACAGGAGTGGGCGGTCAAGCGGTTCGGCGCGGTGCTCGAATCGCATCCGCTTGACTTGTCCGGTGACCTGGCGGAGCAACTCCGACAGTGCGGTTACGAGATGCTGCGCTACGAGTTGACGCAGATTGAGCGCTACGTGCTCTTGCAGACCCTCGACCAGTCGTGGAAGGACCACATGTACGGCATGGACCTGCTGCGCCACTCGATCGGGTTGCGCGGGTACGCCGAGCAGGATCCCAAGATCGCCTACAAGCGCGAGGGGACGCGCATGTTCAACGAGATGCTCGAGAACGTGCGCGAACGGGTTACCGACCTGATCTTCAAGGTCGGCATCTCGGGCTGGAGTGGCGATGCCTACGGCGGGGACGATGGTGATGCCGGCGCAGCGGCCCTGGCCGGTCCGACTCCGAGCGGGCTGACCACGAGCAAGGCGGACGCGACCGGCGCGGGCTTCGCGGGAGCGTCGGCCGATCAGCAGGCCGCCATGCGTCAGCAGGGCGAGGGCGCCCAGCCGCAGACCATCCGCCGCGAGGCGCCGAAGGTGGGCCGGAACGACCCCTGTCCGTGTGGCTCGGGCAAGAAGTTCAAACAATGCCACGGTAAAAAGGGCTAAGCGGCGCATCGTTCGAAGGTTCGGTGTGGCGTTTCCGGCCGGTGGTCCGGCGGATATAATCGCCGTCTTTCCAGCCGTCCGCCCGCCGGGGTGCGCCGCGGCTGCAACCGTCGTGGTGCCCCGATGGACGAACTCGCCCACATACGGAATATCGGTATCGCCGCTCATATCGACGCGGGGAAGACGACCACCACGGAACGGGTGCTGTATTACAGCGGCGTCATTCACAAGATGGGTGACGTGGACGACGGCACGACCATCACCGATTTTGACGTCGAGGAGCAGCAGCGCGGCATTACGATTTACAGTGCCGCGGTCTCGCTGCAATGGCGGGACTGTCGCATCAACCTGATCGACACCCCCGGCCACGTCGATTTCACGGCCGAAGTCGAGCGCAGTCTGCGCGTGCTGGATGGAGCCGTGGTGGTCTTCGATGCGAAGGAAGGGGTCGAGGCCCAGTCGGAAACCGTCTGGCGCCAGGCCGACAAGTACAAAGTGCCGCGCATCTGCTTCATCAACAAGATGGACAAGGTCGGGGCCGATTTCGCCCACGCCGTCGCCTCGATCGAGCGGCGACTGGCCGGCCGCCCGATCCCCATTCAACTGCCGCTCGGGCAGGAAAACACCTTCCGGGGCTACATCGATCTGCTTCGCATGGAAGTGTGTGACTACACCGACAGCGAAGACGGCCGGCGCTACCAGGTGAGTGCGATTCCGGCGGACCTGCGACCGGCGGCCGAAGCGGCTCGGCACCTGCTGGAAGAGAAGGTGGCCGAACTCGACGAAGCCCTGATGCTCAAGTACATCGAGAACGAGCCGTTGACGGAGGCGGAGCTCCGGGCGGCCCTGCGCCGTGGCACGATCACGCGGCAGTGCCAGCCGGTGCTGTGCGGCTCCTCGCTGAAGTACATGGGGGTGCAGGCGATTCTCGACGCGGTCTGCGATTTTCTGCCAGCGCCGCTCGATGTGCCGCCGATCGAGGCGCACGATCCCGACAAGCCGGAGAGGATCATCCGACGGAAGTGCGATCCCAAGGAACCGCTCGCCGCGCTGGTCTTCAAGGTTGTTGCTGAGAGCCATAGCGACCTGCACTTCATCCGGGTGTACTCCGGCGTGCTCAAGGCCGGCTCGCGTGTTCTCAACGTCGGCCGCCGCAAGAAAGAGAACCTCCCGCAGCTCTTTCGCGTCTTCGCGAAGCGCCGCGAAAAAGTGACCGAGGCGCACTGCGGTGACATTGTGGCGGCTGTCGGACTGCGGGAGACGCAGACGGGGGACACGCTCTGTGAGAATCGCGAGCCCGTGCTCCTGGAGCGGATCGAGTTTCCGGAAACGGTCATCAGCATGGCCATCGAGGCCCAGTCGACCGCCGACCGTGACAAGCTTGTGCACGCCCTGGGCATGCTCTGCCGCAGCGACCCCACCTTCGAATACCGCAACAACGAGGAAACCGGGCAGACGCTCATCTCCGGCATGGGTGAACTGCACCTCGAGGTGATGTGTCACCGGTTGGAGCGCGATTTCAAGATCGCAGTCCGGGTCGGCCGGCCGCGGGTCGCCTATCGCGAGGCCATCACGCTGGCCTCACAGGGTGAGGGGCGGTTCGTACACCAGGCCGGCGGGCGGGCGCAGTTCGCCGTCGTGGTGCTGCGGGTTGAGCCGTTCGAGCCCGGGCCGGGGGAGGAGCACTTCCGCTTTGTGAATGCACTGCCGGAGGGGCGCATCGCGCCGCACTACCTGCCGGCGATTGAGCAGAGTGTGCGGGCCGCCGGGCGCAGCGGCAACCTCGGCGGCTACCCGCTCATCAATGTGAAGGCGACGCTCGTCGACGGGCAGGAGCATCCGACCGACTCCTCCGAGATCGCTTTCGAGAGCGCCGCTGCGCTTGCGTTTCAGCACGCCGTCGAGAAGGCCGGTCCTGTCCTGCTCGAACCGATCATGAAGGTTGAAGTCGTCACCCCCGAAGACTACTACGGCGCGATCAATGGCGACCTCATGGCGCGGCGCGCCGTGATCACGGCCACCAGCATGCGCGGCCCGAACCACGTCGTGACGGCGGAAGCGCCGCTGTCGAGCATGTTCGGCTACGCGACGCAGGTCCGTTCGCTCTCGCAGGGCCGCGCGTCGTATGCCATGGAACCCCTGCGGTACGAGCGCATGCCGGACGACCTGGCTCGCAAGGTCCTGGGCGTGGCCTGAGCAGCCCCGTGACACCGTTCTTTGACCCGCACACCACACCCGCCGACGTGGCCATCGTAGGCGCTGGGGCCGCCGGTCTCGCGACTGCGATCTTCGCGGGGCGGGCGCGCCGCGGGTTGCGCATCGTGGCACTCGATGGTGCGGCACAACTCGGCGCGAAGATCCTCGTCGCCGGTGGCGGGCGGTGCAATGTCACAAACGTGTGCGTGACGCCGCAGGATTACTACGGCGGCAATCCCCACCTGCTGCGGCGGGTGCTTGCGGCGTTTCCGGCGGACCGCACGCGCGCGTTCTTCGAGGAACTCGGGGTGGGTCTGCATGAGGAGGAATACGGCAAGCTCTTCCCCCATTCCAACCGCGCCCGCACCGTGCTCGACGCCCTGTTGCGCGAAGCGCAGCGCCTGGGTGTCATCCTTCTCACGCGGCACCGGGTGCGCAGCGTTCGGCCGGCGGCACGGGGTTTCGCGCTGGAGGTTGACGTGGGCGGTCCATCCGCGTGGCAGCGACAGACGCTGAGTGCCCGCCGGGTTGTACTCGCAACCGGCGGCCTCTCGCTGCCGAAGACCGGCAGCGACGGAGCCGGCTACGGCTTCGCCCGCACGCTGGGGCATAGTGTGACACCGACCACCCCGGCCCTCGACCCCCTGCTGCTGGCGGGCGACCTGCACGCTGAACTCTCCGGCATTGCCCATGAGGTGGAACTCACCTTTCGGCCTGCGGATGGCAAACCCACGCGCATCGCCGGTCCGCTGCTCTGGACGCACTTCGGCATCAGCGGTCCGGCCGCACTCAACGTCTCCCGCTTCTGCAATCGAGCCCGGAGCGCGGACCACCCATTTACGCTGACTGCGAGCTTTCTTGATACCGCGGATTTCCAGGCGGCCGAACAACGCCTGCTGGAATGTAGTCGCGGTCAGCCGCGGACCGCCCTGCATAACGTCCTCGCGCAGTGGTTGCCGGCGCGCCTGGCGGCGGCTTTGCCCACCGCACTCCAGCTTCCCGGCCAGTCTCCGCTGGCACAGGTCACGCGCGACATGCGGCGGCGTTTGGCGCACGCGCTGACGGCCTGGCCGCTGCCGGTCATTGGGTCGCGTGGTTACAAGTATGCCGAAGTTACGGCCGGCGGGGTCCCGCTGACCGAGATCGACGCGGCGACGATGGCTTCGCGACTCTGCCCGGGGTTGTACCTCGTGGGCGAGCTTCTCGACGTGGATGGCCGGATCGGGGGGTTCAACTTCCAATGGGCTTGGTCGAGTGGCTGGGTGGCGGGGCATGCCGTGGCCGAGCCGTAGCCGTTATGGCTTGAGTTGGGTGGCGCAGACAGCGGAAAGGCGCACCTTGAGTGCATCGCTCCCCGCGCGCAAGACGGTGTGCGCCTCCAGGTAGTACAGCGGCGGCGCGTCCACAGGCCAAAGCGCCTCCAGCTTGCCCCAGTCTTTGCGCGTCGTGATCACGGCGCCGGCGGCTATGCGCTGCGCCGCCGTGCGCAGGTGGCGCACATCCATGGCCGTGTAAGGATGATGATCCGCGAAGGTGCGGACTTCGACCGGCTGGCCGGCCTGCTCCGCCAGCATGGCCCGAAAACTCGTCGGGTTCCCGACGCCGCAGACCCCCAGCACCGGCTGGCGACGCAGCGTCTCCAGCGGATGGCGCTGACCGTTCCGCGCTACCAGTGCGCCGGGTGCGACCTCCGCGACGAGCAGTAAGGCGTCCGTGTGGCGTCGCAGAAGTGGGAGAATGTGCGTCTCGATGACCGTCGCATCCTGCTGGTTCGCACGCGTGAGCACGAGGAGTTGCGCCCGGCGCAGGGCCGGCAGTGGTTCACGCAGGCGCCCGGCGGGGAGCAGCCGGCCGCCGCCGAAGGGCCGCAATGCGTCGCACAGCACGATGTCCAGGTCACGTGCGAGGCGGCGGTGCTGGAAACCATCGTCAAGCACCAGCACGTCGGCCGCGAATTTCATCACCGCCTGCCGCGCGCCAACCACGCGGTCTGCGTTGACCACCACGGGGATCTCCGGCAGCGCCGCGCGGAACTCGAGCACTTCGTCGGCCTCCGTGGACGTCGTGCGGCCATAGCCGCGGGTCAGGATCGCGGGCCGGTGACCAAGTGCGCGGAGCTGCTGGACAAGCAGGATTACGAAAGGCGTTTTGCCGGTTCCGCCCGTCGTGAGGTTGCCGACGCTGATCACCGGTACTCCGGCGCGGTGCACGTGCCGCGGGTCGTCGTACCAGCGGTTGCGCAACCGGACCGCCAGCCCGTAGGCCCACGCGAGTGGCGCCAGCGCCGGCGCTCCGAGATACGGTCGGTCGTCCAGCACTCAGTCCTCGGTGGGTGCCGCCGGCAGAGAGCCCGCCTCCCGCCGGCCCACACCTGCGGCCGGTCAACCCAGCTTCAGGTAGCCGTGCTCGCGCTGCCATTCAATCGACCGGGGTACGCCGGCGGAGAGCGGCGTCTGCGGTTCGTAGCCGAGCAGGTTGCGGGCCTTGCTGATGTCAGCCACGTAGCGCGTGACTTCGCCGGCCCGGGCCGGCTCGTAGCGCACATTCGGTTCGATGCGCAGCGCCAACGCAATCAGATTGACGAGATCGACCAGCGTCGCGCCCTGTCCGCAGGCGAGGTTGATCGTCTCCTCGTTCACGCGACCCGCCACAACCGCGTCGATCCCGCTGATCACGCCGGCGGCACAGTCATCAACATAGGTGAAGTCGAGCACTTTGTTCCGGCCGAAGACAACGATCGGCTCGCCGGCCGCGATCCGCCGGATGAAGAGTGGAATGACGCGTTCCATGCGATCGATGTCGCAGTCATAGCGTCCGTAAACGTTGCTGAAACGGAAGACGAGGTACGGTAGTTGATAGCACTGCGCATAGGAGTAGATGAAGGCCTCGCCCGCGATCTTCGAGGCACTGTAGGGACTTTCGGCGACGACGAAATCGGCATGCGACTCTTCGGTTACGTGCCGGGTGATGTCGCCATACACTTCGCGCGAGCTGCCGAAGATGATCGGCACTTTGTTCCGACGACAGAACTCCAGTGCGCGGAAGCACATCGTCACGTTTTCCATGGCGCGATCGGGCTGTTCGACCAGCTCAAACACCTTGGCGTGCGCTGCCAGGTGCACGACGATGTCAAACGGTCCCGTGACTGGCAGCGGCTCCTTCGGGTGCGCCTGGAGATCGGCCAACACGGTCGGAATGCGATCCGTCCACGTGTTCGGCCGAATGTCGATCCCGACCACCTCGTCACCGCGCTCCTGAAGCTTCAGCCCGAGGTTGGTGCCGATCTGGCCACTCGAACCGGTGATGAGAACGCGCATGCTGACTCCCAGTGCCGAGGTGGGCAGGGACTGGCAGGCAGCCCGCGGCGGCCCGAAACCGGTCCTTGCACCGACCGTCGGCCGGGTTGTACCGTGGGCGCTTGTGAACCGTCAACGCACATCCCACGCGCACGAGCTGCGCCTCGTACTCCGCCGATGCGACGGAGCGGTACTGCTCACGGCTCAGCAGGAGACGGGGGGTTGGCAGTTTCCCGGTGGGCCGGTTGAGCCATTACTGTTGCCGGTTGACGCCGCCAGCCGGCTCTGCCGGGAATCCCTCGGGCTGGCACCCACTGAATGGATTGAGGAAGGTAGTTTCCGCTGCGATACCGCGGCGGGGCGCCGGGTCATTCTTGTGTGTGTGGCGAAGGTCGCGGCGGACACGGCACTCCCGCTCGCCGGCGGCAATCTGGCGTGGTGGTTCGTGGAGCAGTTGGCGGGGGTACCGCTCGAGCCCGCCTCGCGCGAGATCGCCCACCGGCTGCCGGCCTCAGATGCGCCCGAGTGCCCGTGGTAAACACGGGACCGATTCCCTGCCGATAGTCACGGAACGGGGCGCGGCGGTCGCGCCGTGCTTGGCTTGAGAACACGGTATGACTCCGGCATCCTCTCCCCGGCCACCGCAGCGCATTGACGCCAAGCGCCTCGGTCAGTGGCTCGACCAGCTAGACCGGGAGTCCGGTGAAGGTCTGCTGGGTGAGAAGCGCCGCGGTGACCGCTTTCGCTACCGGGCAGCCGCGATCACGATCGAATTGCCGCCTTCCGGGTCGAGCACACTCCGAGATTCGGAGGGTTCGCAACTGGTCACGGCCACGCCGCGCAACCTCAGCAAGTTCGGGATCGCACTGCTCGTCGAGTACTTCGTGTACCCCGGCACGAGTTGTGCAGTCTGGCTTTGCGGCCCCCATGGACACACGGAGCGGATCTCTGGTCGCGTGATCCGCTGTCGATATATCCTGGGTTCCGGCTGTCTGCACGAAGTCGGCGTACGCTTCGCCCGCCCGATCGATGTGAGCATCTTCACGCATGAGGCCGTGCGGTTGAAGGTGGTGGTCATGGACAGCACGTCGGATGGTCGGCGGCTTCTTGCAGGGCTCCTCGACGGGGAACATGTTGAACTGCACTTCGCGACCACAGTTTCCGAGGCGCTCGAGGCATTCGGGGGAGATCCGGACCTCGTACTGCTCGAGCTGGATGATGTGGACCGGGATGCCCTCGCGGTCGCCGAGCACCTGCGGGTGGATGGCTACCTCGGACCGATCGTTGGATTGACGGCCCAGGCCGGCGAGCAGACCCCCTTGCGTTGTGCCGAGGCCGGGGTGACGGGCTACCTCGCGAAACCAATCGTCGCGGAGGACCTCCGGTTGCTGCTGGGTTCATTGCGCGCCGCACCGGTGGTCAGCACCGTGGCACACGATCAGGCCATGGCGGCGCTCGTGGATAACTATATCGTGCAACTGCGTGGCTGGGTGCGCGAGTTGGCCCTCGCACACGACCAGGACGACCATGTGGCCGCCGCTGCGCTGGCCCAGAAGCTGCGCGGTACGGCGGGTTCATACGGTTTTGGAGTCATCAGCGAAGAGGCCGCGTTTCTCGAAGCGGCCCTCGCGGCTGAGCGCCCCGCGGAAGAAATCCGCGCGGCCATTCGCAGTGTGCTGCACCTGTGCCGCCGGGCCCGACCGGCGCCGAACCCCCTGGATACGCTCACCACCATCCGGTCCCCATCCTTTGCTCCGAGCATCACTGCCGCAGACGGCGCGGGACCACCTCGGCCGAACTGAGTCGTGTGGCTGTGAGGCGCGGTTACCCTTGCCCGCCGAACCAGCCGCCGTACCACATGCCGAGCACGATCAACCCCAGCACGACGCGGTACACCGCGAACGCGGTGAAGCGATAGCGCTTTACGAATCCGATGAAACCCGCAATGACGAGCAGTGCGACCAGGAAGGACACGGCGCACCCGAGCAGCAGAATGAGGACATCGTCCCCGCGCAGTTCAGCTCCGTGTGCCAGCAACTTCTTGGCCGCGGCGCCGACCATCACCGGAATTGCCAGGTAGAATGAGAACTCGGTTGCGACGCGCGGCGTCAGTCCCAGCGTCATACCCCCCATGATGGTGGCGCCCGAGCGAGAGACCCCTGGCACCATGCTGAGGCACTGGATCACGCCGATCCAGAAGGCCTGTTTGAGCGTGATATGCTCTAACTCCTGCGGTACCTCCTTGCGGCACCGCCGGTCGATCCATTCCATGACACCGGCACCGAGGATCAGGGCCGCGGCCACCGCCGCCGGCTGCGATTCGAGCGGATCGAGGTAGTCCTTGAAGGCCAGCGCGAGAATCGTGGTCGGCACCATCGCGACCAATAGCTTCACCAGGATGTGATTTTTCCACTCGGTCCGGATGACGTGCCAGGCGCGCGGTCCCGCCTGCAATCCCGGCGTGGCCTGCCAGCGTGTTGTCAGCGGCCTGAAGGTGCGCTGCCAGAGGTCGCGCCAGAAGTACACGATCACCGCCATGATCGCCGCGAACTGACTCACCCAGAGCAGCACGTTCCACGGTCTCGCCGTGGCATCAACTCCCAGCAGCGGCATGGCGATGACAAGGTGCCCGGTGCTGGACACCGGCACGAACTCCGTCAGTCCTTCGATGATGCCGAGCACGATCGCGTTGAAGATATCGCGCACCTAATACGCTCCTTGCGCGCTGGTAACCCGCCTATCAGCCGATCTGCTGCAGCCCGAACCAGCCCGCCGCCGGTGTCAGTCGCCAGAGTGCCTGTCCGACGAGATTGGCGTACACCCCCGCGGCCAGATCATCCAACAGGATGCCCCATCCAAGCGGCAGACTTTCGAGTTGGCGCGCCGGGGGCGGCTTGAGGACATCGAATATTCGGAACAGCAGAAACTGACCGCCCACGACTGCCGCCAACGCGTACACGTCCGCGCCAGCCGCGAGGGGCAGAACCAACAGCGCTACCCATTGGCCAGCGAACTCGTCCAGGACGAAGGGTTTCGGATCGGAGCGTCCGAACCGTGCCACCGCCCAGGCCCCCCATCGGATCGACAGCACACACGCGACCGCGATCCCTCCGAGTGTGAACAGCTCCAGGACCGCCCGTGACACGCTCCCCGCCGCGAAGATGAACCACAGCGGCGCGAACAGGACCACCGCCACCGCTGAGCCCCAAGTCCCCGAGGCGATCGGTGCAAAGCCGCTCCCAAGCACCGTAATACAAAGAGTGCGTAGGGTATCACGGCCACCCGGGCCTGCCGTCATGATGGTTCCCCCGGCTCACTGCCCCTTTGCTCCCCGGACAGGGCCGCGCCGGTCAGCAGGAAGGCCCGGGCACGATGAACGTAAGTTATTGCAGAAAATAATGTTATGGCTACCGTGAGCCATACGGCTGCAGTTCGCAGCGGGCTTAGTCCTTCGAGGTTCCAAGCCAGTTGCCCAAGGATGATGGCGATCGTTGCCGATTGAACGAACATCTTGAACTTGCCGCTCCAGGTGGCTGCGAACTCGACGCCACCGCTCTCGGCGTGCGCTCTGACTGCCGAGACCAGCAACTCGCGTGTGAGAATGACCACGACCATCCACGGGGCCACATCCGTGATATTGCGCGTGCCGTCCCAAAAGGAGTGGCTCGCGAACAGGATGAACACCCCACAGATGATCACTTTATCGACCACTGGATCGACGATCCGCCCGAAAGTCGTCACGGTGCGTGTCAGCCGTGCCACGAGACCGTCGAGGATGTCGGTCAGCACCGCAACGAGGAAAATCCAGAAGCAGACGTGCAGCAACCAGCGTTGGGTGTCGAGGTGCCGGGCGTCGAACCAAGAGAGCAGGGCGAACAGCACGAGCGCCAGTACAAGGCGGGTAAGCGTGAGTTGATTCGCGAGGTTGATTCGCATCCGGTGCGCACCGAGCTCCCGCAGCCAGTGAAGCGGCGTCCGTCCTGTCGGACGCGCTGGGTGGCAGTGTAGCGGTACAACCGTCTGGGTGCGACCTGCGAACGGCGGGCAGCGCACGAACTGCGTTCCGGCACCCGATCTTGTCTTTCAGGGGGGGAATCGCGCCGCTCAGGATTCGAACCTGAAACCTTCGGTTCCGTAGACCGATGCTCTATCCAGTTGAGCTAGCGGCGCTCGCGGACAAAAACAGGCGTGGCGGGACGGGTAGCCCGCCGCAGTGCCCGGGACTGGATTCGAACCAGCACGAGGTTAACCCTCACCAGGCCCTCAACCTGGCGCGTCTGCCAATTCCGCCACCCGGGCGCAGTCCGGCCTAGCCGAACTCGGGAATCACGGATCGTACGCCGCGCCCCGAAACCCGTCAAGACCGCGCGCTGTGGTCCGCGCGCTTGGCGCCGGGGCCGATCGCGGGCATGATCATCCCGCGATGTCCGCCATCGCCGTCATCCCCGCCCGTTTCGGCTCCACGCGCTACCCCGGCAAGCCACTTCTCCGAGAAACCGGCAAATTCCTGATCCAGCACGTCTACGAGCGCACCGCCGCCGCCTGCGAGATCGCCCAGGTGCTGGTGGCTACCGATGACGATCGTATCGCCGCCGCTGTGCGGTCCTTCGGCGGCGAGGCCGTGCTCACCCGCCCGGACCACCCCAGCGGTACGGATCGTATTGCTGAAGTGCTGGCAGCCCGCCCCGGTCCGGACGATCAGGTCATTCTCAACGTGCAGGGCGATGAACCTGAAGTCGAGCCCGCCTACCTCGACCAGTTGGTGCGCCGGTTGGCGGCGGAGCCGTCCGAGTCTGCCGGCGGCTGCCCGATCGCCACGCTCGCGTGTCCGTTTCCACCCGACCATGATCCGCGTGACCCCAACTGTGTGAAAGTTGTCAGGAATTCGCGGGGACAAGCGCTGTATTTCTCACGAAGTCTGATACCATATCCACGAGACGGCGGTGGTATGCCGGCCCCCGGGCCATGGCTTCTGCACTTGGGGGTCTATGCGTACCGTCGCGGTTTCCTGCTCCGGCTCGCCGCCTGGGAACCGGGCGTGCTCGAGCAAATCGAAAAACTCGAACAGTTGCGCGTGCTCGAGAAAGGCGTGGGCCTGGCGGTGGAAGTTGTGCCGCGGGCGACCCCCGGAATCGATACGCCGGAAGATTACGCCCGTTTCGTCGCCCGCGTCGGCGTGTCGGATTGACCGCGGGGGAGCGCTGGCTTCCCGCGCGCCACGGTGTCGACAGGAGTGCTTAGTCCCATGCGACCCAAGGTATCCGCAGGTGTGTAGATCATGACAGACGGCGATCGGCTGCTGGAATCGGTCCGCGATCAATCCGGGGACACCGAGTTCTACCTGCCGTTGCCGGCGGGTTACAAGCTCGGCTCCACGCGCTACGTCGTCGTCTTCGGCACCGTCATGAGCGGACTTGGCAAAGGCATTTTCAACTCCTCCCTGGCCCGTTGCGTGCAGGACAAGGGGCTCAAGGTCACTCCGATCAAGCTCGAAGGTTACCTCAACATCGACTCCGGCACCCTGAACCCCTTCCGCCACGGTGAAGTGTTCGTACTCGACGACGGAACCGAGTGCGATATGGATCTTGGAACCTACGAACGCGCCCTCAACATCGATCTTTCGCGTCTCAACTTCGCCACCAACGGCCAGTTATACCGCCGCGTGCTCGAACGTGAACGCACCGGCGCCTATCTCGGTCGCGATGTTCAGATGATCCCCCATGTCACCGGCGAGGTGAAGAACCGCCTGCGTGAACTGGCCGTTGCCACCCAGGCCGATGTCGTCTTTGTAGAAATCGGCGGCACGGTTGGCGACGTGGAAAATGCCCATTACATCGAGGCCATGCGCCAGCTCGCCTTCGAGGAGGGCCAGCGCAGCGTTTGCTTCGTCGCTCTGACCTATGTCCTGGAACCGGCCATCCTCGGCGAGCAGAAGAGCAAGGCCGCCCAGCTTGGCATCCGTCGCCTGCTTGAATGCGGCGTACAACCCCACATCATCGCCTGCCGGGCGCACTCCCCCGTGACCAGGAAGGTGCGCGAGAAAATTGCGCTGTTCTCCAATGTCCCCCCCGAGCGGGTCTTCAGCATGCACGACTGTGAGAGCGTGTACCTGATTCCCGAACTGCTCCGAGGCGCCGGCTACGACAAGGCCGTCATGGAGTGGCTCCAGCTTGAGCCGCGCGTCGATGAGGCCACCGAGCGCGCCAACCGCGAACAGTGGGTCGGCTACCTCAACCGGATGCGAACCGCCACGCGCGAAGTTTCGATCGGCATCACCGGCAAGTACACCGCCGTTCGCGACGCCTACGCGAGCATCCTGAAGGCGCTGGAACACGCCGGCGCATACGTCGGGGCCAAGGTCAACGTCCGTTGGGTGGAAACGTCAGAGCTGACCGATGCGACGGCGCCGGAGGCCCTGCGCGAAGTCCATGGGATCATCGTGCCGGGTGCGTTCGGGACGCGCGGGGCCGAGGGAAAAATCGCCTGCCTGAAGCACGCCCGCGAGCAGCGCGTGCCGGTGCTGGGAATCTGCTATGGCTTCCAGATGGCCGTCATTGAGTTCGCCCGCAACGTCTGTGGCCTTGGCGACGCCGACACAACCGAGATCGATACCGAGTGCCGCTACCCGGTCATCAATCTCCTGCCCGAGCAGAAGGCGATCGAGGGCCTCGGCGGCACGATGCGACTCGGTGGCCACGACATCGCCGTGCGGCCGGATACCCTGGCGGCGCGCATGTTCGGTGACCGGACGCGGCTGCGTTTCCGTCACCGCTACGAGGTTGATCCACGCTACGTGCCTCAGCTCGAGGCCGGCGGGATGATCTTCTCCGGAAAATCGCCGCGGGCGGAGATCATGAACATCCTTGAACTGCGGCCGGACCTGCATCCGTACTATGTCGGGACGCAGGCACATCCGGAATTGACGAGTCGGCCGTTGCGACCGCAGCCGTTTTTCGTGGGCCTGGTGCACGCGGCCCTAAGGCGGGCGCACGAGGATTATGTGACCCCGCTGGTGTACCCGCGCGAAGTGGATCAAGAGCGCTGTGGGGCGGGCGGTATGTCGGGTTGTGCCTCGCAGGTGCCGGAAGAGCGTCCGGGTTCGGCGCGGGTCGCCCAGCGCTAGCGTAAGCGGGAAGCACATCCGCCGCCTTTGAGGTGCTATAGTGTACGGGGGGGTATGTACGGCAGGAAATACTGTCGGATCAGGTCGACGCAACTTATAGATTTGGGCCACAGCTTACGGAAGTAATTCGGGAAAGGAGCGCGGGTGCGCCCACTTCTGGGCGGATCACCGGGCCCAGTTCCCCTGACCGCGGCTGGCCCGCCGCCGGGCTGTGCATTTCGTCATTGAATGTAAACGACTACACATAAGGAGGTTGGAGATGATGGCGCGCGTGACGACCCTGCTGGCGCTTTGCGCCTGCCCGCTCGGTGTGTTCGCTGATCCGATCGGCCTCACCCAAGGCCCCGGAATGTTCTCAGGGGCGGCCCGTGTCGTCGTGCCGGTCGATGGCACCTGGTTCGTCCTCGACGAGTTGATGAGTGAGGGGAGTTTTTACGCCCCGATTTTCTCGTATACCTCCGCCACGCCCGTGCAAATGGACATCACCGACCTTTTCGTCGTATCGGACCAGAACGAGGTTTACCTCAACGGTGTCCTGCTCGGAGCCACCCCGGCAATGCCGGACTGGTCGGCCCTGGTTCCGGCCGTCGGCCCGCTGGACGATCCGCCCTACACCGACGATCCGGATGTGGCCTGGTTGCGACCGGAGTTCAGCAAGCAATCTTTTTCGCTGCCGGCGGGCACGCACACTCTGACGCTGCGCAACATCCATATCCCGCTTGACGAGGATGGCAACCCGTTCCCGGACGGCACGGTGGCGTTCCGGTTGGTGCCGGAGCCCACAGGCGGGCTCTTGCTGCTGCTGGTGGGGGCGTGCGGCCTGCGGGCGTGGCGAGGTGCGTCGCTGAACCGCCGGCCGCGCGCGGCCGGACGCCGGGTGTCCAGCGCGATCCACGGCACGCTGGCGGCGGTGGGCCTGCTGGTGGCACTGCCGGGCGTGGCACGGGCGGGGACGCCCTGCGGTTTGGTGGAAGCCGACGTGGTGAGTGGAGTGCTCGAGATTGTCGGTACCGCCGGGGCGGACAGCGTGCGCGTCGTGGTGAGTAGCAGCGACCCGGGGGTAGTGGAAATCTATACCCCGGTCGGGGCGGCGTTACCAGGTTGTACCTTTGATTCGAGCGTGACTCCGTTCAGTACGATTCGTCTGCTGGCGGGGGACGGCGATGATCTCGTGGTTTTCGACGACTCGTACGGCGCGCTATCCGACACATGGACGATCGAGATCGACGGTGGGGATGGCGCCGACATCGTCTTCGGCGGTCTCGACCTGAGCGTCGTGCCGCTGAACGATGCGCTGGACATGATCGACACGTTGCAGCAGGCGCAGGATCTAATCGAGCGGGTCCTTGACTTGCTCGACACGCCGCAGTCCGGTTGCAACACCGTACCCTGTGTGGTCACGAACACGGCGATGGCGCTGGAGGATGCCGTCAACAATCTCGTGCGGCCAACGGCGGAGTACGTGCGCGACATTGAGGGTGAACTCGTGCAACCCACGGCCGCACTGGTGCGTGAGGCCCACGAGCGTATTGCCACCCACCTGCAGACCTTCATGGCGGGAGATGCGGTCGGGCTGGCCGCGGATGCGCAGGCCTTTTCGGCGAACGTCGAGGTGATGGTCGATGAGTTCGAGCTGCTGCTGCCGGTGGCCTACGACCTGCTCGCGCGGGCCGAGCTGCTGTACGCCCAGGCCGCGAACATGGGCCTGTTTACGCAGAGTGGCGACGCGATCAATGTTTTCACGCAGACAATCGAGAGCCATATCCTGACGATCACCGAGCTGGCGGAGCTCTGCGCCGAGGACCCGGAACCGACGGAAACGGAATTCGACGAGAACCTTCAGGACCCTAGCGGGTTGTCGTTCTGGTGCGCCGAACTGGAGCGCCGCATCGAGGCGCTCGAGGCGATTACGGACGGGGTCGAGACCCGCGTGGACCAGGTCGAGGCACAGGGGGACCTCTTCGAAGCCGACGGCAACGCCTTCGAGCAGGATGGCGAACTGCTGGGGGATGATGAGAATTCCAACTCATCTGCGGCGCAGATTGAGGCCGAAGCCGAGACGCTGAATCTGACGGCCGACGCCTTCAGCGCTGCGGCCGACGCCGTCAACGCGGACTGGGAACAGTGGGTGACGCAGGCGGAAGCAGACCTCGAGGGACGCGGCGAGCTCATGCACGACCGCGGCCTGGCGGAGGTACTCGCCGCGGCCGACGCCCTGCACGCCCAGATCCAGGTGAACGTCGAGGATGCCGCGGATGCGCTGCGCGTGGAGGCGGAGCAGATCCTTGCGGACTTGAACGCACTGATGCTCGTGGCCGCACCGCTGCTGCAGGACGGCCGCGGTGAACGGGGTGGGCCGGCAGATTGCCAGTTCACGACGACGCACACCATCCAGGGCGGTCCGGGTGTCAACGTGCTGATCGGCACGACCGGCAACGACCTGATCATCGGTGGCAGTGCCAGCGACCTGATCATCGGCGGTCCCGGGTCGGATCGCATCCGTGGCCAGGGCGGGATCGACCTGCTGTTCGGTGGCGGCGGGCATGACGAGATCTTCGGTGGCCCCGGCATCGATCTCATCATCGGCAACGGTGGAAACGACTGCCTGTATGGCGGGGGCGGGCAGACCATCACGCGCGGGTCGTTGACCGTCGAGTTGGGTGACCTGTTCTTCGGTGGTGACGGCAACGACACGATTGTGAGCGGTGACAGCGAGGAGGACGAGCTCACCGAGATCGACGTCGTCTTTGCGGGGGCGGGCGACGACCGCGTGCGTGTCAGCCACGGCGGAACTCTGACGGTGGGCTCGTTCAGCTTCCAGTTCGGGAACCTGGTGCTCGGTGGCGACGGCAACGACGATATCGTCACCGGCGATGGGGTGGACGTGCTTTTCGGTGAGAACGGCAACGACGTCATCAAGGCCGGGAAGGGGGCGCTGCTTACCATTGGCAGCGGCAGCAATGCGGTGCGGCTCGCGCTGGGTGATCTGGTGTTCGGCGGCCGTGGCAACGACACGCTGCACGGTGACGATCCGGACGCCGACCGCGCGGATGACGACATCGACCTGCTGTTCGGCGGTGCCGGGAACGACGCGATCTTCGGGTACGGCGGTGGGCTGCTCAGCATCGGACCGGTGACGAATCCGAATTTCGAGCTTGGGCTTGGCAACCTGCTCTTCGGCGGGGATGGCGATGATGCGATCGTGGCACTCGACGGGATCGATATTGCATTCGGCGGTGATGGCCACGATACGATCACGGCGGGCAAGGGCGCGCTGCTGACGATTGGCAGCGGCAACGACGAGTTCCGCTTGGCGCTGGGTGATCTGCTCTTCGGTGGTGACGGCAACGACACCCTGCACGGGGATCAGCCGAGCGCCGACCGCGCGGACGACGACATCGACGTCATCTTCGGCGGCGACGGCGATGATGCGATCTTCGGGTACGGTGGCGGGCTGCTCAGCATTGGCGCTGAGGACGAACCCGACTTCGAGCTGCGGCTCGGCAACGTGATCTTTGGCGGCGCGGGCGCGGACAACATCAAGACGCTCGCCGGGATCGACCTGATCTTTGCCGGTGCGGACGATGATACGGTCGCGGCCGGCCAGGGGGCCGCCCTGGAGATCGACGATGACTTCTCCATCGAACTGGGTGATCTGATCTTCGGGCAGGCCGGTGACGACACCCTGCACGGTGACGCCGCGACCCCGACAGACGACGGAGACGGTGACGGGATCGACCTGATTTTCGGTGGCCCGGGCGATGACGCCATTTATGGCGGCGCGGGCGGCAAGATCGAACTCCCGGATCAGAACTTCTGCCTGCTCTTCGGCAATCTGCTGTTCGGTGGTCCCGGTGACGATCTGCTCCGTGGTGACTACAGCAACTGGGATCCGGCCGAGCCGCAGGGCGGCATCGATCTGATCTTCGGGGCCGCGGGTCACGACACGCTCCAGGGCGGTGGCGGATCGCTGATCATCATCGGCGATCTCTCGGCCGGCCAGGCGATCGTGATTGCGTTCGGCAACCTGCTGTTCGGCGGTCCCGGCGATGATGTCATCCAGGGTGCCGACGGCACGTCGGCCTGCACCGGGGTCCATGATGAGCTGGATGATCTGCTCGATTTGCTCGGCATCACCGACCTCGGCGGCGCCGCCGACCTCATCTTCGCGGGCGCCGGCGACGATACGGTGGATGCGTACAACGGGATCGATTTCGTGTTCGGCTCGAGCGGCGATGATGTGCTGCGTGCCGATCACGGCGGCATTCTCATCGTGCCCATCAGCGGTCCGGTGCCGATCGCATTCGGCAACCTGATGTTCGGGGGTGACGGTGAGGACGCCCTCACGAGTCTCGGACGCCTGGTGCTGCCCACGGTGCCACCGATGGAAATCGACCTCCTGTTCGGCGGCCCATGCGACGATGTCATCTCCGCGGGCGACGGCTTCAACCTGGTCTTCGGCAACCGGGCCGACGACACGATCACGGCCGGCAATGGCATCAACCTGCTCTTCGGCAACCGCGGGGCGGACACTATCGCCATTGCGGCTGACACCGCACTGAGTTTGAACGTGCTTTTCGGCAACCAGGACGATGACGTGCTCACCGGTGGTGACGGCATCAACGTCATGTTCGGCAACCGGGGTGACGACGTCGTGACGGGCGGCACCGGACTGACGGTCGCTTTTGGCAACCGCGGTAACGACCTCGTGAGTGGTGGAAACGGAATCGGCATTCTGTTCGGCAATACGGGTCATGACACCGTGCTGGGCGGCATCGGTCTGACGGTGGCCTTCGGCAACCGTGGCAATGACGTGGTCCAGGGTGGCCCCGGGCTGGCCGTGCTGTTCGGCAACGCCGGTGAGGATGACGTGGCCGGGGGTCCCGGATTGTGCGTGGCATTCGGCAATTCCGGGCACGACCTGGTTTCAGCGGGTGCGGGGCTGGCGGTGCAGTTCGGCAACGCCGGCCAGGATCGCCTGCGTTCGGGCTCGGGTGTGAGCGTGCTGTTCGGCAACGGCGATGAAGACATCCTGGAGGCGGGCGGCAGCGGGCTCTTCGTCGCGTTCGGCAATGGCAGCGACGATGTTCTGGTGGGCGGCGGGGGCGTCAACCTGCTCTTCGGCAACCGGGGCAACGACCAGTTCTTCGGCGGCGGCGGCATGAACATCGCGTTCGGCAATCGCGACAACGACGTGATCCGCGGCGGTGCCGTCGTCGACTTCCTCTTCGGTAACGCACACGACGACCTGATCGCCGGTGGCGACAGCAAGGACTTCATCTTCGGCAACGCCGGGAACGACAGTCTCGTCGGCGAAGGCGGCGGTGATTATGTCTTCGGCAATCGCGGCAACGACACCGTGCGCAGTGGCAGCGACGGCAGCACCCGCGACTGGCTCTTCGGCAATCGCGGCAATGATGCCCTCTTCGGCTGCAGCAATGCCGATAAGCTCTTTGGCGGGCGTGGCAATGACAGCAAGGACCGCGAGAACTGCGGGGGCCTGACGCTCCCGCCGCCGGCGCGGGGCGAGATCCGTGGCACCGTGCGCATCGACCTCGACGGCGACGGTGTCGGTGACATCCCGCACGCTGGCGTCACCGTGAGTGCGGGGACGGCCAGCGCCGTGACCGACGCGGACGGCAACTACCGGATTGCCGGGCTCGCCGTCGGCGGTTACACCGTGGCCCAGACCGTGCCGAACGATTACATGCAGGTATCGGCCCCGGCGACTTACGCGGTCACCGTCGGCGCGATGGGTATCGACCTCTTCGTACAGCGGAATTTCGTCAACCGCGCGAACTGCTACGTGGCACCGGATGCCTGGAGCTGCCTCGGTGGCGGCTGCGATCCGGCCCAGCCCGGCTGCCAGCCGATCGTGGTGCGGCGCGTGCTGCGCTGCCCGGAGACTGGCGCCATCTGTAACGAGGCGGACGACTGCCCGTGCAGCGACTGCGTCCCGTCCTGGGCGGTCGAGGAGTGCGCGTGCAATCCCACCTGCTACATCGTGCTCGACCCCGCGACGGGGCCGCAGTGCGCCGGACAGTGCATCGGCGGAGGTGGGGTCTTCCCGTGTGAGCTGGTTCAGGAGGGCGATCTGTTCCGTTGCGAGTGCGCCATCCAGCCGCCGTGCCCGACCGAGCTCGCACGCTTCCGGTTCAGCGGTGAGGTGACGTCGGTCAACACGGACAGCTTCATCCCGCCACCGTGGGATGCGGTTCAGGTTGGCGACCCCTGGACCATCACCTATTGGTTTGCCCGGAATACCCCGGATCAGAATCCCAGCACTTCCTTTGGCAACTATCCGGCCATCGTGGGTTATCAGCTCCAAATCGGACCGGGTGCCGCCGGAGGGATGGTGCCCCCGGGGGCCACCATGATCGAGAATCTGAGTTTCCCGGGCTCCGCCGACGTGTACAACGTGCTATTGCCCGTGTCGGCCGCGGGCCCGCCGCCGACGTTCACGCTGCTGCTGGAGGATCCGACGGGTGTGGCCTGGACGCTGGCTGGCCTGGCGCCGCGCGACGCTTTGCCGCTCTGCGGTGATATTGTGCTCGACCGGTTCGACGCGCGCTTCTTCACGCTCGGCTGGTCGATTCCGGGTACTTTCTGGCAGATCACCGGCACGGTGGTGGCTCACGACTGCACCAACTGCGCGCCGCCCCCGCCGCCGCCCCCCCCGCCACCGCCGTCACCGGCCCCGCGCCGCCCCAGCGCGCCGGCTGCGCTCGACGCGCCGGTGATGGACGACGCGCGTCCGCCGGTCAAGGAGTCGCTTGATACCGTGCGCAAACGTACCCCGTAACGGCGGGTCGTGAAGTGCTGGCAGTGTGAATGGAGCGGGTCATGTGCCCGCTCCATTTCATGCGCGGACCCCGTGGACCACCACGTGCTCACACCCCCTGCGCGTCCGCCCCCGGTGGCAGCATGCGGGTGGGCATCAGTACGGCGACAACGCGGCCGCGCGCACAGACCTCCGTCCTGGCCAGTACGGTGATCTCGACGGTCACCTTGCGGGGCTTGATCTCGATGATGTGCCCACGGGCCTCCAAAGGTACGCCCATGGGAGTCGGGTGCAGAAAGTCGACCCGCAGTGCTGCCGTGACGTAACGGAGCGGTGGAGCCGTGCCTGGTTCGCGTCCGGCGGCACGATACGCCGCCAGTGCAGCGCTGCCGGTACCGTGACAATCCACCAGCGAAGCGATCAGGCCGCCGTACACGTAGCCCGGAACTGCCGTGTGATCTGGCCGTGGCGTCAGGTAGGCGACGGTCTCGTCGCCGTCCCAGGTGCTGCGAACGTGCAGTCCGTGCTCGTTGAGCCGCCCGCAGCCGTAGCAATGGGCGAGATCGTCGGGATAGGAGTCCTGAACCGCTCCAGGGGACATACCCGCACCACAAGGGGGTCTGGCGACACGACACGCTGGCGGAACCCGTGAGGATGCTCGCTCCGGGCACCTGACAACCACGACCCTTTTACCTCCTGTGAAGGGGCTTCGTCGAGTCACCGACGCGGACTCTCTCACAGGAACGGCCGCGCCGCTCAACCCGATAATACTTTGTCCTGCGAAATCGGCGGGTAAGTAGCTACGCCTAACCGCTGCCGAGCAGGAAGGGCTCGAAACGGCTACTGAACACCGGGCGACACAGTGCCGATTGGCCGTACGTGACCAGGAGGCCTCAAGGGCAGCAGTACGCGCCGCGACTCGCGCCGGCGGCAGCGCTGCTTGCAGGCGGCCCGCCATTTCCGATCGAGTGTACGATGCCGAAGTCCGATCTGCCCGAACCGAGTGTTTCTCAGAATCCGCCCCCGACTCCGGATGCCCCGCGCTCACCGAGACCCAGCCAGCCGCGTGGCCAGGTCGACGCTCTGGAGCCGCGGATTCTGCTTTCGGCGACATGGATCGGAACGGATGCCGACGACACCACCGATGATGGGGATACGGGGAGCGACTTACCAGATGGCGAGCTGCCCGTGTTGGGCGACGATGGTTCGGCGCCGCTTTTCGATGACGGCGTTGACGAAGCGGGACAGGGGGAAGGTGCCGAGGGGGATGCGGATGATCCGGACGATGCCGGGAGTGACGCCGGCCTACCGCCGGAGCGCGTGGAATGGATTCACTCGCTGAACTACTCGCAGTTCAATCAACTCACGGCAGAGGAGTCGCCGTACCTCACAACGCAGCAGGTGGGCTCGATTCCGAACTCCTACGAGTTCAGCCGGATGTCGGTGGAAGCGCGGGCGGCGTTGGCGCCGGAGCAGGTGCAGGCGTTGCAGGTGGACAAGGTCAGCATCGGGTACCTGACGGGCGCGCAGGTGGGGCACCTGACGACGGACCAGATCGAGGACCTGCGCTGGAGCGACTTCCGCTTTCTGAGCGTGAACGAGGTTGACGATCTCACGCCGGAGCAGATCGCGACGATTCCGAACTCCTACGAGTTCAGCCGGATGTCGGTGGAAGCGCGGGCGGCGTTGGCGCCGGAGCAGGTGCAGGCGTTGCAGGTGGACAAGGTCAGCATCGGGTACCTGACGGGCGCAGGTGGGGCACCTGACGACGGACCAGATCGAGGACCTGCGCGCTGGAGCGACTTCCGCTTTCTGAGCGTGAACGAGGTTGACGATCTCACGCCGGAGCAGATCGCGACGATTCCGAACTCCTACGAGTTCAGCCGGATGTCGGTGGAGCGCGGGCGGCGTTGTCGCCGGAGCAGGTGCAGGCGTTGCAGGTGGACAAGGTCAGTATCGGGTACCTGACGGGCGCAGGTGGGGGCACCTGACGACGGACCAGATCGAGGACCCGCGCTGGAGCGACTTCCGCTTTCTGAGCGTGAACGAGGTTGACGATCTCACGCCGGAGCAGATCGCGACGATTCCGAACTCCTACGAGTTCAGCCGGATGTCGGTGGAGCGCGGGCGGCGTTGGGCGCCGGAGCAGGTGCAGGCGTTGCAGGTGGACAAGGTCAGCATCGGGTACCTGACGAGCGAACAGGTGGGGCACCTGACGACGGACCAGATCGAGGACCTGCGCTGGAGCGACTTCCGCTTTCTGAGCGTGAACGAGGTTGACGATCTCACGCCGGAGCAGATCGCGACGATTCCGAACTCCTACGAGTTCAGCCGGATGTCGGTGGAAGCGCGGGCGGCGTTGTCGCCGGAGCAGGTGCAGGCGTTGCAGGTGGACAAGGTCAGTATCGGGTACCTGACGGGCGCGCAGGTGGGGCACCTGACGACGGACCAGATCGAGGACCTGCGCTGGAGCGACTTCCGCTTTCTGAGCGTGAACGAGGTTGACGATCTCACGCCGGAGCAGATCGCGACGATCCCGAACTCCTACGAGTTCAGCCGGATGTCGGCGGAAGCGCGGGCGGCGTTGTCGCCGGAGCAGGTGCAGGCGTTGCAGGTGGACAAGGTCAGTATCGGGTACCTGACGAGCGAACAGGTGGAGCACCTGACGACGGACCAGATTCAGAGTCTACGCTGGAGTGACTTCCGTTTTGTCACCCCCGCCCGAATTCCGGAACTGACCCCAGCCCAGGTCGCGACGATCCCGAATTCCTACGAGTTCTCGCGCCTGTCGGTAGCGCAACGTGATGCGCTCACGCACGACCAGATCAGGGCCCTGGGCTCGCAACTCACCGGGGTCACATTCATCGGCAGCGGTGCAGACGATGTGCTGACCGGCAATACCAACATCAACAACATTCAGGGTGGCGCCGGTAACGATGTGCTGTTCGGTGGCACGTGGAAGAATGTGCTGGTCGGTGGCGACGGCGACGACCTGCTGCGAGGCGGTGCGGGAGATGATCTGCTCGACGGCGGTGCGGGTTTCGACACGGCCGACTACAGCAAAGCTACAGGCGGTGTCGTGATTGATCTCACGCTGCTTGGACCGCAAGACACCATCAGTGCGGGTGTCGATACCCTGCTGGACATCGAGCGGGTCATCGGCAGCGCATACGATGACACCTTCTCTTTTGCGGAACCGACCATTGACGCGGAGTATTATGTCGATGGGAACGGTGGCGTGAATACCATCGCTCTGCCGCAGTTCACCCGGACGGATGTCGAGATCGATCGAGCCACCGGTACTTTGCGCGTGCAGCTCCCCGGCGGCGAAGCGTTCACGATTCACTATACGAACGTGCAGACCGTCACGCTCGCGAATGGGCAGGTCGTCTCCCTCGTGAGCAGCGACGGCGACGAGTTCACCGGCACAGGGCCTGGCGAAACGCAGCCGGTGGCCCCCGGCTGGTCCATCGATGCCGGCCAGGACCTCGCAGCCGAGGAACTGGAAGAAGTCACTCTGGGAGTCTCGGTTACGGGTGTCGGTTTCTCGAACACGGGTCCATTCGATGCTGCGGAACTTACCTATGAATGGGTGCAGACCGGTGGTCCGCGCGTCGAGTTAAGCGATCCACACGCCGCTCATCCAACCTTCCAGGCGCCCGAGGGACTGAGCAACAGCACGGTGACATTCGAAGTGCGCGTCTCGTATGGCTCGGAAACCCTCACCGATACGGTGACCGTCCTCATCCATGCCGACAATGACGCTCCGACGGCCGATGCCGGCCCCGATCTCGTGGTCAACGAGCGTGAACTCGTTCGGCTTCATGGCCAGGGTAACGATCCCGAAGGGCAGGAGCTCACCTACGAGTGGGTGCAGACCGGCGGACCGGAAGTGACTCTCAGTGATCCGCACGCGCCCGATCCGACATTCACCGCGCCCGAGGGCCTCACCAACACGGAGATCACCTTCGAGCTGCGCATCAGCGACGGCACCCATGTCAGCAGCGACACGGTCACCATTACCGTGCATGCCGAGAACGATGCGCCCACGGCGCATGCCGGTCCCGATCTGGTAGTCCACGAACGGGAACCTGTGCAGCTCTTGGGCCACGGCAGCGATCCCGAAGGTGTGGAGCTGACGTATGAGTGGATTCAGACCGGCGGTCCGAATGTGCAGCTCAGCGACCCGCACGCCGCGCAACCGACTTTCATTGCTCCGGAGGGTTATCCGGATGCGGCGCTGACCTTCGAATTGCGCGTCAGCGATGGCACCAACCTGAGCATCGACACGGTGAGGGTGACGGTGCGCGCTTTGCCTGTAACTCCGCCGGCCGTGGATGAACTGCCGACGGACAATCCAATGCCGCCGACGGAGGTGGAGCCCGCTACGGAAAATGAAGACCATGAGCCGGCCGTGCCGCCGGCGCATGAGACTCCTATCGAGCCACTCACGCCCCCGCGCGATGCAGTCGCGCCGGCAGAGGTGCCGCCAGGCGCACCTTCGTCCGGCCCGCCCACGGTCCCGGCGACAGACCCACCCGCCATGTCGCCCGTCGCTCCGGTCGCGCCGTCCGAAGGGGGTCAGACTCGGGTGCCAGACGTTGCCCATGTTCAAGCGGTTGATGCTGCGGTTTCACCGCAGTCCGCCACGAGTCCCGGAGGTTGGGATGGCAACGAGCGCTTGGCGGTGCTGGATCCGATGAGTGCGTTGCATACGGACGCGGGCACGGGTGCGGCGCAACCGGTCGTCACGCTCGCACCGCACGTATTGGAAAGCATGCAGGCGGACGATCGTGCCGCCGCGGCCGAAGCCGGGCGCCAAGCGGAAGCCGCGGCCGAAGCGGATCTGGAGTTGACGGCGTTCGATCAGGGCCAGCGGTTCGAGGACCTGTTCGTTTTGGAGCGCGAACTGACACTCGCGGACACCGCAGCCGGTCTGACACCCGAAACGGCGGTCTCAGGACCTGAGACCGCTCGCCGGAACGGCGAGTCACCGGCGGTCGAGTCCGGCTTCGTCCCGCTGTCCCCAGAACGTGCGCGGGCGGAAACAGAAGCAGCGCGACCACCTGCCGAATCCGAGGCCGTTGACACGGCAGTACGGCGCGAGGGCCTCTGGGCAGCGCTCTGGGCGCTGGTGCGTGGGCAGGGCGGAGCGAACAAGCGTGATGCGGAGCTGACTTCGACGGAAGCGCAGCAACGGGGACGGCGTGATTGAGGTGGGATGATGACCGAGTACGAGTTGTTGCGACAGCAATTCAGGACCCGGCTGGGCCTCCGGCGGGCAGGCCTGCTCGCCGGCGTGTTTGGCGGCCTGCTGCTGGTGGGGGTCGGGCAGGGCGCAGCACCTGGCAAACCCGGAACGATTGAACCTGGCCCGGTGCTGGGCTTCACAGCGCCGGCCCGTATGGCCACACTCGGCGCACTGACGGTCGGTCGCATTACGGATCTGCCGGCGGAGGAAGGGGCGCAGGTACGCGCCGGGGATGTGCTCGTTCAGCTCCACCAAACCGTGCAGGAGCGCCGCGTATCGATCGCGCTGGCGGCGGCCGAGAGCACCCATGAGATCGCGCTGGCGGAGACCGCCTTGGCGCATGTCCTGGAAGAGGTCGAACGACTTGAGGCCCTGCGGGGCAGCGCCGCTACGACGAAGGAATTGGCCGACGTGCGCAACGCGCTGCGCACGGCGGAGCTCAGTCTGCAGCAGGCGCAGTTCCGGCACGCCCAGGCGCAGCGCGAGCTCGAGTTGCAGCGCGCCCTGCTGGCGGAACTGAACTTGCGGGCACCCTTTGACGGTGTCGTGGCGGCCCATCTCCGCGAGATCGGTGATACGGTGGCCGAACGCGAGGGCATCCTCCAGCTTGTGCAACTCGACCCGTTACTGGTGATCGTGGATTGCCCGATCAACATCGCGGCCGGTCTCCGGCTCGGGCAAAGTGCGCAGGTGCTGTGGGAGCACGATGCGCAGCCCGGGACCGTGGGCGTCGTCGCATTCATCAGCCCGGTGATCGACGCCGGCAGCCAGACCTGTCGGGTGAAGCTGCATGTACCCAATGAAGCCGGTGCTTGGCGCGCGGGGCTCAAGGTCTACGTTCACTTCGGGGATGATGCCGCCACCCGGCCCGTCACCCGCGCTCGGGAGTCACAACCATGAGTCTGCTGGATGACCTTTTTCAAAACGGTGCGGCGAATTCCTCGCAGGAAGCGGTCGCGCTCCTGGAGGAGCTGGAGCGCAACACGCCGGACCAGGTGCGGCAACAGCGTGTGCACTTCCGGCTCGAGGTGCGTGCGCAGGTGATACTGCAGCCGGGTAACGCCAGCGACCTGCTCAAGCTCAAGTTGCAGGGTACGACCGGGGACATCTCCGAGGGCGGGTGCCGCGTCCTGTTTCCGCTGCCGGTTGCGGTCGGTGATATCTACCGCCTGCAATTCGAGCGCAAGCAGCTCAATCTGCCCCTGACGTTCGCCCGTTGTGTGCGCTGCCTGCTGCTGCGCGAAGATGCCTACGAAGCCGGTTTCATGTTCTTCGCGCCGCTGGCGCTGCCGGCCACGACCGCCGCGGGGTCTGCGCCGCACGGCTAGGCGACGCTGGGTCACTTGTGGGGGGGCATGAGATGGATGTGCCATGACACTGCAAGCCACGGCTGCGCTGCCACGAGCCAATCCGACTCCCACCGAACGGCCGCAGGCGCTGTCCTTCGGTGACGTGCTGGCGTTGGCGCGTGCGGCGCACTCGGTCGCGGAATACGTGCCGCAGGTCTTGCAGCGGATCGGGGTGGAGTTTCACAGCCCCTGCGCCATGATCTACGCCCGCACCGGCTCGACGGTGATTGAGGAAGAGCATCACAGCGGCCGCAGTGATCCGCGCTTCTGGCGACCTGCATTGCAGCAGTTCCTGACGGATTCCCTTGCACAGGGGGAACCGCGCGCCAAACTGCTCACGGCCCGCACCGCCCGCCTGCGCATCGCGCTGCTGTCCGCGCCGCTCGTGGATGAGCACACGGGCCTCAGTGGTGCCGTCGCGCTGGTCATGCGGGCAGACGAGCGGCGCGCGGCACAGGCCCTGCAGCGTCTCGAGACGCTCGCGGCGGTGGCCGCCGCCGCGGCAACGACGGTTGGACGCCCCGCGGCTTCCCCCCGTCCGGAGTTGCCTTCGCAGGCGCTGGCACGGGCCGCGACGATGGGTTCGGTTGAAGAACTGGCCTTCGCGCTCACCAACAATCTGCGGAACAAGTACGGCTGTGAGCAGGTGGCCCTTGGGCTGGTGACGAACCAGCACATCCGGCTCGTTTCGCTCTCCGGCTACGACGACGTGCCACGCCGCAGCCCAGGTGTTCGTCACGTGGTGGCTGCGATGGAAGAATGCCTCGATGCCGGCGAAGTGTTGATCGCCGCGGCCGCTGGGGAATGGTCGCAGTCCGGCCCCGGCCACGGCCACCGCCTGCACCGTCAATGGCAGGCCACGGTGGGCCGGGCGACGGTTGCCTCGTTGCCCTTGCGCGCGGGGGAGCGCGTCGTCGCCGTGCTGAGTCTGCGCCACCAGGACGCGGAAGCGCTCAAGCCGGAGGCACTGGCCGAAATAGAGAAGCTCGTCGCCCCCTTCGCACCGGCCCTGCTGCTTTTGCAGCAAGCCCGGCGTGGCTGGTGGCAGCACGGCCGCGAGTTGTTCGTTGGCGCGGCACGCACTGCGCTGCGGCCGGGTTGCTGGGGGCGCAAGGCCGCGGCACTGGCGTTCCTGGCCGGGCTGGGCTGGTTCCTGTTCGGGACGCTGCCCTATTCCGTGATTGTGCCTGCGACCATTGTGCCCACCCAGCAGCGCCACATTGCCGCGCCATTCGATGGGGTGCTTGGTATGGCCGCAATTGCCGCCGGAGAACGGGTGCAGGCCGGTCAACTTCTGGGTCGGTTCGATGTGCGCGACCTGGAGCTTGAACGGGCGCGCTGGGCGGCCCAGCGCACGATCTACGCGCAGGAGCAACTCCGCGCGCTGGCGGCCGGGGCCCGCGCCGAGGCGCGCCTCGCGGAAGCTCAGTGGACACTCGCCCAGGCCGAACTCGATATCGTCGAGCAGCGCATTGTCCAGGCGGAGTTGCGGGCACCTTTCGACGGTATCGTGATGCGCGGGGATCTGCGGCCACTGGGGGGCAACGTCATCGCTCGCGGCACGGTGCTGCTCGAAATCGCACCGCTGACCGACTGGACCCTTGAACTGCGCAGTCCCGAGGCGCGGGTCCTGGACCTGGCAGCCGGGCAGAGGGGCACCTTCGTGACCCGGGCGCGGCCGGACCAGCCCGAGTCCTTCACCCTGCGCCGGATCGCCGGTCGCCCGATGATTGGCGACCAGGCCAATGTGCAGATCGCGGAGGCGGAACTGCACGATGCCGCACGTTGGCTGCGCCCCGGGCTCGAGGGCACGGCCCGTATCGAAGTCGGTCACCGCCCTGTCTGGTGGGTCGCGCTGCACCGGGGCATCGAGTGGCTGAGGTTGTCATACTGGTTATGAAGCCCCCGAATCCAACTACGCCTCCGGAACTGGCCGAGCGCCTGCGCAATGTCCACGTTGCGCTGCGCGCCGATCTTGATGTGACTCGGCACGTGTTTCGCGGCGAACCTGCGTATATTGTCCACGACCCGATCACTTTTCAGAGCCACCAGCTTACCCCCGAAGATTACCGTCTGTTTGTGGCAATCGACGCGCGCCATACACTCGGGGAGATTTGTGCGCGGCTGCAGGAACGCGGCGAACTGGCGACCGACCAGGAAGAGACGTTTTATCGGTTTGTATTTACGCTGCACCGGCTGGGCTTCCTGAATCTGCCGGTCTCGGATGACAAGCTGCTGTTCCGGCGCTACCAGTCGCGCCGGCAGGCGCGCGTACGGTCGCGGTGGATGGCCCTCTTTTCCCTGCAGATCCCGGTTTGCAATCCGGATGCCATGCTCACGCGTACGCTGCCGTATGCCCGGTGGCTGTTCACGCGCTGGTTCTTCGTGTGCTGGTTGTTGTTGCTTGGGGCGGCGGGTTTCGTCGCATTCCGCTCATGGAACGCGCTTGTTGAGCCCGTGCAGGGCTTGCTGCTCACGCAGAACCTGCCATTGCTGTGGCTGGTCCTGATCGGGTTGAAGGTGGCACACGAACTCGGGCACGGCTACGCCTGCAAGCATTTCGGGGGGCACGTCCCGGAGATGGGCGTTTACCTGATCCTGTTGACACCGTGTGCCTATGTCGATGCCACGGCGGCCTGGGGCTTCACACGGCGGCGCGACCGCCTGATCGTCTCGCTGGCGGGTGTCTACGTCGAACTGACGATCGCCGCTCTCGCCGTGTTCGTCTGGGCGGCGACGGAACCGTCGCTGCTGAACGCGATTGCCTGCAACGTGATCTTTCTCGCCAGTGCGACCACGCTGCTCTTCAACATCAACCCTCTGATGCGCTACGACGGCTACTACATCGCAAGCGACCTGCTGGAGATTCCGAATCTGCGCCGCCGTGCGATGCAATACGTGACCGGTGTGCTCCGCCGAATCTTCCTGGGCCTCCGCGGCACGGACCCACCGCCCGGACCGCGCCTGGCCGGGACGCTGTTCACTTTCGGGGTTGCGGCCACACTGTATCGTGTCACCGTGGTGCTCGGGCTCAGCTACATCGTCGCACAGCGTTTCCTGCTGCTGGGTGTTGCCATCGGGGCTGCCTTCATCGGCATGATGCTGTACGGGACCGGCTGGCGGTTGTGTGCTTACTTGTGGTGGGATCCGCAGACCCAGGCGGTACGTGGGCGCGCTGTGGCGCTCAGCGTGCTGCTGTTGGTGGGTGTTCCCGCCGGTCTCCTGACCGTTCCCATTCCCTGGACAGTCTGCGCTGCGGGCATGGTGCGGGGCACCGAGGAAGCCGTGGTACGCGTGGCCGGCGGCGGATTTCTGGAGGACCTGCACTTTGTGAGCGGAACGACCGTGGCCGCGGCGGCGCCACTGGCCGTGCTCCAGGATACGACCCGGGTGGAAGCCGTGCTCCAGGCGGAGGCCGTGCTGCGCGCAGCGCACTTGCGTGCTTCGGCCGCCGCTGCGGTGGATGCAGCCCAAGCGCAGCAGGAGGCCGCCCGGGTGGGCGCCGCGGAAGCCGCCCTGACGGTGGCGCAGGCACGCCTCGCGGAGCTCGCGATCGCGGCGCCGGTCTCCGGTGCGATCGTGACGGGTGTGTCCGCCCGTGATCTGGGCCGCTATCTCCAACCCGGGGAGCCGGTGGCGCTGATTGCGCACGGGGGCTGGTCGGTGCATGTGCTGCTGACTACCGCAGAGTTCGTCGCGGCGCAGCCGGCGGTGGGTGCTGCAGTCGAGTTTCGTCCGCGGTGTGCACCCCACGCGGTACTCGCTGGAGTGATCACGCGGGTCGGACCGGCTGCCTCGCGCACGATTGAGCACCGTGCCCTCACGCAACTTGCGGGGGGTACGGTGACGGTTGATGCGACCACCGGGCACGCAGCCGAACCGTATGTCGAGGTCTTGATCCGGCTGGCAACTCCGATGGTGGCCGGCGCGGAAGAAAACGCACTGCCGGCGGTGCCCTACGGGTTGACCGGCACGGTGCGGTTTGCTGCTCCCGGCGTCACCCTCGGACGTGTACTACAGCGCCGGGTGCTGAGTCTGCTAGACCACGTCCGCTTGAGTTGACCCGGACTTTCGGCTGCGGAGTTCTGTTCCCACGGTTTAGCGGGAGGCGGCCGTAGCGCGTTTGCGTACCGTCTTGCGTTTTGCGCCACCGCTGGCCGGCTTGGCTCCACCGGAGCGACCACTGCGCCCCCGCCGCGCCGGTTTGGGCGCCCGGGGGTCCTGCCCCGCGTCCCGCATCTTCTGCTCACGCGCTGCGAGCAGTGCCAGGGCCTCTTCAAGCGTGACCTCAGCCGGGGTGCGGTCCTTCGGGATCGTGGCGTTGACTACACCGTCGGTCACGTACGCCCCGTACCGCCCGCTCTTGGCCTGAATCGCTGCTCCGGTTTGCGGGTGAGCCCCCAGATCCGCCAACACTCCGCCTCCCGAAGTGCCTCGCCGTCCCTTCGGCTGTTTCAGTATCTCCACGGCCTGCGCGAGCGTCAGCTCGGCCAGTTGCTCATGGTTGGCCAGACTGCGCGTCTCCGTGCCCATCTTGAGATACGGTCCGAAGCGGCCATCCTGGGCGGTGATGACTTCACCCGTCTCGGGGTGCTGTCCCACCTCGCGTGGGAAGGAGAGCAGCAGCAGCGCTTGTTCGATCGTCAGCGTGTCCAGCGACATCGATGGCCACAAACTTGCCATCCGCGGCTTGCTGCCACGCTTGACGGTGCCTTTCTCGGTCAATTCCGGCTCGCCGAGTTGCACGTACGGACCGAATCGTCCGGATTTCAGGTAGATGGGCTTGCCGGTGGCCGGATCATGCCCCAGCACGCGATCACCCTGGGCGGCCTGGTGCAGGAGATCCTCGCAGCGAGCCACGGTCAGCTCGTCGGGTGCGACATCTTCAGGCACGGTGGCGCGCTGCTCGCGGTCACCGATCTGCACGTAAGGACCATAGCGCCCGACCCGCACGACGACGGTCTCATCGGATGCTGTGCGACCGATCGGGATGCACGACACCTCGCGGGCATCGATGCTCTCACCGCTGCTGTTTACAAGCTGCTTCAGCCCGGTGCCCGACAGTGGCGCGCCGTTGGCTCGGCCGGCCTCTTCGCCGAAGTAGAACGCGTTGAGCCATGGACCGGATTCCCGCTGGCCACTCGCGATGGCGTCGAGTTCGTCCTCCATACGGGCGGTGAACTCGTAGTCGACCAGTTCACGCAGGTGCTGCTCCAGAAGATTGACGACGGCGAAAGCGGTGAACGTCGGCACAAGCGCGGTGCCCTTGCGCCACACGTAACCGCGATCCTGGATGGTTTGCAGGATCGTGGCATAGGTCGAGGGGCGGCCGATGCCACGCTCCTCGAGCTCTTTGATCAGACTGGCTTCGGTGTAGCGCGCCGGCGGCTGTGTGACATGCTGTTGTGGCTCGAGCTTTTCGGCTCGCAGCACCTGGCCGGTCTGGAGTGCCGGCAGCACGCGCTCGCGGTCTTCCAGTTCCGCGGTCGGGTCGTCCGAACCCTCCACGTACGCCCGCAGGTAGCCGGGGAAGGTGATGACCTGGCCCGAGGTGCTAAAAGTGGCCGTGCCGTGAGTATCGGCTTCGGCTTCGATCCGCACGATCGTGCGCCGGCCTTGAGCGTCCTTCATCTGGGAGGCGACGGTTCGTTTCCAGATCAGCTCGTACAGGCGCAGCTCGTCCTGGTTGAGTTCATGCGCGACGCTCTGGGGCGTGCGGAACGTCTCACCAGCGGGCCGAATGGCTTCGTGCGCTTCCTGGGCGTTCTTCGTCTTCCCTTTGTAAACGCGCGGTTCGGCCGGCAGGTAATCATTGCCATAGAGTTCGCGCACCTGGCTGCGGGCGGCGCTGATGGCCTGCGACGAGAGCGTCGTGGAATCGGTACGCATGTAGGTGATGTAGCCGTTCTCATACAGGTGTTGCGCGAGGCGCATGGTGCGCTGAGCGCTGAAGCGGAGCTTTCGGCCGGCCTCCTGCTGGAGCGTCGAGGTGATGAACGGCGCATAGGGGCGGTTCGTGAATGGCTTCTCGGTGACATCGGTGACACGGAAGTCGGCCCCGTGGAGGGCCGCGGTGACGGCCTCGGCGACGTCGGCCGCGAGCCAACGTACGGAGGCGCCTTCCTTGAGCCGGCCAGTGGTCTCGTCGAAGTCCTTTCCAGAGGCGATGCGCTGCCCGGCGAGTTCGAGCAGGCGGGCCTCGAACGGCTTGCCGGGCCCTTCCGCGAGCAACTGGGCGACGAGATCCCAGTACTCGGCCGAGACGAAGCGCATGCGGGCCCGCTCGCGGTCGACGACCAGGCGGGTGGCGACCGATTGGACGCGTCCGGCGGACAACTTCGGCCGCACCTTGCGCCACAGGACGGGCGAAACTTCGTAGCCGTAGAGCCGGTCCAGAATTCGGCGCGTTTCCTGCGCGTTGACGAGCCGGGCGTCAATCGCGCGGGTCTGCTCTACGGCCCGCGTGATGGCAGAGCGGGTTATCTCGTCGAAGACCATGCGCTTGACTGGACACTTCGGCTTGAGCACTTCGGCGAGGTGCCAGGCGATGGCTTCGCCTTCGCGGTCCTCGTCGGTGGCGAGGTACAGTTCGGATGAGTCCTTGAGCTTGCTGCGGAGCTTGGCGACCTGGGCCTTCTTGTCGGCCGGCACGATGTAGATGGGGCGGAACTGCTCATCGACGTTGACCCCCAGGCGTGCCCACGGCTGGTCCTTGTACTCGGCTGGGATCTCGGCCGCGGTCGAGGGCAGGTCACGAATGTGACCGATCGACGATTCGACCTCGAAACCAGTGCCGAGGTACTTACCGATCGTCCGCGCTTTGGCCGGCGACTCCACGATCACGAGGATCTTCTGTTGTCCGGATGCCTTGGCCATGAGGGGTGCCTGCGTCTTCCTGGGGCTGGGGCCGGTAGCAATCCGGCCATTGGCCACCGCTGTCACTTCTCTGCGAAACCATCGCCCGTGAACACCACGGCGGAACGGGGGGCCACCGCCGAGCGCCGGATGGGGCCGCGTAGCTTCTCCGGCCGCCCGGTTCCCGTCAAACCGATCGGTCCGACGGGGAGGCGGCCTTCAGCCCGCGAGGTCCGATCGGCCCCATAAGTGGGGACCTCTCCGCGAGATCATCTTAGTCATAACCGCAGCATGAGCGATGAGTGGTCGCCCGTGACCGCTCCCGATTGGGCGAGTGCGCAGCGCGCGAAGACGCCCGCAACCAACTGAGCGGGGCTCGAGGGGCTGCGGGCGTCTGCGAAGAGCGAACCGGCGGGTTCAGCTCAGAAGTTACTTCTTGTTACCCCGCGCGAAGTAGTTGCCCTGGAACTTCTTCTGGAACTTCTCGACTCGACCGGCCGCATCGACGAATTTCTGCTTGCCCGTGTAGAACGGGTGCGATGCACTGGAGATATCCACCTTGGCCAGGGGATATTCCTTGCCTTCAAAAACGATTTTGTCCTTCGTCTCGATCGTCGAGCGGGTCAGGAACTTGAAATCCGCTGAGGCGTCGTAGAACACGACCTCGCGATACTGGGGGTGAATGCCCTGCTTCACGACGCTGCACTCCTATCCTTCGGGGTCGCAGTCGTGGCCGGTCCACGGCCGCAACCGGAATCGGGGAGTGTACCCGAGCGCTCGGTCCGGCTCAAGGGGGTTTCCAGGCCCGCTACGACGGTCAACGAACACGGATGCCCTGTGCGGGCGGGATCGCGTTCGCGCCGTAATTCCATGTGGTGGCATGGTATTACGCGAGGGTGACTTCCTTGGACAAGTAGACATCCTGGATCGCATGCAGCAGTGCAACGCCCTCGTTCATGGGTCGCTGAAACGCCTTGCGGCCTGAAATCAGGCCCTGGCCGCCGGCGCGCTTGTTGATGACGGCGGTAGCGACCGCGTCCTGCAGGTCTCCGGCGCCCTTGCTCTCACCGCCTGAGTTGATGAGGCCGATGCGGCCGAGGTAGCAGCCGGCGACTTGCAGGCGGTTCAGGTCGATCGGGTGATCACTGCTGAGTTTCTCGTAGACCAGCTTGTGGGTCTTGGAGAAGTTGAGTGCGTTGAATCCGCCGTTGTTGGTGGCGAGTTTCTGCTTGATGATGTCCGCCTGAATGGTCACGCCGAGGTGATTGGCTTGTGCACTCATATCGGCGGCGGTGTGATAATCCGTCCCGTCCTTCTTAAAGCCGTTGTTCCGGAGGTAGCACCACAGCACGGTGAACATGCCGAGTTCGTGGGCGTAGGCGAAGGCCTCGGAGACTTCCTCGATCTGGCGGGAGGACTCTTCCGAGCCGAAGTAGATGGTCGCGCCGATACCAGCCGCCCCCATATCCCAGGCCTGCTGGACGGTGCCGAACATACGCTGGTCAAACTTGTTGGGGAATGTAAGCAGCTCGTTGTGGTTGATCTTGACGAGGAAGGGGATCTTGTGGGCGTACTTCCGCGAGACGAGGCCCAGCACGCCGAAGGTGCTCGCCACAGCGTTACAGCCGCCCTCGATGGCCAGCTTCACGATATTCTCGGGGTCGAAGTAGGCGGGATTGGGGGCAAACGAAGATCCGGCGGTGTGTTCGATACCCTGGTCCACGGGCAGGATCGAAAGGTAGCCCGTGCCGCTCAGCCGGCCGTGGTGGTAGAGCCATGCGAGTCGGTTGAGCACGCGATTGTTGCGGTCCGAGGACACGAAGACGCGGTCGAGAAAATCCGGTCCGGGCGGATGGAGCGACTCAGCCGGAATGGTCTTGCACTTGTGGTTGAGCAGATGGTCGGCTTGGTCACCTAGGAGCTTTCGGATGTTCTCCGCCATGGGTCGTACTCCTGTGGTCGCCGCGTCGGGCGCCTGAGAATCTATGAATCTATGCTGCTTGCGGGTTTGCGACATTACCCGCGTATCGTTCGGCACCGGTGTAGTGTACCCGGACCGGCAGTTTTTCGTGATCCGGCCAGGATCCTGGGGCTCCGAGGGCGCCGCCGACCCGGTTCGGGTGGGGTGGGCCGGGCGGGTTGCGTAGGAGTGGGCGGGGTGTTTATACTTCCCGAATTGGATTTCCGGCAGGTCACCAACGGCGGCGTCCCGCCCAGGGCGTGCGGCTGGCGTGAACCCCAGTGGAAAGGATGACGGGCATGGCATTGACGGCAGAAAAGAAAACGGAAGTTGTTGGCGCGCATCGTCGGCACGAGGGTGACACGGGGTCGGCGGAAGTGCAGATCGCGCTGCTGACTACCCGCATTCAGCAACTCACTGAGCATCTCAAGCTGCACAAGAAGGATCATTCCTCGCGGCGCGGGCTGCTCAAGATGGTGGGTCGGCGATCGGCATTGCTGAAATTCCTGATGCGAACCGAGCGCGATTCGTACCTCGCGACGATCGCGAAGCTGGGCTTGCGGAAATAAGTGTGGCAGAGCTGGTGGGGTGAGCCCGCGTTCCGGAGCTCCGCACGGGCCGGTGACGCTGCGATTGGCAGAGATTGTTGTGGGGGAAAGGCAGTGGACGCTCGAGTGACTGCGCGTGCCCGTGGTGGGCGCGCTGGCGCCGACCGGAGCGTGTTTCTGCATATGGTGAACTGCGGTCGGCGGAAAAGAGGTTGTCGTTGGCAGGCAAGAGTGTAAAAGAGACCAGAAAGAACGAAATGATCTTCAAGGTAGAGCGCGCCATCGGGGGCAATGTCCTCTCCATCGAAACTGGGAAACTGGCCAAGCAGGCCGCGGGGTCGGCGCTGGTGCGCTACGGGGAGACGGTGGTGCTGGGGACGGTAGTGACTGGTCCGGCGCGGCCGGGGATCGATTTTTTCCCGCTCTCGGTGGACTACCGGGAGAAGATGTCGGCGGCGGGCAAGTTTCCGGGTGGGTTCTTCAAGCGTGAGGGACGCCCGACGACCAAGGAAGTGCTGTCGTGCCGGATGATCGACCGGCCGATGCGGCCGCTGTTTCCGGAGGGTTTCCGGGACGAAGTGCAGATCCAGGTGCAAGTGCTGGCAAGTGATATGGAGAACGACCCGGACGTGATCGGGCTCGTATCGGCGGCCGCGGCGCTGGCGGTAGCTCCGATTCCGTTTCACGGGCCGTTCGCAGGTGTGCGGGTTGGGCGGGTGGACGGCAAGTTCATCATCAACCCGACCCAGGCGGACCTGGAATATTCAGACATCGACATGGTGGTGGCGGGGCACTTCGAAGCGGTGACGATGATCGAGGTGGGATCGCGCGAGGTTTCGGAAAAAGTCATCGCGGACGCGGTGAAGTTCGGGCACGACAGCGGGATCAAGCCGATCTGCGAAATGCTGCGCGAGTTGGAGCGTCAGGTTGCACCGGACAAGTCGTGGGAGGCGCCGGAGAAGGACGAGAAGTTCTACAACGAGGTGCGGAAGAAGGCACTCGCCCCGATGAAGGCGGCCCGGCTCGTGGAAGGCAAGCTCGAGCGCAAGGAGGCCGTGAAGGCGGTCTATGAGAAGATCATGGCCGAGTACGACCCGCGCGTGCTTGGAGAGAAGGTGGCCGTGGAGCCGGAGCACCCGGCCGACGAAGTCAAGGCGATTCTCCACCAGGTAGAGGAAGCGATCGTCCGCGAGTTGATTCTCAAGGACAGCAAGCGATCCGACGGGCGGAAACTCGACGTGCTGCGGTCGATTTCGGCGGAGGTCGGCATTCTGCCACGCGTGCACGGCTCATCCCTGTTTCAGCGGGGCGAGACCCAGGCACTGGCGGTCTGTACGCTCGGCACGTCGCGCGACGAGCAGATCATCGACGACATGATGGGAGAATACAGCAAGAAGTTCCTGCTCCATTACAACTTCCCGCCGTTTTCGGTGGGTGAAGTGAAACGCCTGATGGGGCCGGGGCGGCGTGAGATCGGTCACGGTACGCTGGCCGAGCGCAGTCTGGAGGCGGTGCTGCCGGGGCCGGAGGATTTCCCGTACACGATCCGGCTGACCAGTGACATCCTCGAGTCCAATGGGTCGAGTTCGATGGCGTCCGTCTGCGGCGGTTCGCTGGCACTGATGGACGCGGGCGTGCCGATTTCGGCGGCGGTTGCGGGCATATCGGTCGGCATGGTGCTGGAGGATGACGGGCGCTACAAGCTGCTGGCCGACATCATCGGCGAGGAAGACCACTTCGGTGACATGGATTTCAAGGTCGCGGGGACACGCACCGGCATCACCGGTGTGCAGCTCGACATCAAGTCGAAAGGCCTGCCGCATCCCATCCTGGTGGAAGCCCTGAAGCTGGCCAAGGATCTGCGGATGCAGATCCTCGACCAGATGGACAAAGCCCTCGCCAAGCCGCGCCCGGAAGTCAGCAAGTACGCCCCGCGCATGCTGACCATCCAGATCAACCCCGAGAAGATCGGCAAAGTCATCGGCCCGGGCGGCAAGATGATCAAGGCGATCCAGGCCGAAACCGGCGCCCAGATCGACATCGAGGACGACGGCACGGTCGTGATTTCCTGTCTCAACTCGGCCGGAGCGGAGGCCGCGCTGGCAGCCGTACAGCGCATCACCGAAGACGTGCAGGTCGGTCGCATTTACGAAGGCCGGGTCATGAGCATCAAGGATTTCGGGGCCTTTATCGAGATCCAGGAGGGCCAGGACGGCCTCTGCCATGTCAGTGAGCTGGACGAGAACTACGTCAAGCAAGTCGCAGACGTGGTGAAGATCGGCGACCGGGTCAAAGTCAAGGTTATTGCAATCGATGATCAGGGCCGGGTAAAATTGTCCCGGAAGGCGGCCATGCGAGCCGAGGCGGAAGCCGCGGGCGCAGCGACGGTTGAATCCTGAGTTCGAGCGCGTCGAGCGCAGCCGCTCAGGAACATGGAGTGAGTAGTAGCCGGGAGCTTCCCGTGGGTCGGTCACATCTCAGGACCTGCCCCCGCGCCGGCATGCCATGGGAAGCTCTGCGAACCGTGTGGAGGGCCATCACGGAACGCACCGGGTTTGTACAGTCCGTGGCAGGCGGACGATCGTAAAGTGGGCTGTCTTTTTGCACTTCTGGGCAGCCCCCGGAGGTTGTGCCATGATCGACGGCAACGTGAAGTGGTTCGACTCCAAAAAGGGTTACGGCTTCATTATCGGTCCTGAAGGCGAGGATGTGTTCGTGCACTACACGAGCATTGACGGCGACGGCTTTCGCTCGCTGCGCGAGGGAGAGCAGGTCGAGTACGAACTTCTGCGGACCGACAAGGGGCTGCAGGCCGGCCACGTCAAGGTCATGGCGCAGCGCACTGTGTAGTGGCCGAAGCCGACGGGTCTGAGTGCGTCGGAACAGGTGATCGAAACCGGGCACGTAGTCCTGTGGCCCGAGGGGTTATCGCGCGCCCCCCTGACGGGAGGGTCCCGGGCGCTGTAACCGAGCGCACCCGTTGATTCTCCGCCCACTTTCGGTTTGCATACAGGCGGTTGGCCGCCGTCTGTGGCCAGCACGGGCGGGTTATGCTGCTGGCAGCACCCGTTCGAGGCAGAGCGGTGTAAGTGCCTTTCACAGGATAACCGCGTGGCAACGCTGATCGTCTTACAGGGGCCCGATAAGGGCCGTACGTTACGGGCCGTGGATGACGTGGTAGTCGTCGGTCGGGGGAGCCCGCAGATCCCGCTTTCGGATCAGACGGTGAGTCGTCGGCATGCCGAACTGCACGCGGTGGAGGGCGGCTGGATTCTGAAGGATTTGAACAGCGCAAATGGCACTTATCTGAATGGTGTACGGCTGCAGAAGCCGATGCGGCTGCGGCATGGCGACCAGGTGCGGGTGGGCAGCACTCTGCTGGTGTATGCCGGGGATGAAACGGTACAGCAGTTCGCCGGGGCCGGTATCCCCACCGACCTCGTCACCCTCGACGCGGGTAGTCTTGGGACGGATGCGGCCGTCGTCGCGAGCGTGCCGTCGAACGACGACAGCATCGTCATGGCGGCGCCGGAAACCGCGGCGGCGGTGAAGGCGTGGAACGTGATGCGCGAGCTGTCGGACGTCATCGGCAGTCTGCTGCCCACGGACCAGTTGCTCGCCCGCGTGCTCGATATTGTCTTCGAGGAAGTCGAAGTCGAGCGCGGGGTGATTTTCGTATGCGATGAGAGCACGGGAGAACTCCTGCCCGAGGTGGTGCGGTTCCGGAGTGGTTCGGCCGGCCGTGATGCGGGTGGCATCATCGCGTCGCGCACCATTCTCAATCACGTGACCAGTTCGCGCGAAGGTGTACTGTGTTCAAACGTGGTGGGAGATGAGCGTTTTCGCAGTGGTCGCAGTGTGCAAAGCATGGGCATGCGTTCGGTGATTTGTGCGCCCATCATGGCCCGGGAGCGTGTGCTGGGGGTCATGCATCTCGACTGCCCGGTGACGCGGCACATGTACAACGAGCAGGAGTTGCGGCTGATCACCGCCATGGGGTACCAGACCGGACTGGCGATCGAGAATGCTCGGCTTGTACAACAGGCATTGCAGCGCGAGCGGCTGGCGGCGACGGGGGAGACGGTCGCGTACCTCTCACATTACATTAAGAACATTCTGCAAGGGATGCGCAGCGGTGCGGACATTGTGACGCGCGGACTCGAGCGGCGGGATCTGGGCACGGCTTCGCAGGGCTGGGGCATCGTGGAGCGTAATCTGGACCGCTCGTATAACCTGATGTTGAACATGCTGGCGTTCAGCAAGCAACGCGAGCCGCGCCTGGAGATGCTACAGATCAACCGCATCATCGAGGAGGTCATCGCACTGGTGCAGAAGCAGGCGGACGTGAAGCAGGTAGTGTTGCTGTCCGACCTGGATGAGCACGTGCCCGCGATCCCGGCGGATTACGACGGTGTACACCAAGTGGCGCTGAACATCGTGACGAACGCGATCGATGCCGTCGCCCGGGACACGGGCATCATCAACGTGCGGACGCGGTACGAGGCGGACCGGCGCATGGTGCTGCTGGCGATTGCGGATAACGGTCCCGGGGTGCCGGCCGAGCACCGCGGTCACATCTTCGAGGCCTTCCACTCCTCGAAGGGACATGGCGGTACCGGGCTGGGGCTGGCGGTAGCGCGTAAAATCATGGAAGAGCACGGTGGACGGATCGAACTGGTCGATCCGCCCGATGGGGGGGCGGAGTTCCGCGTGTATTTCTCGCTGGTGCCGAGTGAGCGCACGGCTGCCGGCGATACGCAGGGGCCGCCCCGTTGATCGGGGTGCGCCGTCACCGGAGGTCGTAAGTACGCGTGGGAGTGCCGCGCGCTACACAGTGAGGACAACGATGATCAAGCGGAGTGCCGTACGCCAGGCCCAGGCGCGGGCGCGCGAGTACCTGAAGAAGTGTGGACTCGTGCTCACCCCGGCCGAGGCGGAAAACATCGAGGTCGCTGAGTTCGGCCTCGACGACCTCGAGCGCACCGGGCTCGAACTGGTGGTCTATGAAAACAATGACCGTTACTGCGCGAAAGAGCTGATTCTCTTCCCGCGGCAGACCTGCCCTGAGCATCGGCATCCCACGGTGGACGGGCAACCCGGCAAGATGGAGACGTTTCGCTGCCGCTGGGGGCGCGTGTGGCTGAACATCGCCGGCACGCCGACACCGGTGCGCGACCGCCGGGCGCGCGTCCCCGTAGGCAGCGAACCCTACTACACGGTGTTTCAGGAAATCGAGCTGAATCCCGGGGACCAGTTCACCATCCCCCCGAACACGCTGCACTGGTTCCAGGCGGGTGACGAGGGCGCGGTGGTGTCCGAATTCTCGAGCACGAGCCGCGATGAATCGGACATCTTTACCGACCCGCGCATCGTGCGGATTCCCCAGGTGGAGGAGGATTGATCAGCCGGGCGGCGGCGCATCCTTCTGGCGCTGGGCCTCTTCCCTTCTGGCAGCCGCTGCGAGTTCCTCAATCTTCTGGGCGCGCGCCTTGGCGAGCATCTCCACGTAGCTGTCGAGCATCTGGTCACTGCTGTGCTTGGACTTGCTGACTGCGTTCCACAGCACGAGCGCCCCCCCCGCGGCCGTGCAGAGAACCATCAACACCCAGGGCGACACGGCGGCTCCTCCAGCCGGCGGTGGTAGACCGGTCGGCTGAAGGGCTTATCGGCAGTCGCGGCCGGTGGGGCCGAGTGAAAGCCGGTGGATCGCCGCCTGTGATCGACGGCTCTTCCGACGGTTCGCATTTCTGGCCCGCGCGGCCGTTGCGAGCCCCCAAGCCCCGGACTACCATGCCGCTCGCGGACACCGGGCGGCTCCCGGGCGTCGTGGTCTTGCAGATCACTGGCCGCCGACGTCCGCCCGGCTCCCCGCCGGTAGGTAGCGAGGCGTGGCAGCGGTATGAGCCCCCAATCGGATACATGGCACGCGGTTACGGCGGCAGCGGATCTGAAGCGGCTGATTCGGGATGTTCCCGATTATCCGAAGCCGGGAATCCTCTTTCGCGACATTACTCCGCTGCTGGCGGATCCATCCGGGTTGGCGATGGCCGTCGAGTTGATGGCCCAGCCCTTTCGTGGGCTGCACATCGACCTCGTGGTGGGGGCGGAGTCACGCGGATTTATCTTCGGGACCGCGGTGGCGAAGGTGCTGTCAGCCGGCTTCGTGCCGGTACGCAAGCCCGGAAAGTTGCCAGCCGCGACGATTCGCCGCGAGTATGAGCTTGAGTACGGCAAAGATGCCCTGGAAATGCACCGGGACGTGATCCACCCGGGGCAAAAGGTGATCGTGGTCGACGATCTGCTGGCTACGGGTGGAACGCTCGCCGCGTGCTGTGGCCTGGTGCGAGAAGCCGGCGTGCGGATCGAGGCGGTGGCGGTGTTGATCGAATTGAAGGCGCTCGGTGGACGAGCGCAACTGGGCGACTGCCCGGTATTCAGCGTGATCTCCTACTAGCCCGGTTTCGTCTGGGTAGCCGGGTGCAGGTGTTTATCGGGTAGAGAGTTACGCCACGCGCGGTGCGGTGTGACGGCCAGAGACACCGTGGGATTTGGCGTATGTGTCACAATACCCGCAGCCACGCAGTAAGGCGTGTGCTGGGAGTTGGGCGGCTGACGGCACGTGTGGTTTCAGGCCGGGAACGGCTGAGGGATCACCCGTCGTCTGTGACCGGGAGCGATGGTGCGCTGCCCGCGACGGCGCAGCGGCTGGAGACCTGTTCATGAGCGATCGGCAAAGGTGGATGGTGCTCGTGGCGGCCGGTGGCCTGCTGGTGGCGCCGCTCGGAGGTTGCGGGTTGGTCACGGATGTGTTCAACCCGGGCTTCGCGTCGCAGTTGGGGATTGACCCGGCGACGATTTTTCCGCAGCGTGGGCGCGTGGTGGTCGCTTTCAATAACACGACCCGCTTCCCGGCGTCGTTTTTCGCATTCACCGCGCGGGACGCCGTGGACCTGTCGGCGGGGGCACGGAATTTCTCCCTGTTCGTGGCCGCGAGTCAGCAGGGCAACGAAGTCCTCGATTGCCCGGCGGCGCTCGTGGCGCCGGGCACGTTGGCCGCGGACTTTTCGGTCGACAATCTGGCGGCGCTGGTCGTGGTGAACGGGGAACTGGTCGAGGTGCCCTATGACGGACCGGTGCTGCTGGACGGGACCACCTATAGTTGCGGCGACCTGATCGAGATTCGGTTGTCGGCCTTCACACAGGGGACCGGGGAGAATGCCGAGGTCGAGTTCCTGATTTCCGTGCGTATTTTGCGCGGTCGCTAGGGCGACCGGAGGAGCATCCGCGTGAGGAAGCAGAGCTGGATAGGTGCGACGCTGGTTGCACTGGGCGCCTGGGTGGGTGCGGTCGGGTGTACGGAGCAGGTTTCGGAACTGCTGGCGCCAGGTTTTTTCGACCTGATCGGTGCGGGGCGGACCGCGGCGAACCTGCCGGGTGATGCGCCGGCGGTGCTGGTGGCGGTTGAGAATCGCACCAGTCGCTGGTCACAGCTCGTGATTTCGTACCGCGACGCGGACCAGGCCGTCCAGACCTACACGGCGTCGGTGCCGCCGCAGGGGCGCACCGCCCAGTTGTTGTCGTGTCCGATCGGCGAGATCACGATCGGGGACGTCTCGAACCTGACGACGGCAGGCGCGCGGATCTACCTGGTTGACAGCGCGTATTTTGCGGGTGGCGGGACGTTCGATGCGGCGCCGTACATCGACGTCGAAGCATTCGGTGTACTGCTGCGCGACGAGACGAACTACAACTGCGGGGACGAGTTGATCTTCACGGTGCAGGCGTCGAGTGCAACGCGGTCAGGGTACCAGTTGTTCGCGTATGTGCGGCGGTCGGGTGCGTAGGTGTGCCGGGTGGCCGCGGCCGCGGGTCGTGGCGCCGCAGTGCTTTGGGAGTAGCTCGATGAAGTTCGTACTGCGAAGTATGCTGGCGGTGGCGGCCGGGGGGCTGCTGGGCCTGCAACTGGGTGGTTGCCCGACGGATGCCGGAACGCTCGACGCGATTTCGGGTGGTACCGGGGACACGGCGGTACTGCGTGATCAGGCGTCGGTGGAGGTGATCACGCCGTCCACCGACCTGTCGATCGCGGGCGGCGCGCAGGTCACGGTGAATTGGCGGGCGTTCGCGCGTTCGCGGACTTCGGTGCTGGACGTGATCGTCGATACGGACCGGGTGCCCAACAACGGCAACGAGCGGACGCTGTTCCGCAACCTGCCGCTGGGCACGGCCGAGGTGTTGCTCGACACCACGTCACTCGATCAGGGCACGTACTTCATCGGGGTCGTGCTCCGTGAAGTGAACGACATCGTAGCGTTCGGCTACGCGCCGGGGACCATCACGATTGACCAGGCGCCACGGCTGTCCTTCTCCTCGCCGCGGGACAACCTTGCATTCGACCGGTCGGAGCGCATCACGCCGGGGTTCAATGTCGCCTGGCAGTTAACCGACCCGGATACACCGAACAACGTGACCGAGATCTACCTCGACCCGGACGACCAGCCCAACGGCAATGAGCTGCTGCTGTATCGCAGCAACTCGCAGACGGGCGACAGTTTCCGGTTCGACCTCCCGACCGCGGAGTTCGAGGCCGGCACGTACCGCATTCTCGCGGTCGTGTCCGACGGTACGAATGCGACGACGTTCTACGCTCCGACGACGATCACGCTGCGCGCGCGGCTTGCAGGCGTCGTGGATCTGCGGGACATGGGGCTGCCGGGCGGTCCGGTCGAAGGGGCGATCTTCGAGGGGGTGAACCCGCGCGACAACGCGGGCAGCTTCGTCAGCACCATCGGCGATCTCGACGGGGACGGGTTCGACGATTTCATCATCCTCTCGCAGTTCGGTAAGCCGCGTTACCAGAGCAGCCCGCAGGGCGCCGGAATCGGCGAGGCGTACATCATCTATGGGCGTGAGAGGCGTTTCAGTGGCTTCGTCAACCTCAACTCGACCGGCACGCTGTTCCGCGGCGAGATCATGACCGGTCCGCCGCAAGCAACCGACCCGCTGCGCCCGAGCCGCGGCATGACGAGCTTCACGCTGCTCTCGGACTGGGATAGTGACGGCGTCCGCGAGATGGCGTTCGGTGTCCCGTTCACCGACTCGGTTTCGGTCGGCGGTTTCCTGGCTGGTGGCTTGGGGTTCAATCCCGCGCCACACGATCAGAACGGCTATTTCCGCACGGGTGGCGTGGTCGTGATCGCCGGTTCGGCTTTCCGTCCCGATCTGGGCTTCCCCGGCCGCAACGTGATGAATCTCTCGGAGTTCGGGACGCTGGCGCACCTTCCACCGGCGGAGCCCACCCCCGATTGCCCGCCGTGGGGTTTCCGCGGTCCCAAGGCCCCGCCGCTGCCGTACTCGCATGAGTATGCCACCGGCGGTACGGTGGGTGGCGTGCGGCTGGGCTGCCGCTTCTCCAGCGCGGAAGTCGGCGACCAGTTTGGCGAGACCGTCTCTTCTTGGGATTTCGACTCGATTGTCATGTCCGGTCCCAATCGCGATCCGCAGTTTTCGATCCTGGGGGCGCCCGGCTCGGTGCCGGGCGGTGGCGTGATCAGCGTTTACTTCGTCGATGTCAAGAGCGGGTTCTACCCCTGGACCAATGATAACTCCCCCGGCGCGAACACAGAACTGGGCTATCCCGGCTCGCAGCAGAGCGCGGGCGATCGCCTGCTGCCGCACGGCGGCCCCTATCACTACGTCATGGATGATCTCCGCTACAGTCCCGGCTACACCGTGGACCCCGACAATGCCCCTGATCCGTGTTCACAAGACACCGATTACCGTATCAATACGCCGGAGTGGTCGACGCGCTTCTGGTCGAACCAGCCGGGTGCCCGGGTGAGCAACGCCAAGGGCATCGGCGACATGAACGGTGATGGCCTGCAGGACCTGATGATCGGTGTGCCGCAAGCCCGGGAGGGGGCGGGTGCGGTGTACGTGATCCTCGGTCGCAACCGCGATCTGATCCTCGGCGGCGAATTGCAGCTCGAGCAGCTCAGTCTGCCGATGAACTCGAGTGATCCGCTGCAAGTGCGGCTGTTCGAAGGTATTCAGATCGTGGGAGCCCCGGGCGATCGGCTTGGCCAGTCGCAGGATTATGCGTTCGACTTCAACGGCGACGGCCTGGGTGACATCGTGATCGGCTCGCCCTTCATCAACAACCGCCGCGGTGGTGCGGCCGTCTTCTTCGGTTCGCGCGAGGCCATCAACGTGACCGAGCTCGAGTTCCCGTTCAACGAGTTGCCGGCGCGCGGCCTGGGGGTCGTATTCGTCGGTGAGGAGCCGGACGATCTGGCCGGCGCGCGGGTCGCGGGCATCGGCGACTTCGATGGCGACGGCAATGCGGACATCCTCATCGCGGCGCCGAACCGCACCATGCGCGTGGATGAGGATCTCGACGGTTATCCGGAAATCGAACGAGTCAACTGCGGCGTGGTGTACCTGATCTATGGTTCGCCAAACCTGCGCGGCACGATCGAGTTGTCGAAGATTGGCACGGAGGCGTTGCCGGGCGCGGTCTTCGTGGGTCGCAATACGGGTGATTTCCTGGCTGGTGGTGTCGGCCAGCAGGGTGACCGCAGCACGGGTCTGGCGGTGGCCGGTGACGTGGATGGCGACGGAGTGCGCGATCTGCTGATCACTTCGATCAATGCGTCGCCGCGGCAGCGGGTGGCTTCGGGCGAGGCGTATCTGATCTACGGCGCCCGGCGCTGATGTGTGGTGAGAGTTCCTCAGGAAGGACGAGACGTATGCGTTCTTATTGGCTCAGCCCATTCCTCGTAGTCGCGGCCGGTACGCTGATGGGCCTGTGGGGCTGCAACGGCGGCGAGAGCAACCCGTTCCTGACGTTCACCGACCTGTACGGGACTTCCGGCCGGCAGTCGCAGGTAGACGATTCGGGCAGTGGGGGTGGTGGTGGCGGCGTCGGCGACACTTTCCGTCGCACAATGACGCTGACATTCCGCAATAACCACCCGAGCGCAGAGGCCAACACGCAGTTCATCGCCTGGGTGGATCAGAGCAGTGTGCGCTCGGTTTCGCAGGAGGATGCGCTGCTGCGGAACGGCTATGTGCAGTTGCGCGAGAGCGTGCAGATCGGAACGGCGCACATCCTGCCGGTGGGGACGTATGTGTATGGCGGTGGCGGCGTGGCCGGTGCTACGGCGCTGGTTCTGCGGCGGAGCAGCGACGATGCCGGTGCCCAGACCACAGCGCTGCCGTCGGAAGTGGATTTCACGCTGCTCACGCCGGACGCGGTGCTGGTGTTCTCGCAGCCGCCAGTGGGTTGCGACAGTGTGGCGTTCATCTACACGGATCGCGGCACCCCCCTGGCCTCTCAGGGTGTGGCCGGAGCTCTGGGACCGTTCGAGGGTTCCACCCGCGGCGGTCCGTTCAAGACCCTGGCCCAGATTGACGTGTACCAGTGCTCGCCGCTGCGGCCGGGGGTGTTTTTCAGTCGATCGGGCGCTGGAAGAAAGACGAATGAGTACCTGGAAGGTGAGCCGGTGCTGTTTGAGTTCAACGCGAACCCAACGCCGGCCGGCAATTTTGCGATCGTGACGATTGGAACGCCACTGCCAACGACGGGTGGTGAGGGCTAAGGGATTTCCGCCCTGGCGCAGTCCGCGGCGGGATAGAATCGTTGAGACGACGGGGGCACGCTACGCGAGGTGGTCGTGATGAAACCTCTGATTGCAGTCCTGCTGGTCATACCGATGCTGGGATTGGCTGTACCGGCACTTGCCCAAGGTGACGGCGAAGCGATCCCGCGGATCGTGGACGTGACGCTTACGATCGGGCGGTACAATCCGAACGGACCGCGGGTTTTCGTGCCCTTCGATCCCGATACTGATCTCGCGTTCGAATTTGACATCATCGAGATGGAGATACTGGTCGTCGATGACGACCTTGCGGAAGAAGACGCCGAAGAGGAGTTCTATTACATCCTCTCAACGAGTCCGTTGTCGGCGGGGCCCCCGGCGGCCGCCTGGATCCCGGAGGGGTCGATGCGGACGTTTCGCCGTACCGGAGTGGCCCCCGTACCGCCACCACCGGCGAATGCGGTGCGTTTCTTTGTGCAATTCGCGCTGCCGCCGATTCTGGGTCCGAGTCAGCAGCGTCTGCGTGGTTTGCAGGATTTCGATACCTCGTACTTCGTCACGATCCGCGTATCGAACGATGAGGACCCGGAATTAGGTGCCTGGGGCTCGTTCATCTTCCCCTTGTTCGCGCGTAAGAATCCGCTTGTAGATGTGCCCAATGCGCCGCCGTTTGCCGACGCCGGGCTTGATCGCACCGTCGCAGCGGGGACGACTGTGCTCCTGGACGGGGGGCTGACGTTCGACGCCGACAACCTGGGGTTCGATCCGGACCTCGTCGATGTGTTCTACAAGGACGTGCTGGAGTATTCCTGGGAGTGGCAATCCGGTCCGGTTCGTGTGGATCCTGTGCTGGTCCCCGGTGGCAAGCGCTGGCAGCGGCAGGTCACGCTCGATACGGTCGGCGAGTACGAGTATTCCCTGACCGTGGAGGACGGGCGCTCGGCCGTACCGTCGATCGATACGGTCCGCATCGTGGTGGTGCCCAGCATTCCCGGCAACCTGCCGCCGCGGGCGCGCATCACCGGTCCGACAGGCCCCGTGACCGTCGGCACGCAGATTGTTCTCAGTGCGGCCACGTCGACCGATCCCGAAGGCCAGCCGTTGCAGTACCGCTGGCGCCAGACCAACGAGGTGGGCGGCCGATTGGCGACGGATGAGCTGCGCACCCGGTTTCAGCCCCTGAGCGGTCTACAGGCGGTAGACAGCACATGGCAGGCGCTGCAACCCGGGCGTTACTACTTCGGCCTGCTCGTGACCGATCCGGGCGGACTGAGTGACACCGCGAGTTTCATCGTCGAAGTCATCGCGGCACCGGCTGGCCAGGAAGCCGCCCGCGTGACCGAAGCGCAAGTGGCCCCGGCAACTGCGACCCCCCAAAACGAGTTGGCGGCCGCTCCTACGGCTGCGCCGCTTTGTGGTGCGGGGGCGCTCCTGCCCCTGCTGGTGCTGCCGGTGGCTTTGCTGGGCTGGCGGCGCAGGCCCCGCGGCTGAGAAACGCCGCCTATTGGCGAAATTGATGAGCGGCGGCGGGCTCCCTGGGCCAGCCGCCGCTTCTTTCATGGGGAGACTTCTGCAATGTATAGGGGGCCAGGCCTGGATCGCAGTCAGCGCGGCAGGCCGAAGAGCACGCACGTATTGTGTCCGCCGAAGCCGAAGGAGTTATTCATGGCGACGCGCACAGCCGCATCGCGGGCGGTGTGCGGGACGTAGTCCAGATCGCACTCGGGGTCGGGGTGGTCGAGGTTGATGGTCGGTGGCAGGGTGCGGTTGCGCATTGCCAGGACGCAGGCAATGGCCTCTACGCCGCCGCTTGCGCCAAGCAGGTGACCTATGCAGCTCTTGGTGCTGCTGACCGCGACGCGCTGGGCGGCGGCGCCAAAGACGGATTTGATGGCGCGTGTTTCAGCGACGTCGCCGAGGGGCGTGCTGGTCCCGTGGGCATTGATGTAGTCTACGTTGTCGGGGTTCAGCCGGGCGTCTTCCAAGGCCATCCGCATGGAGCGGGCGGCGCCCCGGCCATCGGGATCGGGCTGCACGATGTCGCCGGCGTCGGTGGTAGCGCCGAAACCGAGCACCTCGGCGTAGATCTCGGCTCCGCGTTTGCGGGCATGCTCGTATTCTTCGAAGACGAGGACACCGGCGCCTTCACTGAGGACGAAGCCGTCTCGGTCGCGGTCGAATGGACGGGAGGCCCTTGCCGGTTCGCTGTTGCGCGTGCTCAGCGCCTTCATAGCGGCGAAGGCCGCGAGGCCGAGCGGGGTGCAGGCGGCTTCACTGCCGCCGGTGACGACGATGTCGAGCACGCCGTTTCGCAGGGCTTGGATGGCGTCCCCCATCGCGGTGCCGGCCGAGGCGCAGGCGGTGGCCGTGGAAGCACTGGACCCACGCAGGTTCAGGCCGATGGCGATGTGGCCGGCCGCGGCGTTGGCCATGAGCTTGGGGATGGTGAAGGCCGAAACCTTGCTCGGGCCTTTGTGGATGAGGCGCAGGTGCTGTTCTTCGATCTCTCGCAGGCCGCCGATGCCGGTGCCGAGGATGACGCCGGCGCGTTGCGGGTCGCATACATCCGGGGCGAGGCTGGCCTGGTCGGAGGCGAGTCGGGCCGCGACGTAAGCGAACTGGGCGAAACGGTCCATGCGCTTGATGAGGCGCGCATCAATGAAGGGACCGGGATCGAAGTCGCGACACTCGCCCCCGATGTGCACGTCATTGTCGGCGGGGTCGAACTGCGAAATGCGGGCAATGCCGGAGCGGCCGGCGACGAGCCCGTCCCAAAAGGCATCCGTAGACGCCCCGAGCGGCGTGATCGCCCCCATACCCGTTACGACGACACGGCGCGCTGCCACAGCAGGGTCTCCGAGTTGCGGCTAGGCGTTGTCGCTGCTGGCGTTTTCGAGATGCTTGACGATATAGTCGATCGCCATCCCGACGGTCTGAATCTTCTCGGCTTCCTCGTCGGGAATGCTGAGTTGAAAAGCATCCTCGAACTCCATCACCAGCTCGACCGTATCGAGCGAGTCGGCGTTCAGATCGTTGACGAACGACGTCTCGCGGCTGATCTCACCCTCCGCGACGTTCATCTGCTCGGCCACGATCTTCTTCACCTTGGCTTCGATCTCAGCGGCATCAGGCACGGGAGTCCTCCAGAGCACGGCTCGGCTTCCGCGCGGAAGCTCGTGAGCATGGTCCCAAACTATGTAACGGGGGCAGTCGCTGCCCGCAAGGGGTTTACCGTTGCACCGCGTACCCGCCCGCCATGATCCGTCGTGCCAACCCGTTCCGGGGTGGCCGTGCGGTGAAAGGCGGCAAGTGTAAACCCACTTCGGGGCCGGTGGCGGAAAACGAGGGAGAATGATAGGCAGATTGAAGCCGGTTGCCAAGCACCTGGTGGACGGAGTTCGCGGGTCTGTCAGTGGGTCGCCTGAAGGACTACGATGCACGGCATGGATGCACTGGCCGAAGAACTGTGTGCGTTGGGGCGTCGAGCGTACGACCGCCTGTTGGTTGACGGTACCGGCGGCAATTTTTCGGTTCGTACGCCGGACGGGAACATTCTGTGCACGCCGACGCTCTTTTCGAAGGGGCGGCTTACGCCAGCCGACCTGTGCCTCGTCGATCCGGATGGGCGTCAGGTGGCGGGCACGCGCCGACCGAGCACCGAACTGCAGCTCCACCTGGCAATCTACCGAGCCCACGCCGCCATCCGCGCAGTGGTGCATACCCACCCGCCCTACGCAACCACCTTCGCGGTACGCGGCGAGTCCCTGCCCGAGGGCGTGCTGCCGGAAGGTGATGTGTTTCTCGGGCCCGTCCCCCTCGTGCCCTACGCCACCACGGGCACCGCGGCGATGGCGGAGGCGATCGAACCTTGCGTGCGCGAGCACGTTGCGGCACTCCTTCAGAATCATGGCGCCGTGACGTGGGGGCCGGACCTGGAAACGGCATATGTGTTGACGGAGACGCTGGAGGCCGTCGCCCGCGTGGTCTGGCAGGCGCGGCTGGTTGGCGGGGAACGGGCGATCCCGGCGGCGGACCGGGCCCCCTTGGCGGAGTTGCGGGCGAAATTTCGCCGACAAATGGGCTATTGAAGGACTTGCGGAAACCTTAGTACGCGGTACACTCTTGCAAGAGTGTAGTACACTCTTATTGGAGTGTTGTCCGCATGCCCGCCCACAACGGTGCCCGCCGGATGGTCACGCTGAAGATCCCTGGCGAGCTGTATGACAAGCTCGGGGACCTGATCGACGGCACCGGATTCCGCAGCGTGACCGAATTTGCGACGTGGGTGCTGCGGGATGTCGCGGCTGGCGGGAAATTTCATGAGCCGCCGCCGGGACTGCAACCCCAGGAGTTGGAGGCCATCCGAGCCCGCCTGCGGGCGCTGGGTTACATCGAGTAGTGCGGCGCTGGCCGCGCGGGCCCGACGGCTACCGGCGGCGCGGCCGGTGGACCTGGGCGGATCCCTGAGGATGAGGAGCGGTGATGAGTGGAGCCCTTCCGCCGTATTCGCAATCGACGCCCGGCTTAGGCCTGGGCCTCCTGATGGACTGGATGCAACTGGCATGGGGGCGCCGCCGGGTGCGCATCTGGTTGTTTGTGGTCGCGGCGGTGGCGTGCCTGCTGGCATTCTCAGCCCGACCGGAAGGGGGCTGGCTGACGCAGTTGCACGGGGGGGCGCTGGTTCCGTCGGTCGTGCTGCTGGTCTTTGGGGCGGCACTGCTCTGTGAGTACGTGGACTCCAGTCTGGGGATGGGCTATGGCACGGCGCTCACGCCGGTGCTGCTGATGGCCGGCTTCGAACCGGTACAGGTTGTGCCGGCGGTGCTGCTGAGTGAATTCTTGACCGGTATTGCGGCCACGCTGTGGCATCATCGCGACGGCAACCTGAACCTGCTGGTGGACCACGAAGCCCGTACGACTGCCCTGTTGATCGGTGGGCTGAGCGGGATGGGAGCGGTGGTGGCAGTCTTGCTGGCGATGTTGCTGCACACCAAGCTGTCTTCCGATTGGCTTTCACTGATCATCGGACTGATCGTGCTGAGCATGGGCATCCTGATCCTTGTGACGCTGCGGCGGCGATTTCAGTACCGACGCTCGCACCTGCTCGCGGTGGGGGCCGTGGCGGCGTTCAACAAGGGGCTGAGCGGCGGCGGATACGGGCCCCTGGTGACCGCCGGGCAGGTGGTGTCGGGTGTCTCGTCGAAGCAGGCGGTCGGGGTTACCTCTCTCGGCGAAGCGATCACGTGTTTCGTAGGGTTGGTGGCGTACATGCTGCTCGGGGGTGGGATTCACTGGGGGCTCGCGGTTCCGTTGACGGCGGGCGCACTGCTCTCGGTGCCGGTGGCCACACTGACCGTGCGGCGCATGGGCGAGACGCACTTGCGGGCGATTGTCGGTGTGGTGACGTGTGTTCTGGGGGCGATTGTGCTGGTCAAGCTGCTGTTCTGAGGAAGCAGCTTGACTTCAGGAGGGCGCCGGTTCGAGCACGCAGCGCATCGACCCCCGGCACCGTTCAATGCGCCAGTCCGCCCCGAAGGCCTGCACCTGCTCCTGCCGCCACTCGGCCCGTTCGAAAACCGTGGTCTCAAGGATGACGCGGCCGGTTTCGTCGACTTCCCGTGCCAGGCGGAAAGCATGCTGCGCGTCGAAATGGAAGATCTTGCCGAGCATTTCGATGACGTACTCGTAGGTGTGGTCGTCGTCGTCGAGCAGGATGACGTGCCAGAGGGGTGCGGTTCTGAGCTTGGGCGTCGCAATCGCGGTGTTGTGTTGCGGCGTTGCGGACATCGTTTTTCCGGGGCGTGGCCCGCTCCTCGCGGAATTGTCGCCGGCGGTTGTCAGTCGAGACGGACCACCATGTTGTGATTCTAGCAGGAACGGTGCCGGGTCGACGACCGGGGCGCGGCTGGATTCTGCTACAATGAGAGTGCGGGGGAACTTGCGTTCTGGAGTGACCCATGAGCGGCGGACCCGCTTCCGCAGCCGGACAGAGCCCCTTCAGCCCGATCGAAGAGATCCTTGCCGATCTGCGGCTGGGGCGGATGATCGTGCTGGTGGACGACGAATGTCGTGAGAACGAGGGGGATCTCGTCTGTCCAGCGCAGTCGATCAATCCGGAGAAGGTGAATTTCATGCTGAGATTCGCCCGCGGGACGCTGTGCGTCGCCCTGACGCAGCAGCGCTGCCGCCGGCTGCACCTGACGCCGCAAGTGACTGACAACACGACGCGTCTCGGTACGAATTTCACGATCACCGTCGATGCCGGTCCCCAGCTCGGCACGACGACGGGTGTGTCCGCATTCGATCGGGCTGCGACGATCCGTCACCTCGTGGCGGAGGAAGCCGTGCCGGAGGACTTTGTGCGTCCGGGGCACGTCAACCCGCTCACGGCCCGCGACGGCGGGGTGCTCGTGCGGGGCGGGCAGACAGAGGGCTCGGTGGACCTGTGCCGGCTGGCGGGGATGCTGCCGGGCGCTGCGCTGATCGAGATTCTGAACGACGACGGAACCATGGCGCGTGTCCCGCAACTCATCGCATTTTGCCGACAGCACGGCCTGAAGATGTGCACGATCGCCGACCTGATCGAGTACCGCCTGCAGCGTGAACGGCTCGTGGAGCGCGTCGAGCAGATTCCGCTGAAGAACGAGTTCGGTGATTGGCGGCTGTTCGCGTACCGGGCGCGGAGTGATGCGCAGACCCACGTGGCGCTTTGCCGGGGCGGTGTGGGAGAAATCGATGCGGCTGGCAACGTCGCTCCGCAGCCGGAGCCGGTGCTGGTGCGTGTGCACAGCGAGTGCCTCACGGGTGACGTGTTCGGATCGTTCCGTTGCGAGTGTGGCGAGCAGCTCGGCGCCGCGATGGCGATGATTGCGCGGGAAGGGCGTGGCGCGTTGGTCTACCTGCGGCAGGAAGGTCGGGGGATCGGGCTGGAAAACAAGCTGCACGCTTACCGCATGCAGGACCAGGGCCTCGACACGGTGCAGGCGAACGAGGTGCTGGGCTTCCGCGCCGACCAGCGTGATTACGGCATTGGGGCCCAGATTCTGCGCGACCTGGGCTTGCAACGCATCCGCATCCTGACCAACAACCCGAAGAAGGTGAGCCGGCTGGCGATGTATGGGCTGGAGATCACCGAGCAATTGCCGCTCGAGATCGAGCCGAACGAGCACAACCGCCGCTATCTGGAGACCAAGAAGTACAAGCTGGGGCACCAGTTGCGAAAGGTGTAGGGGCACCCAGAAAAGGGCACCCATAGATGGGGGGGGCTGGGAACTACGAAAACAGCGCGCGTGGTGCGCGCATGCGGGACGGAACCTCTGCCGACGTGGAGTGCTTGGAGTGCGAGATTCGTGCGCCACGCACCCCGCTCATCTATACTTCTGCGTGTTCAGGAGCTGTACATGAAGGGTTGCGGGAGCGCCGGATGAATCAACAGGATGATGGCCAGAAACCGCTGATGACGGAACTCAAAGAGGGTCTCATCGAAGAGGGGGTGCGGTGGATCCGCTGGACTACGGGCGGGGCCGTGGTCGGCGCTGGTGTGCTTGGTGGAGTCGGTGTCGCGTGGTTCGGGTGGATGGGCCTCGCGATCGGCTGCGGCGTCGGCGCCGTATCGGGCGGCCTCGGGGCGTGGCTACTTTATCTCTGGCTGAACTCCCTTTGGGAATGAACGCGCTGCGCGCCCGGAAGGGGGACGCGCCGCTCGCGACACCAGAAAACCGGTTTCGACAGTGCTGAGCAGACAGCGAACGCAGCGCTACGCGCTGGCTACGTAGAAGTTACGGGTTGATCTGGACGTGTCCGCCCAATAGGATGGTATGTGTTCGGGCACGGTCATGCGCCGTCACCTCTGCTATTGCATCGTTCGGAGACAATCATGCTGGTGACCCTGCGCCCATCCTACGGCCTCCTGCTTTTCGTTCTACCCGTTACGCTGTTCTGCGCAGCGGCGGTGACGCCGGCCCAGGTTATTTACCAGTTGGATCCGCGTTCACAGACCGAGATCTTAGGGCTGCAGAGCGACTTCGACGGTGCGGGGCTGCCGATTTTCATACATGAGGAGCGGCAGTCGCGGCTCATGTGTGGGGGTGCGATCGTGCACACTGACGGCATCTGGCGGCCGGTCGGTGGCGGAGAATTGCCACTACCCCCCGACATCTTTGCGAATGTCGAGGATGAGCCCGCGTCGCTGATACTCGTTGTCACAGGTCCGGGCCGGTCCTGTCCGCAGTTCATTTTCAACATATCCGGGACTCCGCCGGCGGGTGCCGTCGACGCCATTGAGGCCGCCGCCGAGCGCTTCACACACCTCTTCTCCGATTGCGTAGATATTCACATCAAGGTGAAATTCAAGAGCATGGGGCAAAACACGATCGGTTCGACCTCGAACAAGTTCGTGAAGTACCGGTACGACGAAGTGCGGTCGGCGCTGCTGGCCGACCGCGATGACGACGACGTCGTGATTCTCTACATGCCGACAGGTGACCGCATCGACGTCAAGTACCAGGGCACAGAGGTCAAGGAAGAGAAGCACGTGTACCTGTCACGGTCGGTGGCCAAGGCCATCGGCCTGATCAGCGCGACTTCCACGAAGAAGGATGGAACGTTCAAGTTCAACACGGACTTTGCCTTCGATTACGACCCCACCGATGGCATCATCGGCGGGCGGATGGATTTCCAGCACGTTGTGCTGCACGAGCTCGGCCACCTGCTCGGTTTCACGTCCGGCGTGGACTTCCGTAACAAGAACATCGAAAACCTGGACCTGGCGCGCTTCTCGACGGCGGATTGCGCCGACACCTACAGCGATTTTCGCGACAACCCCCGCACCGGTGGCGAGGACAAGCAGGGCGTCGGCTGTCGCACGTGTCTGCCGGAATGGGGCGACTGGCGCATGTCTACCGGTGTGGGTAATGGCGACGGTAACCAGGCCTCCCACTGGAAGAACGATGGGATAACCGGCGTGTGGGTCGGCGTCATGGATCCGACGCTTGCGCCGGGGGCGCAATTCTACAGCCCGAATACGCTGATCGAGGACTATCTGACGGCGGCCGATGCGTACGCCTTCGACTTCATGGGCTGGGACTTCGAGTACGACGATCTCACGCCGGGCTCGTTTTCGCTCAGCTTCCCGGCCGACGGCACCACCAATACGCTGCTCGCCGGCCTTGGACTCGACTGGACGAATTCCGCGAACGCGACGAGCTATCGGGTGCGCGTCTACCCTTACTGCTTCATGGTGGACGGTGTCACGCCGCTGATCGACGTCGAGACCACCACATCCTCGTACTTCATCCCGGCGGGGATCCTTCAGCAGAACACGATCTACTGCTGGTTTGTGACGGCGGAGAACGCGTTTGGTGCGCGCGTCTCGGCCACGTGGAGCTTCACCACGGAACCGCCCGGGCTTGTCCTTGCGCCGCCGAATTTCGACCTGGCGCAACCCGCGAACGGCGCCTCGGGCGCGCCTCTCAACCTCCAGTTCACCTGGCAGCTCATCGGGGGAGACGATCTCGCCGCATACCGCGTGCAGATCGACGATGAACCCGCGTTCGTTGGCGACAAAATCCTCGATCAGATCCAGCCCCCACCTTTTGGCCGTGAGGACTTCGTCACTTTCCAGGTGCCTGACAAGCTCCTGCAGAACAACAAGACGTACTACTGGCGCGTATTCGCGATCAATGGCCGAGGCACGCGGCTGTGCGAATCCCAGCACCGCTCGTTCACGACCGGCGCGTTCCCGCCCGGGCCGTTCGGCGTGCTCGAGCCCGAGCCCGGCATGACGAATGTGACGCTTACGCCGGCGATCGTGTGGCAGCCGGCTTGGGGAGCGGCCTACTACCGTGTCCAGGTTGATGATGACCCGGATTTTGGTTCACCAGAACTGGACCTCAACCCGGTGCCGCAGACGTTCGTCGAGGTGCCCCCGGGCGTATTGCTGCCCGATACCGACTACTACGTCCGCGTCCGCGGCGTGAACGCCGCCGGCCCGGGTCCGGTGGTGGCCCCGGCGCTGCCGTTTACGACGCGCCCGGACCCGCCGGACCCGTTTGCGCTGGAGGGGCCGGGCGACGGCGAGATTATCTTCCCGACGCGTCCGTTGCTGAACTGGGAGCCGTCCGCCGGTGCCGCCGGCTACCTGCTCGAACTCGACCCGGAGGTCGAGCCGCTGAGCCCGCATTGGGTACGCAGCGGTGTTCAGACGGCCGCGCTGCCCCCGGTGGGTCTGCTCGAACGCGGCACCAAGTACTACTGGCGGGTGACGGCGTTCAACGGCGGTGGCCAGACCGAGGGCTCGCCGCCCGTGGGCAAGGCCTTCCACGTCGCCGCGACAACGGCCGACATCGAACCCGACGGCGATCGTGACATGGTTGAAGTCCGAGCGCTACAGCTCTGCTACGCTCCCGTAGCTCTCCCCCCGCTTCCGCCGATTTGCGCGCTCTTGGATCTCCAGCCCGACGGCCGCATTGATTGGGCGGATGCCAACCCGATCCTGCACGCCCTGACCGGACCGTAGGCGAGTACGCTCGGTTCAGTTCCACCGTACCGTGCAGATGGCGCCGTCGGATTGGGTCCAGGTGGCGGTGGTGGTGTCACCGTCGGCCCGGGCCTGTGCGAGCGCCGTCCCCGCAGCATCCACGACTTCGAGCGCCCGCAGTGCCGCACCGCGGCAGGTGAGCGTGATACGCGCGGTGCTGTCGCAATCCACTTCCGCCTCCAGGTCGACGTGCAGCCCGCGGTAGTGCAGTCCGCGCAGCGCGAACCTTCGCCCGGCCGTGCGCAACTGTGGCGGCAGCACAGGAGAAACGTGAAAGGCCGCGGCCTCCGCGTCGGCCGTCTCCCGGAAGCCGAAGATGCTGCGAATGATGTGTAGCGGCAGCGTCGCGCCCCAGCCGTAGGCCTCACCGCCGGGTTCCTGATCGGCGGCCAGCGGCCAGTACTCGCACGCCACGCCCGGCACACGGTAGTTGTAGGTATCGGCCGGGTCGGCGAAACGCAGCTCACGCTGGTCGAGCCGCGGGTAGATGCGCTCGGCGATGTCGGCGGTTGCCTCGGCCGCAAGCTTGCGTAGACCGGCGGTCCAGGCCGCCTCGGTGTAGGCGAGGAAGTAGGACGGCCATTCCAGCCAGTGGCGCGGGTTCTGCCTGAAGTAGTCGAATCGCGGCTGCAGTGCGGTAATCTGCTCGCTCGAAGCGACCCCGCAGGTCAGTGGGGCCAGCATCATGATGTCGATGTAGTCGGGTAGCACGATGGGCTGCTGGGTGCGGACGTCAAAGTCGCGGAACCAGCCGTCGACGAACATGGCGCGTGTGCTCGCGGTGCGCTGCTCGGCGAGCTGCCGCCACCGCGGGATATCGGCGGTAGCTCCGGCGATCTCCGCGAACAGCCCCATGTTGCGCAGGGCTTCGGCCACGCTCGCCTCGACATCGACGGTGCGGACGGTGTCCGCGCTGCCGCCCTCGACCGCGGGAAAGCGTTGCGAGCCGTCCTGGCCGGACTCCCAGTCGCAATGGCAGTGGAACCAGCCGTCCGCGTCGGTGCGGTGCTCGAACCACCATTCGAGGTACGCCTTGAGGTGCGGGTACAGGCGCGTGATCCAGGCGCGATCACCGGTCGCGGCGTACAGCGCGCGCAGCGCGAGGAACGGGAAGCACCACGAGGGAGCCGTGCCGCAGGCCGCGCCGTCGGCGGCGATCATGTTCATGCTGCCGTCTTCGCGATAACAGGGCACGTAGGGCTCCGGTGCATCGGCAAACGTACCGAAGAGCACTTCGGTGGCGATGTCCGGGGCGGCGTGGGCGAGCGCGAACATGTCCAGTGCGGCCTCGCCGAGCACGACGCGCGGAGAGTGAATCTGCATCGCGTCCCAACGGTGGCGGAAGATGCCGAGCGGCGGGCGCACGTTCATCCGCAGAGTCTCAAAGTCGTACACCCAGCCGCGGCGCCAGGCGGCGGGCCAGTCGCCCTCCAGGCGCGGCGCGCGGGACCAGAACGCATCGTCGTCCGCGACGCGTTCCGCGAGTGCGGCGCGCCCGGTCGGCTGCGCCGCGCGCCAGGAACGGAGCGCGGCCGACTCGTTTGTTGCGCGATTGAGCGTGACGAGCAGTTCCGTCTGCGCGCCGGGGGCGAGCACCAGATCCCAGGCGAGTGTGGCGTGCATGGGGCCCGGACCGCGCACCGTCGCGCCTTCGAGATCGGCCCCACCGTGGCGGCACCATTCCTGCCATGCGGCGACGTCGGCAGTGGCGGTATGGGCGTCGGGCGGCCGGTCGGCGCCGAGCACGAAGTAGTCTCCGTAGGCCCAGATGGCGCTGACCAGCGCGCCGTCCGCGGCGCGGTAGCGCGTGCCGATGCCGTCGGCCCCCCACCAGCGGGTAAGCCACAGGCCGTAGATGTGGGTTGCGAGCAAGCGCGCGTCCCGCGGCTGTGCGGTTTCGTTGGAGAGCGTCACGAGGCAGGCGAGCGTATGCTCAGCCGCGAGGAAGTAGCGCGCGTTAAGGCGGACGCCGCCGAGCGCGGTGTCGTAGCTGAAGACGTTCTTCGAATGATGGCGGGAGACCAGCGGCTCAGGCCGTGCGGCGACATCGGCGGGTGTGACCAGGGTCGCATCTCCGACCCGCAGGCCGAGTTGCAGGAGTGCGAGATAGTTCATGTGCCCCCGGGTACCGCTGCCGTAGGTTCCCTTGAAGCTGCGGAGCCACCAGCCGAAGCCGAGTGGTGGCGCGGAGCGCAGCACGCCGGAGCGTTTGAGCACCATGCTGTGGTGGGGGTTGTCGAGGTAGCCGTGCGGGGTGTAGTCATCGAGCGGAAAAGCCGTTGCACGGGTGGCGGTTGCAGCAGACATGGGGGGCATGCGTTCCTTCCGATTCCCCCGGCGGGCTGGACATTTGCACGAGTGCGCAGCCGACGGACCGGCGCGCCGTGGTCCGGATTACTCGGCGCGCTCGGTGGCGGCGGCGGCCTGCTGGCACAGAAACAGCACGGCCATGCGGACGGCGAGGCCGTTGGTCACCTGCTGGAGGATGCTTGAATTCGGTCCGTCAGCGACATCCGCGGCGAGTTCAATGCCGCGGTTGACCGGGCCGGGGTGCATGATGAGCACGTCCGGGCGGCAGCGCCGCAGACGGTCGCGATTCATGCCGAAAAAGCGGACATACTCCCGCACGGAGGGGAAGCCGCTGCTGGTCATGCGTTCCTTCTGGATGCGGAGCATATTGATGACGTCCATCTCCGGCAGCACGGATTCAAAGTCGTGCGTGACGCGCGCGCCCATGGCTTCAAACGAGCGAGGTGCGAGCGTAGGCGGCCCGACCAGCGTGACCCGGGCACCGAGTTTCTGCAGGCCGCGGATGTCGGAACGGGCGACGCGAGAATGCGAGATGTCACCCACGATGGCGACGTTCAGGCCGTCGATGCGGCCCTTGCGCTCGCGAATGGTGAAGAGGTCGAGCAGGGCCTGCGTCGGGTGGGCGTGCTGGCCGTCGCCGGCGTTGATCACGCAGCAGTTGACGGACGCGGCCAGGTGCTTGGCGGCCCCGGCGGCGGGGTGCCGCAGGACCATGATGTCGACCCCCATGGCCTCGATATTTCGAGCGGTGTCGATCAGCGTCTCGCCCTTCTGAGTGGACGACATCTTCTCGGCGAAGTCGATGACGGTGGCGGAAACGCGCTGCGCGGCCAGCTCGAAGCTCATGCGTGTGCGGGTACTGTCCTCGAAGAACATGTTCACGACGACCCGCCCGCGCAGCGCCGGCACCTTCTTCACACTGCGGGTGGAGACCTCCTGGAAGCTCTGGGCCGTGTCGAGCACATGCAGGATCTCCTCACGACTCAGTTCGGAGAGCGTGAGGAGGTGTTTGCGGGTCCAGAGCAGGGGTTCAACGTTCGCTGTCGCTGCGGTCATCGAGTTCGACCTCATCCACGCCATCCACCTCGGTGAGCTTGACGCGGACGATGTGATGCGCTTCCGTGTCGGTGTGGAGTCCGACGAAATCGGCCTGAATCGGCAACTCGCGGCGCCCGCGGTCCACCAGCACAGCCAGCCGGACGGCCTGGGGGCGCCCGAGATCGACGATAGCGTCGAGGGCCGCTCGCACCGACCGGCCCGTATAGAGCACGTCGTCCACGAGCAGCAGCCAGGTATCCGTGACGTCGAAGTCGATCTCCGTGCCACGCAGCATGGCCTTGGGGCCGATGGTGGTGAGGTCGTCGCGATAGAGGGTGATGTCGAGGACCCCGAAATGGTCCGGGGGCCGGCCGGCCTTCGCCAGCAGGGGCAGCAGGCGGCGAGCCAAGGTCTCACCACGTCGGCGGATTCCCACCAGCGCAAAGGGGACTTCGCGCGGGGCGGCCCCGGCCACGCTGCGCGCCAGCTTTTCGAGCGTGTCGCACATTTCCGCCTGGTTAAGCAAGAGCGTCATGGCTGCGTAGCGTAGCGGCGGTGCCATGGTGGTGGAAGAGGTGTCGTCGGGGTGCGAGCCGGGCCCTGGCGCGGTAAGCTGGATACCCCCGACAATCGCTCGGGGGGGGACAATGCTGGTGATCCTTGTTCCGGCTGGCACGGAGGGTGTGCTCATGCGGCCTGTGTCCGTGGCTATTCCGTCCGAGATCGTCCGCGATCACGTCGCCCGGCTCGGCGACCTGATGCGGGCAGCCGACTACACGGCCGTCATCGTGTTTGCCCCAGCCAACATGCTGGCCTTCGTCGGTGTGCCCTACAGCGCTTCCGACCGGTTGACCTGTGCCGCCATAACGCGAGAGGGCGCCGTACATGCGATCTGTCCGGCCTTCGAACGGCCGGGGTTCGCGGACGTCGAGGACTGGGTGCAGATTCACACCTGGGCGGAAGATAGCGATGCTTACGCGGCCCTGGCGGCGGCCCTGGCGACCGATGGCATCCGGCGCGGGCGGCTGGGTGTGGATGGACGTATCTGGCTCGAGGCGTTCGAGCGTTTCAAGTCAGTGTTTCCAGAGATGCAGGTGGATTCAGCGGAACATTTGCTGCGCGCGGTGCGCATCTGCAAGTCGCCGGCGGAACAGGCCATCCTGCGGGCGGCGCACGCCCTGGGCGAGCGGGCCTTCCTGGAGCTTGCGACGCTCATGCGGGCCGGTATCAGCGAGCGCGCCCTGCACGACGAACTCACGACCCGCTGCGCTCCGCTGGGGCTGGTCGTCAGCCCGCTGATCCAATCGGGGCCGAACGCATCTGCGCCGCACCATCTGACCGACGAACGCGTCTTACGGGCCGGGGATGCGATCGTCGTGGACAGTGTCACGCGGTACCGCGGCTACTTCAACGACCTTACGCGGACGTGGGTGCTGGGAACACCTGGTACGCAGGTCAGGAGCGCCTATCGTGCGGTGCGTACAGCACAGGCCGCGGCGATCGAAGCGGCGCGCCCGGGCGTGGCGGCGGGGGAACTGGATGCGATTGCCCGCCGCGTCATTACCGAGGCGGGCTTCGGGCCGTGCTTCGTCCACCGGCTCGGCCACGGGATCGGGCTGGAGTGCCACGAACCGCCGTACCTGGTGGCCGGTAATGGCGAGCCGTTGCGGGCCGGCATGTGCATGACCGTCGAGCCGGGCATTTACGTGCCGGGGGAGTTTGGCATTCGCATAGAAGATGACATCATCATCACGGCCGACGGCTGTGAAGTGATCCGCGGCGAACTCGCCACCGACGTATGTCCACACTTTGACGCCTGAGCACGGGCTATTCATCCCTTTCGATGCGCTGCGGTGGGCGGATCAGCCGGCTCACGCTGTAGTCCTGTGCCGGCAGGCGGCTGGTGATGTCCGCGTAAAGATCATCGGACATGGTGGGTGTGCGGCTGAGAATCCAAAGCACGCTTCGGGTAGGTTCCCCGACGACGGCCCACTCGTAGTCCGGGTCAAGGTCGATGATCCAGTAGGGGGCTTCAAAGAACCCGAACCTGACGAGCAGCTTGCCGGGTTCGTCCGCGTTCGGGCGACGGGCGGTGGCGCGGGCTTCGACTACCGGGCCATCCACGCTGCCATTGCGACAGCGGTTCACGACCAGCACGGTGCCGTCGCCGCGGAGCGTATACTCCGCGGTCGTCGCGACGCAGTCCGTGCCCTGGAACCAGTTCGGGTACCGGGCGATCTCGTACCACTTGCCCGCGTAACGCTCCAGGTCCACGTCGGGCACGGTGTAAAGCGGCGTGCCGATCACGCCGGAACACCCGGTCAACAGCCCGAGTACCCCCAGGTACAGTACGCCGACTCCCATCATTGCACGCATTCTGACGTCTCCTGCATGCTGGCGACGTACGCGCGTGCTTCGGCCGGTAGGTGGAAGCCATCCAGCGCGCGGGCCGCAAGTGTCATTGCCCCTGCGGCGGCGCAACCCCAGTGGCCGCGCTACCCGCTCCGGGCACGCTCCTGCGCTCCCACGCTCAAGGGATTGTAGTCACAGGGAACCGTGCCACCGCGGATGTTACGGCGGCGTCCGCAACCCCAGCCGCAACGCGTCCGCCGACGCCAGGATCAGCTCCCGCACTTTCGCGAGTGACTGCGGAATGACTTTCACATCCGCCAGCACCGCCATGAAATTCACGTCCCCCGCCCAGCGTGGCACGATGTGGAGGTGCAGATGCCCAGGCAGGCCGGCGCCGGCGCAATGCCCGAGATTCATCCCGAGGTTGAAGCCCTGGGCGTTGAGCGCGGCCGCGAGGGCCTGCTTGAGATTGCGGGCTTGTTGCATGAGCTCCAGCAGGGTTGCATCCGAAAGATCCTCCGGAGCGGCACGGTGTTCCCGCGGAGCGATCAGAAGGTGCCCGCTGCTGTACGGAAAGCGGTTCAGCAGGACGATGGTGCTCGGCCCGCGCCAGAGGACATAGTTGGCCGCATCCTGCTCGGGCGACCGTTCAGCGGCACACAGGAAGCACGCCTCGTCGGTCGTGCCGAGACTGTCGATGTACTCCATGCGCCAAGGAGCCCAGAGGTTCTGCTGGAAATCGCTCATGCAGACCCCTCAGCGCCGCGCGGAAACCTCTTCGAGCAGTTCGTCCTGTTGGAGGCGGGGCAGCACCCGGATGCGACGTTCCGCCCGGTGTTCGCGGCCTTCGTTCGTCACAATTCGGACTTCGAGCAAGTAGTCCCCGGCCAGCTTCAGCAAGCGTTCTCCCTGCAACCCTTTGCCCAGCGGTTCGCCGTTCAGCAGCCATGCGAAGGTGGCGGAATCGATCCATGCCGCAGGGCAGTCCGCGGCATAAACGAGCAGCAGTGGCTCGAAGCCGACAGTCGCCGACACGCGAATTGTGGCGGTTGCAAGCAAGGGGTCGAACGGCGTGGCGTGCTCCTCGTGAATAGGATCCGGAGGGTCCTTGCCCGGCGGGCGGGCGACGGTGGTGAGCCCCGAATGCTGCAACGCTGTCTTGTTGGTTGCGGAAGCAGACCCGGTGGACTTGTCATGGGGCCCGGCGTCCGGGGCGGTGTGGGACGGGAGATCCGCATCGCGGCCAGGGCCCGCGACGACCTGTGGACGGCGGGGGGTCTCGTAGCGGCCGACCTGTGAGTCCGCGCTTGCATACGCGGCCATACGCGGATCGCGTTCCAGTTCCCGCAGTCCGCCCGCCATGAGTTCCAGCCCCGCAGGGTTGCCGTCGCGCGCGATGCGGCGGCTGAGGATGTCGGGCGGGGTTTTCGGGGTTGCCCCGCAGACGCGGGCGAAGAAATCGGCCGCGAGATCCGGTGTGCGTTCGTGTCCGAGGCGGCCCAGGTGGACCCAGGCGAAGTTGCGGTACCCATGGGTTTCGTACCAGGTCTTGGCCTCGTCGGACTCCTCTTTGCAGATGGGGACATCGAGCTCGGTCGTGAGGACCAGCACCGGGTGGTAGATCGAGCGCTTGGCCCACTCCGAATCCAGCACAATGGCGGAGAAGTTGCCTTGTCGTGATACGAGGGCGGTAAACCGCTCAGGGTGGCGATTGAGCATGTAGTGCGCGATATAGCCCCCGGAGGAAAAACCCGTGGAGAGCACATGGCGGGGATCGGCGCGCGTCGTCCTGAAGACGTGATCCATGACCGCCAAGGTTGCGAGTTCGTCTCCGCGAAATTCCTTGTTGATGCGTTGGAGCGGGAACTCGCCAAGGAGGAAGTCGAACGTCCGCAGTTCCGGCGAGGCGACGATGTATCCGTAGCGGTCGGCTTCCTGCTGCCACTCAAGGGCCTGGAACCAGGCCACATCATAGGGCTTCATCCCGTGGAAGTTCATGATCAGCGGCCATGACCTGGCCGCGCGGTCCTCTTCGGACGCCTGCACATAATCTTCGGGGAGGTAGAGGTAATAGCTACGCTGCGTGGATGGCTCGGTGAGGAGCTGAAGCGTGCCGTTGCCGCGCGGCTGGGGCACGTGGCATCCGCCGAGCAACAGCACAAGCAGGCCCGCTGTCGCGAGACCAAGGGGATGGCGGCAAGCGCCACGGTGCAGCCCTGTGACTGTGCCCTGAACCATCAAAATCGGCTGCCTCCAGCGGGTACCCGCGCGGATGCGTTCAGACCGCAACGCCGGCCAGTGATCTGGGAAGCGGGTCGAATGATCCTGACACGCTCCCGCCGCACGCCACCGGCCCATGATTGGCTATTGCGAGTGTACCCGTACGGCGCGGGGGCGGCAACATCGGCAGGGACATGGGCTTAGAAGCGATTACAGGACGCGGGGCTGCCCTGTTGCTCTTGGCAGCCGCTTCGCAGACACTCGCCATGTGCCCGGAGAAACTCGTGCCGTTCCTCATTCATGACACGACGCTGCTTACTCCGTTGGGCGACGGCATGGCTGTTCGTCCGCACACAAGTATCAGGATTGCGGAAGGGTTCGTGGTTGAGATCGCACCGGCCGGGGCCTTCCTGGCCAGAATCTCGGCCGGCGAATTCGACGAAGTTGTGTGCGGGCGTCAACACCTCACTATCCCGGGCTTCGTGAATACGCATCATCACCTCTTCCAGGCGCTGACGCGGTGCTTGCCGGCGGCGCAAAACGCTCACCTGTTCCGCTGGCTGTTGGCGCTGTACGAGCGTTGGCGGCACTTGGACGCCTACGCCGTGCGCACGGCCGCCCAAATCAGCATCGCAGAATTGTTGTTACATGGGTGTACCACCACCAGCGATCACTTCTACATGTTCCCCCGGGGGAGCGATGTACGCATCGAAGCGGTGCTCGAGGCGGCGGCCGTGCTGGGGATCCGGCTGCATCTGTGCCGGGGCAGCATGTCGCTGGGCCAGCGGCACGGGGGGTTGCCGCCCGATGATTGCGTGGAGGACGACGACGCCATCCTCGCGGATTGCGTCCGCGTTTTGGATGCATACCACGACCCGCGCCCAGGCGCGCTCCGGCGGATTGACCTGGCGCCGTGCTCACCGTTCAACGTGACTCCCGAGTTACTGCGTGATACGCGGGTACTGGCCCGCGAGCGCGGCGTGCTGCTGCATACCCACCTGGCGGAGACGTTGGAGGAGGAAGCGTTCTGCCTGGAGCGCTTCGGTTGTCGGCCCTTGCAGTACCTGGCAGACTTGGACTGGCTCGGGCCGGATGTGTACCTCGCGCATGGGGTGCATCTCTCTGCGGTGGAGATCGCCCAACTCGCTCGGACACAAACGGGGGTCAGCCACAACCCTGTTTCAAATTTGCGCCTCGGTAGTGGCGTGGCACCCTTGCAAGAGTGGCTTTCGGCAGGCGTACGGGTCGGTCTCGGAGTGGATGGCGCGAGCAGCAACGATGGGGGAAACATCTTGGCGGTGGGTAAGCAGGCGCTGCTGTTGGCCCGGCTGCGCACGGCGCTGGGGCATCGTCCGGGGACCACGGGTGCGGCGGACGGCGCAGCGGCCACGGCGTGGACGGCAGAGGGCGCACCCCTCCTACCGGCGGCGGTGGTGCTGCGGTTGCTGACGGCCGGTGGGGCGGCATGTCTGAATCGGCCGGAATTGGGACACCTGGACATCGGGTCGGCGGCCGATGTGGCGATGTTCCGGCGTGATGATCCAGCGCTGGCGGGGGCCGCGGCACAGGATCCGGTGGCGGCACTGGTGTTGTGTGATGCGCCGCGGGCGGACCGGGTGTTTGTGGCGGGGCGGGAGGTGGTGCGCGCTGGCCGGCTGACGGCGCTGGACGAGCTTGCGCTGGGCGCTGAGTTTGAGCAGCTCGTGGCGGCCCGGTTCGCGCGCTGAGGCGCCTTGCACCGGAGGTGGTGCGTGCTCAGACCGGCTGTTGCAGGATCGTGCGCAGAATCCAATCGTTGGTGAGGAAGAGGAGCCGTTCGATCAGGTAGGCCACACGTGTCAGGACGGTGTTCCCGAACAGCGCGCCGAGACACACCATGATCGCGATGCGACCAAAGCGCATCGTGCGGCCGAGCAGCGGATGATCGGCCTTGACCGAAAAGAGAAAGTAGAACAGTGTCACCAGCAGCAGCAGGACGAGCAGGGTGTGGTTGAGCACCTCGAATACGCCGATGTTATTGTCGCTGTTGTAGTTGCTGAACCACGCCAGTACCGGGCGAATGGTGGCCGAAATCTGCGGCATGATGAGCAGGATCTGGGTTTTGAAGGCCAAACCAGCGGCGACGCCGACGAAGAGCCCGCTGATCAGTGTGCTGACCCAGAAGAGCCGCTTGGAGAGCTGGAAGTACCAGAGCAACCCGGGGAGCAGGGCCAGCGCCCAGAGAACCTGCCAGCGATCGTCGGTCGCGCCTCCACCGAACGCGGCGGCGCCGTCGGCCACTTTGCTCCACCAGCGTGGATGCAGCACCTGGTTCCAGGTAATGACAATGAACATGCCCATGTAGGTGCCGAGGGTGGCCTGCTGGACGAAGCGGTAGGCGGCATTGTCTTTCAAGACATAGCTGAAGACACACAGGGTGACGATGGCGCCGACCCAGACCGTGAAGGTTTCGATGGTCAACGCGCGGCCCTCCGTTCCGCACGCACGGCGTTGGAAACCAGGTTGCCGAGGATGGCGGCGAGGATGACAGCCAACACCCCGAACGAGCCCGCCACGGCCAGCCGGGCCCCCTGGCCCGGAACACCAAGCAGTTGCTCGTACTCCGCGGCGCCGCGGTTTCCGAGCAACAGGCCCTGAAGTTGACCGGTGCGGAAGTTGTTGATGTACTGCGGTGCCATGATCGACATGGCCCCGAAGGCGACTGGAGTGCGGAACTGTTCGCGAACGAAACTGATCCACTCGGGCGCGGGGGCGTAGGTCACGATGTAGACGAGGGCGGCATCCGCGGCCCCGTTGAAGTCCGCCAGCAGGGGGAGCTCGGCGACCGGCGTCCCCTCGGAGTCGGCCGGGAAGGTCTGCCGGAAGTTCTTCATGGCGCCATCGATGACCGCACCGATGCTGCCTTCAATGCCCTGCACGAACCCGGCATTGACCCAGTCGCGACCATACTCATACCCGTACTCGCCGGCGATGGGGCGAATGGTCAAGCGGGCGAACTCGGGACCAAGCGGGGCGATTCCGATCGACGTCACGACGAAACGGATACGCCGCTCGCACAGGTGCCGGACGACGCACTTGAGTTGGGCTTCATTCTCGGCGAGCGAGCCGGCATCCCAGCTTGAATCAATCATTACGATGGCTTCCGGCGGGAGGCCGTCGATGTATTCGAACAGGGCACGGGTGCTGTCTGAGACTGCCAGATTGGGCAAGGGCAACGGCACGAGGATCGGGATGAGAACGACCAGAAACGTCGCCAGGTAGAGCCAGCGCCGATTCATGTCCCGCAGATTGGCGAGCCACTTGTTCACGACTTACTCCGTCCGACGCCCGAGACTCAGCCAGTGCCGCACGCCGACTGCGAACGCGCCGGCACAGACACCAATGGCGACGGCCCGTTGTACGGCGGTGTTCGGGACGTCGAGGATCCAGCGCGCCCAGGAATTGGGCTGGAATGCGGAATGGAAGCCACTGGTCAGCAGATCGGTGAGCGGCGCCAGCCCCACCATCACGATGAGTGCCGTCACCATCATTACGGCCGAATCGATGTTCTGGAAGCGGAATGACCGGAAGGCGGCCGAAACGAGATACAGCGCGAGTAGCGCCATGCTCGCGAGGCCGAAGGACTGCACCACGCCCCGGAACATCAGATCGAAGAACCGCAGCGCGAAGGTGCGCTCTTCCGCAGGTGCGGCGACGACCACTACCGGGATGACCGGATCGGCTTCGACGGCCGCCGTCACATCCTCAGTGGAGTCGAGGGGCGTATCCGCGACGTTCCCCGCGGGTGCGGCGGAAACGGTCAGGGCGGCGCGCTCGGTCCGCACCGCGAGGTGCCGCGCGGCTTCGGAGCGGTCGCGCGCGATCTGTGCCCCGCCGCCAATCACGAGAAAAACGAGAAACACGATGCTGTAATTCCAGCCCTTCGCCTGCCGGGCAATGCTTGCGAAGCTGCTGCGCACCAGGTTCAGCGGTCCCAGCAGGAACGCCATCGCCCCGAGGATGATCGTCAGGTCGGTCGCGAACTGCCGATACGGGGTCAGCGGATTACCCCAGCCGCCGAGCCAGTCCGGAGCCCGTGCCGGCAGCATGAATTCGAACAGGAAGTAGGCACCACCCACGAAGGTGATCAGTGCCACAACGACCTTACGCATACCGATGTCTCCGGTCGGCCGGACCTCGCGGCCCGGAGGGTTCCTGGGGCGCGGTTCACGTCCCGTACTTGAGCAACGGTCGGACCGCGCTCTGGAGCCGATCGACGAGCCCGTCCCAGCCCAGCGCGTGCGCCAGTGGCACACTCAGGCAGAGCAGTACGCCGATTACGATCAGCAACGCCAGCACGCCCTTGACCAGGTCCTGGCTCACCAGGGTTCCGCGGGCCGAGGGATCAGCACTGACGTAGGCACTCGCGGCATAGAACTCTTCGCCAATGATCGTGAAGTCGCACGAGCAGACGAAGAACGGAATCTGGCCGAGGTTGGGATCACCCGCAATCTGCAGCACGCCGCGCTGCGCGCCCGGTTCGGTCATGAGGAGACTCGTGAAATCACAGCGGCCGAAGATGAATGCGCAGCCCGCGTCGTTCTCTTCGATGGTGCGGGCGACGGCCATGGCGTACACGATCGTCTGGTCCGAGAGAAAGCGGACCTGTTCCTCGGCGTTGAAGTCGTCCTCCATGCCCTCGGAGCGGTAGGCGTCGTGGACGATGCTCTGGGCGAGCGGGTACACATCCGGCTTGACGACCATCGTGATCAATTGGGTCTGCATGCGTGCGGCGAGCCGTGCGATGTACCCCAGGATCGACATGGTTGCATGGGTGATGATGTCGCGAATGTCGGATGTTCCCATCGCAAAGACGATCGGCCGGCCCATCTCCGTGGCTCGGCCGACGGCTTCTTCCATCGCGGTGACGCCGGGGATCGGGCGGACGTACGGTAGATGTCCGCAGCGGGCGCGCCAGAGGAAGAAGAGATTCATGGCGATGAAGAAGGTGACGAGGGCAAAGATGAGGAGGTCGGCGTGTTCCATCGTCGGCGTACTCGATGAATTTCGCTCCGAGGCAATGAAAGCGTTCAGGCCGCCGGACTCCGCGACACTCCCCCTGCCCCTCCATGCGCCGGACAGGAGATCGCGGATGCGCGGCCGCATGATACACGCCTACCCCCGCGCTGGGAACGCGGGTGACCGCAGATTCCGCTGCTACCAGTCCTGTCCGCGCGGGGCCCCGCATGCAATACGAGACTGGACTGGTCCGATTGCGATGTCACGGGCGAGCATGAGCCCCAGCGTGCATACGTCCGGCGCGTCGTCGTGCCCCGCGTGGGGGAACTGCAGGAACTGGTCCAGTACCTCGGCGGGAAGCTCCGGCGGTAGTCGAAACGAGCCGTTCGCAATCAGCGGGGCCAGACCCTCGATCCGCCCACGCTTGCGGGTGTGGACGCGCAGCCCGACAACGGGCAGATAGAGCCCGTGCTGCCGGCCATGGTCGACCAGTGCGTGCTGTAGTGCGACCTGATAGGCAACCGTCTCGATGCCGATTTTCGCGGCGTGCCAGCGCTGTTGTGAAGCGACGATAAGCCGCACCTGATCCACAAGAGGTACGCGGTGGAGCGAGAGCGCGCGGGTGTAGATAATGCCAGTCGGTGGATCCACACCGCCGACCCACAGCGCGAAGAAGTCCCCACCACTTGCACCGGTGGCGGGATCGACGGCGATCAGCATAACGAGCCGGTCTGGGTCTGGTGGCTCGGCGTCGTGCGTCCGCAGCCACTCCATGTGGAACACCTGTTCGGCGAGGTCCGCGGGGGCGCCTTGGTACTCCTGCTCGAACGCCAACGCGCCCAGACGGGTGCGCTCTTCGGCGAGCCGTGCGAGTGGCCAGCGTTCCGGCCAGAGGGCGACCGGGGAAGGCGCGGCCTCCTCGACCGAGAGAGTCTCGATGGCGCGGTAGAGTGCGTGGTCCCAGCCGGGGAATCGGTGGGGATCAGCGAGACTGGCCAGCAGCGCATCGTGGTGCAGGAGCGTGCCGAGCACGAGGAGTAGACCGTCGGGGGCGAGTGCCGGCATGACTACGCGGCGGAGCCAATGCTCCAGCTTGCGACGCGCGTCCGCGGTCACGACATGGGCATCCTTCTCGATGTCGTCGCAAATGACGAGATCGGGCCGGTGGGCGCCCACGCGCAAACCGCGAAACGAGGCGCCGGTACTCTTGGCCTGCACGGTCAGGCCGTTCGCGGTGGTGAAGTAGTCATCGGACCACTTGCGCCGGGTCGGCCGGGCACGGTTGCCGGTCTGTGGTGCGGTGGGCGTCAGGTCGCCATAGTGGGCGTGCAGGTCCGCATTGGATTCGAACTCATGCCGCAAATCGCGGACGAACTGTGTGGCGAGCGCGCGTTCGTGCGTGACGATCACAATGTTGCGGCGCCGCTGCGTGCAGAGACACCAGAGCGGAAACGCGAAGGCGGCGCAGGTGCTTTTGGCATGTCCGCGGGGAGCGACGCGCGCGATGTACCGGCCGGGCGGATCGGCGAGCGTGCGCAGCAGATCGGCGTGCAATGGACAAGGCGGCGCAGTGAAATGGTGCGGCAGGAAACGCAGTGCCCACAGCAGCGGCTCCGGGGAGGGGCCGTGGTGTCGCATAGGGATCGGGTGGCCAGGGCGGCAGTTCGGCCGGGGTGAAATCGGGTAGCGCCGGTAGGGCTGGACAGCACGGGGTCTTGCGCTTGGGCATGGGTGGCGGGCATCCGGAAGGGCGCGGTCGCCGGCCCCGGGCACACTCACCGGGTACAACGGCGATCACCGGGGAGAGGGTAACCGCGCCCGCGCGCAATGGGCGCTGCCGCGGTCGAAAGTTGCCCTCGCGCGGCCCAGGACGCCGGGACGCGGTTTTTACCCCCATTCAGACCGATAGCCGCAGCCCCACGATTCCGGCGACAATCAACCCGATACACACCAGTCGCTGCGCAGTGGCCGGTTCTCCGAACAGTGCAATCGCCAGGAGCGCCGTGCCGGCCGCACCGATCCCCGTCCAGATGGCGTAGGCCGTACCGACCGGGATCGTCCGGGCCGCGGTCGCCAGCAGGACAATACTCACGATGAGCCCCGCGACCGTGGCCACACTCGGCCACCAGCGGGTGAAACCCTGTGAGTATTTCAGCCCGACGGCCCAACCGACTTCGAACAGTCCGGCCACGATCAGGTACACCCACGCCATGCCACACCTCCAACCCGTGCCGGCTTAGTCTTTCTGACAGATGCCACGCGGGCGATCATAGCCCGGCCCGCACGGGGTAAGAGGTCCTACGTTGCGACGCGCCCCGGCTCCGGCGTGCCCCCGACTCCCGCCGCCCATACACTTTCCTGCTGGCGGCTTCGATCGCTGTGGCCGTCCGCCCGGTCTGATTTGCGAGGTCATGCTATGACGTCCTCTCGTCCACCCAAACGCCGTAACGCCGTACGCTTGGCCACCCTTCCTGCCACGCTGCTCGAGACGTTCCCGAACCCGGCCCCACAGCGGTGCTACGTCATCACACACGTGCAGCCGGAGTTCACGAGTCTCTGCCCGAAGACGGGGCAGCCGGACTTTGGCACGGTGACGATTGAATACGTGGCCGACCGGTTGTGCGTCGAGTTGAAGAGTCTGAAGTTCTACCTGCAGACCTTCCGCAACGAGGGGATTTTCTACGAGGCGGTGACGAACCGGATTCTCGATGAACTTGTAGCGCTGCTGCGGCCGCGGCGGATGAAGGTGACGACGGGGTGGACGCCGCGCGGCGGGATGCACTCGACGATCGTGGCGGAGCATCCCGGCGGGCGGAAAGGGACCCGGTAACGCGTCTCCCCGGTGCGCGCCGGAATGCGATCGGCGACTCCGGGTGGACGTTGGGGGCGCGCGAGTTGTCACGGCGGACAGCTTGGTCAACGGGGCAGCGTCGACTCCTGCACGATACCCTCGCGCAGCAGGTGCTCGAACTTGCGCTTCAACTCGCGGTCCAGGATGCGGATCTCGGCTTTGCGGAACAGCTCCGTGATCCGGCGGTTCATTTCCTGCGGCACGCCGCGGGCGCGTAGGGTGGCCTCGACTTCGGCGCGGACCTCTTCGAACCTGGCCTCGTCAGGGGGGAAGGCGTTGTTCCACCCGCAGAATCTGCCACCACATTCCGATCTTGATCGGTTTGCTCACTTGCCCGGGCTGCAAAGCGAACGCGGCTTCACGCAGGGCCGGGGCATACTGGCTGTCGCTGAAACTGAAGGGCGGGAGCAAGCCGCCGTTCGGCGCGGTGTCGGTATTCTGGCTGACGCGGCGAGCGACTTCGGCGAAGTCCGTGCCGTCGTCGAGCAGGTTGAGCGCTTCCTGCAGCGCGGCGATGTTGCGGGCGTCGATCTGGATGTGGCGACACTCAATCTTCTCGCCGTACAACCGCGAAAACTCCTCACGCAGGGTGCCCTCGGTGATCTCGAAATCGCGCTCGACGATCTTGCGAAGATGGGCGTTTCGTTCCATCCCGAGCATGAACTCCGCCAGCGTGATGCCCTTCTGCTGAAGCAGCATTTCGAGTGCCTGGCGCCGCTCGACATCGGTCAGAATATTGCCGGTGGCGTCGACATCCGGGGCGATATTCTGCATGGCACGCTCGAACTCGCGCTGCACGTCCGCCGCCGTGACCTCCAATCGCAGGCGGCGCGACTCCGACTTCGCCAGTTCGAGCACAATGAGTTGCTGCAGAATCGGCAGTCCGTGCGCGTCGAGCAGCATCTCCACAACACGCTGCTTGGTGATCGGGCGGCCGTTGACCACGGCGATGGCGTCGCCGTCCTGGGCGGGCGCTGGGGGTACGAGCATGAAGAGGGTAAGTACCAGGGCACAACCGGCGATGGTCGTGGCGCGCGTCCTGTGGTGCCGGAGAGCAGAGGGCCTTCCGCCGATCGACGGGTGCATACGCATGGCAAGGATCCTCCTGTAGCGTTCACTCCGGATTGTAAACGTGGGCGCAGCTCCCGGTCACCCGGCCCCCAAGCTCGGAGGCGGTGCGTGACGACGCCGCTGCCACTGTCCCCTCAGTGGCTCGCCAGTGCCGCCGCCAGCCCGGGAATCTGGTCTGCGCCGGCCGGCACTTCGAGTGAAGCCCCGCGGAAATCGGTACCGAACGGCTCACAGCGGCCGCCGAGGTGCGCGGCCAGAAACGCCTCCGCAATGGCACTGAAGGAAAGACTGTTGGACGGACGGGCGAAGCCGTGGCCCTCATCGGGGTACAGGACGTAGGTCACTGGAATGCTGCGACTTTGCAGGGCGGTAACGAGCTGATCGGACTCGGCTTGCTTCACGCGGGGATCGTTCGCGCCCTGCCCGATCAGCAGCGGTCGGCGCATCCGTTCCGCGTAAGTGAGCGGTGAGCGCTCGGTGAGGAAGCGTCGGCCGTCCTCGGTACGGTGGTCACCGACACGGGTGGTGAATACCTCGATCATGGGAGCCCAGTACGGGGGGATCGATTCGAGCAGCGTGATGAGACTCGACGGGCCGACGAGGTCGACCCCGCAGCAGAAAATCTCGGGCGACTGGGTGAGGGCCCAGAGCGTGGCATAGCCGCCGTAGCTGCCGCCGAAGATCGCCACGCGGTCGGGGTCGGCGATGCCCTGGGCCACGGCCCAGGTCACAGCGTCGAGCAGATCGGTGTGCATGCGGCCGCCCCACTCGCGGTTGGCGGCATTGAGAAAATCCTTGCCGAAACCGGTGGAGCCACGGAAGTTGACGCTGAGCACAGCGTAGCCCCGATTGGCGAGCCATTGGTGCTCGGGCACGAAACCCCACGTGTCGCGGTGCCACGGTCCGCCGTGGACGAGTAGTACAAGTGGCAGCGGGCAGGTGGGCCGTGGGCCGTGGGTGTCGCGTGGCAGTGTGAGGTAGCTGACGAGGGGCAGGCCGTCGCGCGCGGGGATGGTGAGGGCTTGCAGCTCCGCGAGCGGGGCGGCGCGCAGATCGTCGCGGCTGTCGAACAGGTGGCGCGCCGCGCGGGTGTCACGGTTGTACAGGTAGTAGGCGCGCGGGCCGTTGTCGACATCGTAAGCGACGATCCAGCGGCGGTCGTCGAGTGTGCGTGCGACGATCGCGAAGTCACCGCGGGCGAGCGTGCGGAGCAGGATGAAATCGGGCTCGACAACAGGGTCGAAGACGATCCACTCCTTCCGCTCGGTAGTGACGGCGACGGCCTGCAGCGTGCGTGTGACGGGTGCCAGCTCAACCTCGGACAGGTCGGCGCGCGGACTCTGGGCAAGCTGCGTGCGTTCTCCGGTCGCCAGTTCGACGAGGTACAGGGCGGACGTATTCCGATCACGGCTGTCGAGCAGATAGACGTGCGTGCCGGTCTCGTTGCAGCCGGCCGGACCGGTAGTGAGCGTGTCAGCGGCCGGGATCTCTGCGAAAAGGTCCCAATCATCCCCGGCAGGTCGCAGGAGCTGGAGCTCGCCCGCAGGGGTCATGACCTGGGCGAGGCGCAGCTCGAAATGCTGAGTTTCGAAGCCGATGAAACCCGGATTTTCGACGACCAGCGTACGGTCACCGTTGCGCAGGTTGATGCGATAGAGATCGTGCAGCGCGGGTTGACGATGATTGATGGCGACGAGGATTTCGTCGGGGTGGCGGTGACTCAACTCCTGGAGGCGGGCCTGTACGCCGTCGAAGGGCGTCAGGTCGCGGGTTTTTCCCGTATCGAGGTCCACGCAGTGAATTCGCCAGTTCTCGTCACCGTTTTGGTCCTGGAGGTAGAGTACGTGGCGGTTGGTATACGCCCAGTAGTACTCGTGAATCCCGCGGCCTTTGTCATTCGTGAGCGGTTGTGCCTTTGTAATGTCGTCAACGGGCGCGATCCAGACGTTCAAAACGCCATCGCGGGGGGCGAGGAAACTCACATGGAGGCCATCCGGGCTGATGCGAGCGCTGGTACGGTCTGGGTTGCCGAACAGTACCTGGCGCGGGATGAGGGGGGTGGTCCAAGCGGGGTCCATGTGATCTCCGGGGGGGCTGAAGCGGCCCGGCTGGTATACGAGCGTTCATGTACCGAATCGAAGGCGTCCGCGGCAAAACACATAGCCCGAACGGCTGGAAACTGGCATAATAGCCGGAATGAGCCCGTGGGTCCGCCTGTTCATGCGCCTGCAATTCCATCCGGCGCGGATCTTCAACCGCGTGATGTACCGGACTGGGCGGTGGCGGCTCTGGGACTGGGTGGACGAGCAAGTGCTTTTGGGGGGGGCGCCTACGAGAGCCGATCTGGCGCTGCTGCCGGAGATGGGTGTGCGGGGCATCGTGAACATGTGTGAAGAGTTTCACGGCCACCAGGTGGTGTTGCACCGGCTGGGATTGCAGCAGTTGCACCTGCCGACCGTGGATTTCCACCCCCCCTCGCTGGAAGCGATGCAGCGCGGACTGGAGTTCATCCGGCAATTCGTACAGGCGGGCAGCGGTGTGTACGTCCACTGCAAAGCCGGGCAGGGCCGCAGCGCCACGCTCGTCGTGGGCTACCTGATGGCGGCCTATGGGCTGACACCGCGTGCGGCCTACGCCCGCGTGCGTGAAGTACGGCCCCACGTCACGCGGCGGCTGGACGAGCGCGAAGTGGTGCAGGAACTCCATCTGCTGCTTGCGGAGGGTCGGTTGGGGGACTGGCAGCGGCCACGGGGCAGCACGCTCGCTGTCGCCGGATAAGATCGCGCGGGGCGGACTATCGGGGGCGTTTCCGGCCGGGTACAACACCGGATTCCACCACCAGCCGGGTTGCGCCATGTGCGGCGCTGCCGGCGGCGACCAGCAGCGAGGTGCAGGTGCGATGGCCGTTCCTACGTTCACCGTCAGCGGTACCTATCGACCCGTGCGGGGCGACTTCATCCTGTTGCCTTACCGCGACAGCAAGGATGCTCTTTTTGATGCCGGCGTATTGCCGGAGCCCTTGCGTACAGCAGTGCGCCCGGCGAGCAAAGCCGGTGGCACGCAGACGGTATTTCGCGGGGTAGTCGGCCAGGTGGACGTGCTGGCGCGGAGCGTGCGGCTCGACGGCGTGCATGTGCCCGCGGTGGAACAATGGCAACGGGCGGTGGCGAAGGCGGTGGCTGACGCAGAACCGGAGGGCGCGGCGCGGGTCGTGGCGCTGCTGGACTGCGTGGAACCGGAGTGGGTCTGCGCGGCTCAGGAAGGGGCGTTGCTCGGCGGATATGCGTTTGATCGGTACCTGAAAGAGAAGGCGAACCCCACCCCGGTGCTGGTGGTCGTGGCCGCTGGCTCTGAGGCAGCGGCCAAACGGGCGCTGGGGAACTCAGCGATCATCTGTCGGTATGTGAATCAGGCGCGTGATGTTCTGAATGAACCGCCGAACGTGATCAATCCGGTGACGCTGGCACGGGAGTTTGCACGTGTCGGGGCGGCCGCCGGGCTGCGCGTAAGTGTCTGGGATGACAAGCGGCTGGCGCGGGAGCGGTGCGGAGCGCTGCTGGCCGTCGGGCAGGGTGCGGTGGCAAAGCCGCGGCTGGTCATCGGAGACTATCAACCGCGGGCAGCGCGTGGTCATCTGTGTCTGGTGGGCAAGGGTATTACGTATGACACGGGGGGTTACGGGCTCAAGCCGGCAGATGCGCAGGTTGGGATGAAGTACGACATGGGTGGGGCGGCGGCGGTCTTCGCGGCGGCGTGCGCGATTGCGGAATTGAAATTGCCCCTGCGGGTGACGGTGCTGACGCCGCTGGCGGAGAACGCGGTTTCCGGGGAGGCCTACCTGACGACGTCGATCCTGACGACACGTTCGGGACGCACAGTGGAAGTGCACCACACCGATGCGGAGGGACGCCTGATCCTGGCGGATGCGCTGGCACTGGCAGTCGAGCGCCGGCCGGACTGGATCGTGGATGCGGCGACGTTGACCGGGGCCTGCATGGTGGCGCTGGGCGAAGACATCGCGGGGGTGTACGGAAACGAGCCGCGTTTCACGCAACAGTTGATCGCCGCGGGGCGCGCCGTGGGCGAGTTGTATTGGGAGTTGCCGCTGCACGCGCCCTACGAGGAACACTTGAAGGCGACGGTAGCCGATGGGAAGAACATCGGCGTCCGCTGGGGGGGGTCGATCACCGCGGCACTGTTTTTGCAGCAGTGGATCACGGAGGGGCAGCGCTGGATTCACTGTGACATCGCGGGTCCGGGCTGCAAGGAGGAACCGCTCGGACACCTCGGCAAGGGTGCGAAGGGTTTCGGCGTCAAGACGTTCGTACAGTTGGCGAGCGCACTCGCCGGCGCGGGCGCGTCGCCGGCCGTGGCCGGCCCGCGGCCAAGGCGTCGGAAGTAACACGGGAGTGCTCGGAGCCGCGGAGCAAACGGCCAGTGTGGAACAGAGCCGGTCCCATGAAGCGCATTGTTCTTTTACAGCACGGCGAGTCGGTCTGGTGGCGTGAGCATCGCTTTGTCGGCTGGACGGATGTGGACCTCACGGAAGCGGGGCACAGTGCGGCGGCGGCGGCGGGTGCGCGCCTGCGGGCGGGCGGCTACGAGTTCGATGCGGCCTACACTTCGTTGCTCAAGCGTTCGATCCGTTCGCTCTGGATCGTGCTGGATGCACTGGACCAGATGTGGGTGCCGGTCCACCGGAACTGGCGCCTCAACGAACAGCATTATGGCGCGCTGCAGGGCCGCACGGATGACGACGTGGCGGCCGAGTTCGGGGCCGAAAGCGTGGCGTTGTGGCGGCACGGTTACGATGCTCGCCCGCCGGCGCTGAGTACCGGGGATCCGCGCTGGCCGGGTCATGATCGGCGCTATCGGTCCATCTGGCGGAAGGAACTACCGCTGACGGAGTCGCTGCAGGACACGGTGGCGCGGGTGGTGCCGTACTGGGAGCACGTCGTGGCGCCCGAGGTATCGAGCGGGCGGCGAGTGCTGCTGGTTGCACACGGCAACAGCATCCGCGCGTTGATCATGTACCTGGATCGACTCTCGCCGGAACAGGTGTTACGGGTGCGCATCCCGGTCGGAGTTCCGATCGCGTACGAGCTGGGAGCGAGTCTCGCAGGAGAGCGACGCTGCCTCGTCGGCGGGGACGGGCGTGAAGAACCGTGGGATCCGCTGACATGAACGCTGTGCCTGAAGGGCTTCGCCTACAATCTGCGGAACGGCCGGTCGCAGGAGGGCACTGCGGCGGTGATTATCTGCTCGGAGAATGCACATGGCGCGCGTTGCGGTGGTCTATCATTCGCAGTGGGGGCATACCAAGGTTATCGCCGAAGCCGTGGTACGCGGTGCGGCCAGTGTGCCCGGGACGGTAGCGGAGTTGTTCCCGGTGGAAGCGTTCGGCCCACCGGATGCCCAGAAGCAGTACCGTGGAACCTGGGATTCGCTGGCGCAAGCGGATGCGATCGTATGGGGTGCGCCCACTTACATGGGCTCGGTCAGTGCCGCCTTCAAGCAGTTCATGGAGCACACCTCGGCACTCTGGTTGCGGCAGGAGTGGAAGGACAAGCTCGCGGCCGGCTTCACCAACTCCGGCAGTCAGCATGGAGACAAGCTGAACACGCTCTGGGACTTGGCGCACTTCGCATTCCAGCATGGCATGGTCTGGATCGGGCTTGACCTGCCGGGAGGGAATAACAGCTCGAAGGGGTCGCCGAACGATCTCAATCGAATTGGTGCGTGGCTGGGCGCGATGTCACAGTCCAATGTCGACCAGCAGGCAGACACGGCCCCGCCGGAGAGCGATCAGAAGACGGCGGAGCACCTCGGGCGGCGCGTAGCCGGGGCAGCGCTGCGTTGGCGGGCGGGAAAAGCGGCGCAATGAAATGCGTACTACGGGAACTAGGGAGGAGCGTTCTGGCGTGGCCGGCACCAGGCAAGCAGCCGGCCGATTCCCTCTTTTCCAGGGTGGGAGAGATTAGGAGAGGGAAGATTTTCGCGGATTCTCGACCCTCACCCATCCCACCCCTGCAAGAGAGGGGGGTGCGGGATTCGCTCCATGAATGAGCCGGCGCACGGTCACCCCGTGATACCGCGGGTGGTCGTATGGTTCCTTCTACTCGCATTCGCGTACCAGCTCGGGTGGTGCTGGTTGGCCCCCGTCCCTTGGATCGTGGGCAGCGTGACGAACGACGACACGTTCCTGTACCTGCAGTATGCGCGGAAAACGATTGAGCACGGCTTCCCAACTTTCGACGGGCTGAACCCAACCAACGGAGTGCAACCGTTGTGGGGTGCTGCGCTCGTGGCGCTGGCTGCGGTGACTACGGAGCGCGAATTGCTGCTGCGGATGGCGCTGACGGCGTGTGCCGGGCTGAATCTCGCAGCGGGCTTCGTCTTGTTGCGGATGGCGCGGGAACTGGGGAGCCGGGTTGCGGTCACCGTCGTGGGTGTGGCGTGGGGGTGCTATCTGCTCGGCTTGGTGCCGGCGTTGCTGGGCATGGAGAACAGTCTGCACGGATTAGCAGCGGCGCTTGTGCTGCTTGGTTTTGTACGGTTGTGGTGGGGGAGCGGCGTACCGCGCACGGTGGAACTGCTGCTGTGCGGCGGGGCCTTGGCGTTCAACACGCTCACGCGGCTGGACTCTACGGTGATCGGCGTCGTGCTGGGCCTGTTGCTGTGGTGGCGCTGTATGCGGCGCGGTGCGGGTGTGGTGCGGCCGTTGCTGGGACTCGCCGGTCCGACGGTGCTGGCAGGCGGACTCTATTTTGTGGGCAATCTGTACTACTTTGGAGCCGGGTTGCCGGTTTCAGGCCTGATGAAGGCCCATTACGCCAGCACCTACCTGGGGCCGGATCCCGGCTGGCTGTGGCCGGTGTTTGTGGCCGGGGTGATGCTGAAAACGTTCAGTGAAGCCCCGGTTTGGTTACTGGCCCGCTTTGTACCGGAGGCCCTGGAGTCGGTTCTGCTGGGCGTGGCGTTGTCCATTTTTTTGCTGCCGATGCTGATTCACCTCGTGATGCCGCGACTTGTGGCGTGGCCGCCGAAGGGTTGCCGGGTGACAGGGCTGGGGCTGGTACTCTCCGTGGGAACCTTGGCGCACATGCTGGTGCTGGCGACGAACCTGCTGCACTTTTCGGTCGACTCCTGGTATCACACGTACCTGCTGCTGGTGTGGATGGTGTGGCTGGCGTGGGGGGTGGAGCGCTGGCTGCGGTCGCCCGTCCTCACACGCCGCGCGCGGCAGGGGCTCGCAGTGGCGCTCGGGCTCTTCCTCGCTTCCATGCAGACGGTCTCCATTGTGCGGCAGTTGCGGGCGTCCGAAGTCCGCGATCTGCACACCACGCGCTATGAGCTGGCTTCCTGGCTGCGGGTGAATTTGCCACCCGATGTGCGGCTGGGGGCCTGGAACGCCGGCTTGCTGGCGTATTTCAGCGACCAGACGGTCATCAATCTCGACGGATTGATGAACTCGGTCGAGTTCGCCCGATTCGTACAGCAGGGAGATTCTCCACGTGACATCGTGGAAAGACTCGGTCTCGATGTCATCGTCGACTACAATGACGCCGACAGCACCATGCCACGCAAGTTTCACTGGGATTCGGCCGCCACCTTTCGCGGACTGTGGTCATGGGATGAACTCGTCATCCTGCATCATGAAGCGACGGATGACGAGCGGGAGTTCTTCGTACTGGGCGTGCCCGGCGGGCGGTTCGCGGCGCAGCATTGACGGTAATGGCGAACCCGAACTGGGCAAGGTCCCTTCTGGAATCCGGCCACACGGTTCGTTACTGTAACGGGGTGTTCATGTCTTGACCGTTGCTCGTGTGGCCGTGCGGGCCGGGTGTCCTGCAGGGTTGCGGTACTCGGAGGTGCTGCGGTGTCGAATTCCCCGCATTCGGAGTCGGTACTTACCCATGCGGAAGCGCACGATGAGAAGTTGATGGGCATGGAGGTGCTGCGCGCCTGTGAAGCAGCGGCCCTCAATGTGTTCCGCTGGGTCGGCAAGGGCGACAAAATCGCAGCCGACTCTGCGGCCACCGACGCGATTCGCGGCATGCTGAACCTGATGGACATGTGCGGCACGTGTACGATCGGAGAGGGGATCAAGGACGATGCCCCCGGGATCTTTGTGGGCGAGAAGCTGGGTACCTGGAAAGAGGGTGCGCCCAACGTCAGCATCGCGCTCGATCCGATTGATGGCACTACGCTGACGGCCAAGGGTTTGCCGGGAGCACTGACGGTCATTGCGGCGGCGACCGGAAGTGCGCCGGAAGATCACATGCTGGCGGCCATTCCCAGTTACTACGTCGAGAAGATCGCCGTGGGACCGAAAGTCCGAGAGAGCACCGGCCATGTACGGCTGACTTCCTCGGTGGATCACAACCTGGAGATCGTGGCGTTGTCGATCGGCAAACGTGTACGTGACCTCGTTGTGTGTATTCTCGATCGACCGCGGCATCAGAAGCTGATCGACCAGGTGCGACGGACCGGTGCGGCCATTCGCCTGATCGGAGACGGAGACGTTGCAGCGGCGATCGCTCCCAGCATTCCGGGCAGCGGCGTGGACATCTACATGGGGATCGGCGGCTCGCCGGAAGCGGTTCTGGCGGCGGCGGCGATCCGTGCCCTGGGGGGTGACATTCTCTGTCGCGTGTGGCCGCGGGATGATGCCGAGCGGAAGCAGCTCGAGCAGGATGGACACGGCGAGCTACTGGGGCGTGAATACTCCTGTGCGGACATGGTGCGCGGGGACGATGTGGTATTCGTGGCGACTGGTATCACCGACAGCGCGCTGCTGCGTGGCGTCGTGGTCGATGGTCATACGGCCGTAACGTACTCCGTGGTGATGCGCGCCCGCTCACGCACCGTGCGCTATGTGAAGGCGTTTCACGACCTGACGCGGAAGACGATTCGACTGGCGAGCGGCTCGGGTCACACCCGGTTGTAGCGTTGGCCAATCCCGGCTGCTATTCCCGCCCGTAGTGGCGGAGCTTCCATTGACGGCGTGCTTCCTTCGCTGCGCGTTTCCGTGCGACCGCCGCCGCAACGGCGTGCCAAATGCCCCGCCAAGTCGTACGAGCGGCACCGAACTGGGCGCTGTACTCGCGTAAGAAGCGGGCGGCGTCGGCGCGGGTGACCAGGCCGAGCGGTTCGAGACTGGCGGCGAGCCGAGCGATGGCCCGCAGCTCATGGTTCCGTGGTCGCGGCTGATCCTCACGGGGGACGCGTCCGATGCGGATGCCGTCGAGATCGATCCAGCAGATTTGCAGTTCCGGTTCGTTGACGACGAGCAGATTGCTCGCCTTGCAATCACGGTGGCGGAAGCCGCGCTCATGCAGTCGCCGCAACTCGCGCGCGACGATGACCATCAGGTCGTATTTCAGGCGGTACCACGCGGTGCCGCGCAACAACCCGCCGGCGCGCCGCAGAAATGTCTCCAGGTCGACGGCTTGGGCCACGGCTTCGGTCACCAGCACGCTGTCGACAGCCAGTGGGCCGATGCGCCGCTCGATGAGCGCGAGGGGCCGCGCCGTGGGAATTTCCCGGTTCAGCAGGGCCTGACCCATGCGCCAGGCACGGCGACTGCGCGAAATGGGACGCCATTGCGCCATGCGGCGGCGCCAGTTCCGCGCCCGGGGATGCTTGATGATCACCGGGATCTCGCCGTCGGGGTGTGGTAACGAGGTGCGGAGAATTTCAGCCGAGTGCGAGTTCTTGCAGCGGGCGGACCCTTCCTGGGTTCGAAACCAGCGCAGGGGGTCGGCGAGTTGGGTGCGCCACCAGCGGCGCTCGAAGACGAGCTGCGAGGCGCGGGATTCATCCGCGGAATGCTTGCAGCAAGTGAGCGCGAGGCCGCGCCAGCCACCCGGTAGACGCAGGCGGCAGAAGTAGCGCCCATCGCGCCCGGCGCGGCGGTCGCGCCGGGCCCAGAGCCGTTCAGCGTGGTGTCGAGCCATGACCTGCAGCGCCGTCACGAGCTCGCGGAAACTCAGCGCCAGGGGCCGGCCATGCTCATACAAGACTTCGAATTCGTTGCGGTAGCGCAGGTAGGCGCGCAGGAACCGCAGGCGATCGCTGAGCGACGCGTGTCGGCGGAACCACTGGTTGAGCTGGGCGAGGTTGCGGACAATGGCGCCGTCGCGGATGGGTACGTTGCGGCGCGCTGTCTGGAGATCAACGAAAACAGTCTGGTACTGACGCGGGGCCACGGGCCGTACGAGGATGTTGTCGACGTGCATGTCGAGATGCTCGAAACCGGCCTGATGAGCACGCGCGATCATCTCGGCCAGCAGGTCGAGTAGATGGGCCGTGTCTCGTCGGCGTCGTACTGGGTCGTCGTCCGTGGCGAGCCGCAGCCAGAAGGAGCTCAGCGACTCGGCTGGCGTGATTGCAGCCGTGATGAGGACGGCGCACGCTCCGCCCCCGCGTGGCAGGTGCGACGTACAGGCCACCGCGCGCGGCGCGGCGATGCCATGACGTTCCGTGAAACAGGCGGCATCCCACTCGGCGTTACAGGGGTGTCCGCGGAAGACGTTGCGCAGGCGGCGCAGCCACGGGTCGCGCAGGTAGTACTTGAGGTAGTAGGTGGCGCCGCCGATCTCGGCCCGCCAGACCTCACGCCGGGCGTTGTGCTTCACACGTTCCCAGCCCTGGTCCTCGGGTGCGGCCCAGGCCGTGCGCCGGACGAGTCGCAGCAGCCCCTCCGCCTCCGGGCGATGAAGCCAGGTTACACCGTCGTAGGTGGCGCGTTCCTGCGCAGAATTCGTCCCGCGGCGCGCTTCCCGCTCGGAGACGGGACGCCGGTCGGCCGCACCGGTGGGCACGGTGAGCGGGGGTGTCGTGGCGTTCGCGGTACTCATGTCAACACGATCAGGTCGGGGGAGCGGTCCGAAGGAGGCGCCCCGGGTCCGAGAACTCGGTCTCGAACCGGATGTTCGGCAAAGCATTCTAACGCAGCGCAACTGTCAGTGGCAGATGCGTCCCAAGCGAGCAGAGGACCCCGACGGGCTATTATGTGTTGCATGCAGGGTGTTCGGGATCGCTCCCGAAGCCGTCACACTCAGGGCACCCTTTGCAAGCGACTGCCCGGTATGAATAGATACTCAAGCCGAGCGTGTTCTTCGTCGTATGCCTCGATTGACCCGGTTGGGTCGTAATCCGCCTGGACAAGCACACGTCGCAGGGGACCATCAGGCGGGAGGGGTCGCAATAGTACCGTGTGTGGACCGGCCCCGAGCAGTGCGGTGCTCTCCACCAAGGCGCGGGCAGGACCGGCATGGTCCTGCCGGGCGACCCAGGCGTTGACCACTTCCGTGGCGGGTGATGGTACAAAGGCCGGTCCGGGCGTGAAACGGAAGTGCAGGCGATCTGCGCCACTGATCCACAACTGCCGCTGGACTTCCCCGTCCGCGCTGAGCCGTTCCTCCTGAATGCGGATGTCCACCAGGGTGGCACGGGTGCCGACTCGGCGGCTATCGGCCGACCATTCGTAGGATTCAGCCCGCGCACCCAGTTCCCAACGCGCTCGCAGGAGGACTCCCAAGCCGCGCCGCTCCTGTTCGACTTCGCCCCTGTAGCCGGGGGTGGTACTCGCGTCCGCGGGGCGGCGGCGCACGTGCAGCAGCGCTGCGCCGTCCGTGAAGCGCTCGTCCACAGCGGCGCGTCCCCAACGTTGCACGGGTCCCAGGCGCCCAAGATCGCGTGCCAGCCGGATGCCGGCGGCCTCGGCGGTGTCGAGTTCGGGCAAGAAGGAATGCGGGAGGATGCGGAGTTGCGAAAGGATGTCGGTGACGGCCGCGACGGCACCACGGAAGGCCGGCTCGGAGGTATCGAGCAGTAGCAGAACGGCCTCGGTCGGGCTGCTCCAAACGATCCAGGCCGCGCGCGGTTCGCCCCACAAGGGTGTCCCCGCAGGCGGCACCAGTGCGGCAATCTGGACGCCGTCGGCGCGGCGCGCAGTGGTCAGCCACGTTGCGGAATTCCACCGCAGCCAATTTTCGGCGGCGATATCGGCCAGCAGGTCTTGTGGGGTGCGTCCGTGTGCCAGCCAGGTGCGGTAGATCGCAAGTGACCAGCTCGGCAGACCATCGATCAATCCGCTGATGTGGACACCCGGCACGGCTTCGAGGGCCGGTGCGGCGAACACCCAGCCGGGACTCACAGGCAGTTCGAGCCCGGCGGCGGTGAGCGCCTCCTGGGGCGTATGGTCGAGACCGGCGCCTTCGAAACGGACGGTGGTGCAGAGATCGTCAAAAATCTCCCAGTCCGCGGTGCGCATCATCAGGAGCGGTTCGTAGGTGAGCTTGAGGACTTGGCCGCGCGGAAGGCAGGTGAAGCGAACAACGCGCTCGCGGCGTACCTGCGGCGCGAGCGGTACAGTTTGCCGGAACTCGATCGCAGGCAGTCCACCGAGCAGCGCAGGCTGCACCTGGCGCGCTGTCACGCCGCCGGTGAGGAACGGCGTCGTGACCAGGATCTCGGGGGCGACGAAGCGGTCAAGTTCATGGTATTCCACGGTGACGGCGCGTTCGTACCGGCCGCGCCGGCGGTCTCCCCGGGCGACTTCCAACTGGAATCTTCCGGGGACGTCCGGGCTGGGCAGCCAGTCGCGGGGCACACGTACACGAACGGGGGTGCCCGGGACGACTTGCGGGGGTCCGAGTGCGCGCGCGTCGTGGACCTGAATCCAGGCGAGGCCGAGCGTCAACGCGAGCAGCGAGCCGGTGACAACGCTGAGCAGCCAGGTACGGCCGGGGCGTGCGCCGATGTGCATCTCCGGGAGCATGCGGGGGATGATACGGTGTGGCACACGGGGAGCCAACGCAGGACGTGATTCCATGTGGCTTGGCCGGGTAGCTCACGTAGCCGGGTTCGTGTCAGGATGCGTGCGATTCGGCGCGCTGCCTGGATCTGACAACCGCGGTAGTTGCGGAGCGTTCTGTGCAGAGCGAACCCCCCCGCGGAAGGGGCAGCTTGGGGCCATCTCACAGGATGAATCCCGACCCTGCGGTCGGGATTCGGTGAAGCCGGTGCTGCCGGCGCCCGCCTACACCAGCCCCTGGTCGAGCATGGCATTGGCGACTTTGAGGAAGCCCGCGATGTTCGCGCCGTTCACGTAGTTGCCCGGCGTGCCGTAGGCCGCGGCGGTCTGCGCGCAGACATCATGAATGTTCACCATGATGCCGTGCAGTTTCGCGTCGACTTCCTCGCGTGACCACGCCATGCGCAACGAGTTCTGGCTCATCTCCAGCCCTGAAACCGCGACGCCGCCCGCATTTGCGGCCTTGCCGGGGCCGTACAGTGTCCGCGCTTCCAGGAACACGCTCACACCCTCGGGCGTGGTCGGCATGTTCGCGCCTTCGGATACGCAGGTGCAGCCGCTTTTCACGAGGTGGTTCGCATCCGCGGCATTGATCTCATTCTGCGTTGCGCACGGCAGGGCCACGTCGCACGGCACCGCCCACAGCGGGTTGCTGTCGGCGGTCGCGGGGGTGTCGTGGTAGTGCGCCTGCGGGAACTTGTCCTTATACTCCTTCATCCGCCCGCGGCGCACGTTCTTGAGTTGCATCACATACTCGAGTTTCTCGCGCGTAATGCCGGATTCGTCCAGCACGAAGCCGTTCGAATCGGAGAACGTGAGCACCTTGCCGCCGAGTTGCAGCACCTTCTCGGCCGCATACTGCGCCACGTTACCGGAGCCGGAGATGACGACGCGCTTGCCTTTCAGACTTTGCCCCCTGGTCTTCAGCATCTCCTCGGCGAAGTAGACGCAGCCGTAGCCGGTGGCCTCCGGGCGAATGAGCGAGCCGCCCCAATTCAGTCCCTTGCCGGTCAGGACACCCTCGAAGGAGCGTGTCAGTCGCTTGAACTGGCCGAAGAGGTAGCCGATCTCGCGTCCGCCGACACCGATGTCGCCCGCGGGGACATCGACATTGGCGCCGATGTGACGGAAGAGCTCGTTCATGAAGGACTGGCAGAAGCGCATGACCTCCATGTCGCTCTTCCCCTTGGGGTCGAAGTCGCTACCACCCTTGCCGCCACCCATGGGCAGCGTGGTGAGCGCGTTCTTGAAAATCTGCTCGAAACCGAGGAACTTGATGATGCCGAGGTTGACGGAGGGGTGGAAGCGCAACCCCCCCTTGTAGGGACCGATCGCGGAATTGAACTCCACCCGCATGCCGCGGTTCACCTGGACGTCGCCGCGGTCGTCCATCCAGGGGACGCGGAAGAGGATGACCCGTTCTGGCTCAACCAGCCGCTCGAGCATCTTCGCCTTGCGGAACTCGGGGTGTTTATCGAGTACGGGGACGAGCGATTCGACGACTTCGTGGACGGCTTGGTGAAATTCCTTCTGCTCGGGGTTGCGGGAAATGACTTCCTGCATGAACGACTGCACGAGACTGGACATGATGGGCTCCCTTGGCGAGGTCGGGCATGGCTGGGCGTGGGATCTGCGAAACACACCGTGACGGGACGAGCGGCCATACTCTGGCACCCCTTCCAACCGGGGATTCTCGCGCGCCGCTTCCCGGGATGCAATGAAGGGGCGCGGTGCCGGGACAGGGTCGGTTCCGGAAGTGATCCGGATTTCTAAACCCGCCTACGTCGTGTGTGGATTACACTGCTCACAGCGGAACCGCGTGCTGCGCCGCAGGTCCCAGGCGGGCTACCGGTGGCGCCGGCTGTCACGACGGAGAAGTGATGGAAACAACCGGTGGGATTTTCGGACGCCTCAGCGAAAAGATCCTGGGTTGGATTGCGCTGGGGCTGCTGATACTGGCGGGCGTCGGTCTGTGGCAGATGGGCCCCGACGGCCGCGGTGCGCTCTGGAGTGCCATCTGGCGTACGATGGCGTGGATAGCCGTGGCGGCGGTCCTGCCGTGGGTCGTGCGGCTCTTCATCACGCGGCTGCTCGCGCTCAGTTCGAACTGGGCCGGTGTGGGCCTGATCGCAGCCCTGACGCTGCTGAACATCGTGCTGGGCTTGATTCTGATGGGTGGTTTCCCCGGGTCGGGCTGGGGTTGGATCGTGGCCTTGGCCGCGGTGGGGACCGCCGGAACGTATAATTACCTGGTGTCGGAATATCTCGCGGAACAGGCGGGGGGCTGAGGGTGCTTGCGGGTGTGAATCCGGCCTGGGTTTGCGGCGTTCCGGCGGGCGGCCGGTCTCGCCGCCCGTGCCAGCAAGGGAGTTCGGCATGAGCAGCACGCGTTACCAGCCCGGCCTCCGCGTGAGCGAGTACATCCTGGAATCCGTGCTCGGGGCCGGTACGTTCGGGGAGGTCTGGCGCGCTCGCCACCATGTCTGGAAGACGGACGAGGTTGCCGTCAAGCTGCCGACCGAGCCGGAGTACGTCCGCTACCTACAGCGGGAGGGGCTGGTCGTCCACGGTCTGCGGCACCCGAACATCGTGCGTGTGCTGGGTCTTGATCCCTTCGCGGATCCGGCGTACCTCGTGATGGAACTCGTGCGTGGACCGTCGCTGCGGGCGGTGCTGCTTGAAAACCCGCGCGGCTTGCCGCTACCGGTGGTGCGCGCCATCCTGCGCGGCATCGTCCTCGCAATGGAGGCGGCGCATACCGCCGGTTTGGTGCATCGCGACTTGAAACCCGGCAACATTCTACTGAACCTGGAGGGTGAGCCGCTTTCGCGACTCACGGTCGAGCAGGTCAAGGTCGGCGACTTTGGTCTGGGCTTTTCCACCGGGGATACGCTCCGTTCGATCATCGAGCAGTCGGTTTCGCTCGAGCGGGCTGAACGGCCGGACCATCTCGCCGGCACGCTCGCCTACATGGCCCCCGAATTGCGCGACGGCCGGCAGGCGCCGGATGCCCGCTCCGACTTCTACGCCGTGGGAATTATGCTGTTCGAAATGCTCACCGGTGAACGGCCGGCGGGCGCCGAGCTGCCCAGTACGATGCGCGCGGAGACACCGGCCGCGCTCGATGAACTTTTCCGCCGGCTATACGCCCGGCCGGAGAACCGCTTGGCAACAGCGGCCGACGTGCTGCGCGAGTTGGACAAGGACACGGACACGTCCGTGCGGAACGTGGGTCGGGCGGAGGCGGGACGGGCGCGGGTCGCCCGGGCCTACCCCGGCCCGGCGCGGGCACTGCGGCAGCCGGCGAATTGTAGAGCGTGCGGTGGAGTCGTGGATGTGTCCGACAATTTCTGTGTGCATTGCGGGCTGCAGCGCCTGGCGACGGTGCGGCGGTGTGGGGCGTGCGGGGGCTATCCGGCCCCGGATGACAGCTTCTGCATCTTCTGCGGCGCCGCCCTGACCGTGGCCCGGGAGTAAGTTGAGATGCCCCTGGCCGATATTGGATTATCGCTGCTGTGGGTGGTCGGGGCACTGGTTGTCGGCTTTGTCGCATTTTTCGCGATCATCACGCTCGCGGTATTCAGGGCTGTGGCCGACGTATTTGGGTTGTTGCAACCCCGGCCACGGCCAGTCTCAGCAACCGGAGCCGGTTTGAGCGGGCAGCTCCGCTGCTCCGATCCCAAATGCTGCCATGGGAATCTGGCGGGTGCGCGGTATTGTGCGCGCTGCGGGCGGGTGCTGCTTCCCGGACGTGCCCGAGGCAGCCCCTGAGAAACGGCAAATGGCGGCCCCGAAGAAAAGGGATTGTGCGGCGAATCCCGTAGGGCGGCCGGGCTGCCGGGAGATGCGGCGCCGGCAGCAGATGATACGCTGTTGGCATGTACGGTCGATGGGTCCGTGGCCCGAAGCAACGGTGACAAGTTCTTAGATCCAAGCGTGCGCCGGGAGCACCTTAGCGAAGGAATCGTGACCAGCCCATGGATGACCGCAGCCGGTACCGCCTGTTCGAGGAGCAGTTCCTGCAGCAGTTGCGCGCTCGGGCGCGGGGGCTGTTAGGTCGGACACTGCCGGCGGACGGGGTGCAGTTTGAGGCGTTGCCTGACGGATTGGATGGGGTGCGGGCGACGTTGATGCGCTTACAGCGGTTCGAGCGCGGTCTGTTGGAGCAGCTTCCGGGGACGCAGGCCGTGCAGGGGCGGTTTGCACGGCGCGTTTTTGGCCCGTTTCACCGGACGGTTGCGCGGCTGCGGGCCCAGGTTCTCACGCCGCTCGACGCGTTGCTGCAGGGGACAGCACCGGGCCCCGTCGGGCGCGATGCCGTGCTCGATGCCCTCGCACGCTACGATCTCCTCCCGCAGCGCGAACGGCCGACAGCGGCCGTGTTCGCGAGCCCGACGGGCTTCACACCGGAAGCGCGGGCCTTGGTGCATAGCCAGGCAGGGCTGACACTGGTCCTGCTGGGAGGGCGGGAGGACGGGGGCTGGGATGTCGAACTGCCGGAGCGCCTCCGGCGGACTCCGTGGGCCCAGCTCTTTGATTTGGAATCGCACGGCGAACGGTTGAAGCGACTGCTGTATCATCTGGAGCAGAGCGCGGCCGAGCTCGACTCCCGCGGCCTGGCTCTGCCGGAACTGGCAGACCGGCTGGGTCTGCCCACAGCGCAGGTCGAGACCCTCGTGCGGCAGGCCTGCCGCCAGGACCCGCGGCTGTTGACGGTCGTACACGATGGTACCGTGCACGTGTCGCGCAGTCCGTTCGCCGAAGAGAGCGCCACCATGAACCTGAGAACGTGGTTCCGCACACTCCTGCGTCTGAAACCCACGGTAGGTGAGCGCGTCCGACAGATGACGGCTCAGCGGGTGCAGCTCGAGCAGCAGCGTTACGAGCTTGACCGCCGCGTGGATGCGCTCGAGGCGGAAGAGCGCGCTGCGATCGAGAAGGGGGCGGCCGCGAAGACCGACGTGGAGCGCAAGCAGTTGGCTGGGAAGCTGGTGCGTGTGCGGCGGGACTTGCGGCGGGTACGGTCGCAGGCCGAGGTGTTCACGAAGCAGATCGACATCCTGGGCACGCACATTCATCACCTGGCACTGGCCGAGCAGGGCAAGCGCGTGACGTTGCCGAGTGCGGCGGAGTTGACCCAGGAAGCGGCCCAGGCCGAACAGATGATGCGTGAGCTCGCGATGAACGCGGACCTGGCAACAGGTATCGAGGTGGGCGCGAGTTCGCCCCTGGGTGACGACGAGGAGGCCGCGATCATGGCTGAGTTTCGGCAGGCCGCGGCCGATGCGGCCCCCGACGCGGTCGGGACGGAGCCCGCGCGGCAGTCGGCGCCCGACGGCCGCGTGCCGGAGAGTCCGTCGCGCGCCGCGGCGGACCGCGGCGGCGGGGCGGAGCGGGCGCCGGATCCGAACCAGCGCGGTGCCGAGCGGGCCTAGGAGCGTGCTGCCGCGTCTGGGTGCGAGTGTGTACGCCGGCTCAAGCCGGCGGGGCGTCGGCTTCCGGTGGCCGATGTGGCAGAAGGTGTGAATGGCTGCACCCGGCCCCACCCAGCGCGGGGGCGGTGATCTGTGTGAGTTCTGAGACCCGGATGCCGATCATGAATTTCTTCGAGTGGCTGACGAGCAAGCGTAAGACTCTCGCGGGGATGAACGTGGCAGAGTTGCGCGCCCAGGAAATGCTGATGGAGAATGACCGCAACCGGCTCCAGGCGAAGATGCGGCAGCTCGCCAACGACAAGCACAAGATCGTCGAGCAGGGGGCCAGGGAAAAGACGCCGGAAATGCGCCGTACGATGGCGCAGCAGTTCGACCTGCTGCACACCGAGCAGATGATGGTCGCGCGGCAGCTCAACATTCGCAGCAAGGAGCTGCTGACGGTATCACGGCTGCGCATGCTGCGCGAGAATGCGCCCAGCGCTACGCTTCAGACCGGCGGGCGGGTGACGATTCGCGAGGCCGACCTGGCTTTGATCGGGCGGCTCATCGAGAGCGATCAGATCTCCACCGATATGTACCTGGAGCGCCTGGATCAGATACTGGAGTTGGGCGCGGCCGCGGACGTGGAGACGGCCGGGTTGTCTTCGGCGGGTCAGGAGCTGATCAAGATCTGGAACGATCTCGACGCTGGGCTGATCAAAGACACGGAGTCGGCGTACGACGAAGCTGAGCGCCGTGTGCGGGAGCGTGGTACGGCGGAGGGCGCGGCGGGGTGACGAGGGCGCAGGAGCGTGTGTGACCTCCCCCGAGGAATTCCGTGACCTTGGAGGCCAAGAGTATCGACTGACTTCACTGTAGTCCCCGTGTGGCTTCGTCCGCGTGTTACCATGGATCAGGGCGTGCAGTCCCGCTCGAGGAGCTTGCGATGGCTCTCTTCAAGTCTCGCGAAGAACGGCGCATCGAACGTGATATGAAGATCCGGCAGGGCATCCGCCGGATCGAGAAGTCGATCGCCGAGCAGCGGAAGTTCTCCGACGAGTTTGTCAAGAACGCCCGCCACGCCCGGCAGATCGGCGACATGCAGAGCTACCAGTTCATCCGCAACTCGCTCAAGAAGACCGCCACGATCCAGAAGCTGCTCGAGCGGCAGCTCCTCGCCGTCAAGAATGCGCTGCTCATCAAGCGGCAGGCCGAGGCCACGGCGGACTTCGCCGGCGCCATGAAGCTGATGGCGGCCGAGGTCAGCCGCATGTACGGCGAGGCCGACCTGGCAAAGACGCAGCTCGAATGGGAGAAGGCCCTCGCCCAGTCGCAGAGCATGGAGGAGCGGATGAGTCTGTTCCTCGACGGTATCGAGCAGGGTGCGGCGATGGACGTCTCGGCGGCCAGCAGCGAGGCGATCACCGACGACGAGATCGACCGGCTGATTTCCGCCGAGGACGAGGCGGCCGGCGCCCGCGAGCAGCAGCAGCTCAGTGACCTGCGGGCGGAGCTGAACGAGCTGAAAGGCCAGGGGCAGAAGGAGAGCAAGTAGGAAGCGCGATCGGGGACCGGATTCAGCAAGGAGTTACAGGAAATGTCTGAGACCGCACCCGTGAACCCCCGGGTTCATTCCGATGCGCTTGCGACCCTGGCACAGCGCTTGCGCGCGGCTCTGGCCCCTCAGGCCATCTACCTCTTTGGGTCACACGCGCACGGCCAGCCCCACGCGGGGAGTGATATCGACATCCTGATCGTGCTCGCGGACGAGCAGTTTTCGACTTGGGACGTTGCCAAGCGCGGCTACAACGCCGTGGACGGACTCGGGTTGCCGGTCGAGCTGCATTTCACCTGGAGCGAGCGCCTGCATGAACGCAGCGCAGCCGCTGGCAGTTTCGAGCAGGAGGTTGTGTCGAAGGGCAGGTTGCTCTATGCCGCCTAGCCCTTCTGCGGTTCGCGAATGGCTCGAGAAAGCGCAGCGCGACTTGCGCCTCGCGCACCTTGCCTTCGAAGATCAGCCCCCCATTTTTGACGGTGGTTGTTTCCATTGTCAGCAGGCGGCGGAGAAAGCTCTGAAGGGTCTGCTCGAACTGCATGCGATGACAGTACCGAAAGTGCATGGCCTGGGTCCCTTGCTCGATCTCTGCGGTGCGTTCACCGATCGGTTGCGTAGTCTGCGTCCGGACCTGCTGGCGTTAAACTACTACGCCGTTGCAATCCGCTATCCGGCCTCCAAGGATCCCACCGCCGAGGATGCGGAGAACGCGCTTCGCACGGCAGAGAAGCTTCTTGAGACCGTCCTCGACCTCGTTCCTCAGGATGCACGTCCCTGATATGGCCACCTTCGCCACATTCCAGCGCCTGAAGGACAAGGGCGTCGCCGCCCTCAAGGCCGGCGAGTACGCCACGGCGCGCCCGTTCCTGATCCAGGCGGCCGAGTGCATGATCGAGCTGGCCGAGGCCAACAGCGACCCGAAAGTGCGGGCCGAGCAGGAGACGTATGCCCGCGAGTTGCTCGACCTCGCCAAGGACTGCGACCGGCGCGCCAAGCAGGGGGGCGGGGCACCCGGCCGGCCGCGCGACCGGGCGCGCGACGGGGAGGAGCGGGAGTCCGACGCGCAGGACTGGGTGGTCCGGGAGAAACCCAACATCCGCTTCGAGGACATTGCCGGCCTGGACGAAGTGAAGGAGGAGATCCTGCTGAAGATGATCTATCCCTTCAACCATCCCGACCTCGCGCAGCGCTACGGCATCGACGTGGGTGGCGGCGTGTTGCTCTACGGGCCGCCCGGCACCGGCAAAACAATGTTCGCGAAGGCCATCGCGACCGAGCTCGACGCGACCATGTTCGTCATCAGCCCGGCGCAACTGATGAGCAAATGGGTCGGCGAAGCCGAGCAGAACGTCCGCAAGCTGTTCGACGCCGCCAAGGCCGAAAGCAAAGCGGTCATCTTCATGGATGAGGTCGAAGCGCTCGTGCCGCGCCGGCGCGACAACCAGTCGACCGTCATGAGCCGGGTAGTGCCCCAGATTCTCCAGGAGATCGAGGGTTTTGATCGCAAGGCCGGACGGGCCCTGCTGTTCCTCGGCGCCACCAACGAGCCGTGGACGCTCGACCCGGCCATGATGCGTCCGGGGCGACTGGACGCGAAGATTTATGTGCCGCTGCCCGACGCCGCGGCGCGCTACCGTTTGCTCGAAATCTACTTCTCCAAGCGCCCGCTATGTGATGATGTCGATTTCTCCGCGCTGGTGGCGGCGACGGAGGGTTATAGTGGGGCGGACATGAAGGCCATCGCTCAGCGTTCCGCAAGTCGTCCGTTTTTGGAATCCGTCGCCGGCAATTCGCCGCGTAACATACAGATGGCCGACATTGTGGCGGTGCTCGCGGAGACGCCGCCTTCCGTCAGTCCCGGGGATGTGACGCGATATGAACGCTGGCGCGACAATCAGACCCACGATTGAGGCCCGGACCGGGGCGTGGCGGGCGGGGAGCGCGCTTTGTGGTTCAGCCGTCGCACTTGCGCACGTGTGCGGGAGGTGCCCATGACCCGAGATGTGCTCGCGATCCTGGCCGATGCCGCCGTGGTGGCCTTTCGCTGCCGTGGCGAGGCCTGGCCGCGCGCGTTCCTCGGTGGCACCCCGATCCCCGACGCCTGGATGGGTGTCGTGATACGTGCCGATGGCCGGCGCAGTTTCATTCCCGCGGGGGAGGTCCCGCGCGTCGGTGCCGGGGATGTTCTCGCGTTCGTGCGCAACCGCGCGCTGGTCGTGCCGGTCGCCGTGACGGAGGCCCCGTCCGCGGATCAGCCACCCCACGATGTCGCAGCGCAGGTCGAGCTCCTGCTGCGCTGCCCACCGCGCGAAGCCGATCTCGCAGCGCTGCACGAGATGTTGCTCAACCAGCCGGAGTTCACGCGCGCGGATCTCACCACGGAGATGGTGCGCGCCGGAGCGACACAGGCGGTCGCTGATTTCGTGCGGACGCGGCCGGCGGCTGACCTGCTGGCCGCTGACCCGCGCGAGCCCCTGCTGAACTGTCTGCGGAACGCGCTGCAACCCTTCCTCTTCCGCACCGGGTTCGAGCTCGAACGCCTCGGTACCATCGAGTTCCGCAGCGCGACCTACACGCACCAGCGCTCCGTCGAGCAGGCCGCCGCTCGGCGCCTGCATGAGCTCGAAGCGCGTGGAGCCGTTGAGCGTGCCGCGCTTGCCGCCACGCGCCGCCGCCTGGACGATCTGGGCGACGTACTCGCGCGCCTGCGGACGGCGGCCGATGCGCAATCCGATCTGCGCTGGCGGGAACTGCTCCCGATGCTGACTCCGGCGGAACGCGGTCGCCTGCTTGAAAATCTCTGGCGGCTGACTCCGGACCAGCGCAGGGCCGGCGCCATCGTGGCGCTTACGCCGTTCGAGGTACTCTGGCTGGCCCCGGCGCAGCCCGCGGAACCGCTGCGCAAGGTGGCTTTGCCGACGGAGCTTGGTGGGCTGCGCTCGGTGACTTTCGATGAAACGAGTCGCACGCTGCTCATCGGTGCCGCGACGGGCGTGTGGCAACTGGCAGCCGACACGGGGGAGATTTGCGCCGGTTCCCCGTCAATCCGTCAATCATGCCGCGCACGGGTTTCAATTCGGCCGTGCTCCATCCGGAAGCCCTGTTCGCGACCAGTTCGCAACTGGGGTGTTGGCGCTGGTCGCTGGCGGCGGATGAGCCGCCCCAGCCGGTGCTGGTACCCACTGCCGGTCATCCGCGGGCGCTGCGCGCGACCTGCCGTGACGCCTTCGGCCGCGTGCTGTTCGTAACCGACGACCGGGTGGTGGGGGTAGACGGCAGCGGGACGCCGATCTGGGAGAGTGGCCGGGCCGACGCTCCGCTCTACGCCCTGACACCGTTGGAGGACCAGCTCTACGCATCCACAGCGACGGGGGCGCTGGTGCGAACGGACCTGACCCACCCGGCGAGCTGGGTTACGCTGCACCGCGCCGTGGCACCGTTCGAGTCCATCCAGGCGCGGCGCTGGGACGATCTCGTCGAGCTGGTGATCCCGGCAGGCAGCGACGGTGTCGTCGGCGTGTATGCGGCCGAAGGATTCGTGGCACGCCTGCTCGAATGCCCCTACGCGCTGCGGCGCGCCTGGGCCACGGATGACCTGCTGGTGGCACTCACCGAACAACGCGACGCGCTGGTGGTGCTGACCGGAGAACAGCCCGAGCGCCGTGGCTTGTTGGTACCGCTCGCACGCCTCTATGGCCATTCGATCCAGGACGCCACAATTGTGTTGGCTCCCCCGGTTTCCATGGAAGGACCCCGCGCATGAGTTCCACGTATGAATCTCCGCCGCTCACCCGTGCGGCCCTCGCAAACACGATCGACCACACGTTGCTGAAACCGGAGGCGACCCGGGCCCAGATCGAGCAACTCTGTGATGAGGCGCGCACCCACGGCTTCGCGGCCGTCTGTGTGAATCCCGTGTGGGTGCCGTTCTGCGTGGGGCGCCTTGCCGGCGGTACGAGCATGGTGGCCACGGTGATCGGCTTTCCGCTGGGCGCGAACGCCCCGGCGATCAAAGCGGAAGAGGCCCGCTGTGCGGTGCAGCAGGGCGCGCGCGAGCTCGACATGGTGATCCAACTCGGCGCGCTGCTCGCGGGCGACCACCCCTTCGTGCGCGACGACATCGCGGCCGTGGTCGATGCCGCCCGTGCGGTCCGCAACGATGTGCTGGTCAAGGTGATTCTCGAGACGCGGGCGCTGACGAACGAGCAGATCATCGCGGGTTGCCGGGCCGCGGCAGAGGCCCAGGCGGACTTCGTGAAGACTTCGACGGGTTTTCACCCTAGTGGCGGAGCTACAGTCGAACACGTGGCCCTGTTACGACGGCATGCTGCCCCGATCCGGGTCAAGGCCTCCGGCGGCATCCGCGACCTCGCGACGGCCCGGGCCATGCTGGCGGCCGGCGCCGACCGGCTCGGCACTTCGGCTGGTGTGGCGCTTCTGGCCGCCCTGGAGGAACCGCGTTGAACCAGCGCATCTTCGGTGCGACCGTCTGCACGCGGTGTGGGCACACGGTGGGCCCGCGCGGACCCAATATGCCGCGCTACTGTGCGACGTGCGGGCATGCGCTGGTGCGTGAGACGGTAACTCCTTTCACGGATCGGCAAACGGTGTACGGCGGGGCGGTGGCAGCGTTGATCCTGGGCATCCTGGGGCTGGTGATGCCGATCTGTCCGCCCGTTTCGATCATGGCGATTATCGTCGGCGTTTCGAGCAGCAACGCGATCGCGAAATCGAGCGGGCGGTATAGCGGTCAGGGATTCGCGACCGCGGGCTTCATCCTGGGCGTGATCGGTGCGATGATGTCGTTCGTGATTGTGGCGCGCTGCCGCTGAGCCGTCAGCCATCAGCCGTCGGGCGGTTCTCCTAGGCGAGATCGACGACCTGGCCGGGGGTGCCGATGACCACCTCGGGAAAGCCGGCGGTGCGCAGCTTCTCGGCCAGTGCGGCGGTCTGGTCTTCTTCACCGTGGACCAGCACGATGCGGTGGGTCTGGCCGGCGTGTGGTTTGAGCAGCGCCAGCAGATCCGCCTGATCGGCATGCCCGCTGAAGCCCTCGAGTTGCACCACTTCCGCCCGCACAAGGTACTCCTCGTGGAAGAGCGTGATTTTCTTCACGCCTTCCACCAGCCGACGACCGAGCGTGTGCGCGGCCTGGAAGCCCGGGAACAGCAGCGTGTTCTTCGGATCGTGCACGTTGTTCTTGAGATGGTGGCGGATGCGCCCGGCTTCGCACATGCCACTCGACGAGATGATGATGCACGGTTCCTTGCGGGCATGCAGGGCCTTGCTCTCCTCGACGTCACGGATGAATGTGCAGCAGCCGCTGCCGAGAATGTCGCCGCGCTCGCGGTGCAGCGCCCGCGCCTCCGCGTCAAAGCATTCCGGGTGCAGGCGGAACACCTCGGTCGCGTTCACCGCCAGTGGGCTGTCGACGTAGACCGGTACGCGCGGCATGTCGCCCGCGAGCATGGCCTGATTCAGGAAGTACACGATCGTCTGGGCGCGACCGACGGCGAAGGCCGGGATGATCACCTTGCCGCGCCGCCCGAGTGTGCGCAGCACGATCCCGAGCAACTGCTCCTTGGCATCCGCAACCGAGGCCGTCACGCGCCCGCCGTAGGTGCTCTCGCAGAGGATCGTGCGCACCGCGGGTATCGGCCGCGGATCGCGCAAAATGGGCTTGTTCTTCCGCCCGAGATCGCCGGTGTAAAAGAGACTCGCGGTATCACCCGCGCGTTTCGCGAAGCTGAGCCGCACGCCGGCGGATCCGAGCATGTGACCGGCGTCCTGGAAGGTTGCCAGCACGCCGGGAATCACCTGGAACAGGCGCTCGTAGGAGATCGTCTGGAACTTCTCGACCGTGGCAACGACGTCGTCATAGGAATAGAGCGGCTCGATTGCGGGCAGGCCCTGCTTCCGCCGCTTCTTGTTGACATAGAAGACGTCCTCTTCCTGGATGTGGGCCGAATCGGGCAGCGTAATGGCGCACAGATCCCGCGTCGCGGGGGTCGTGAAGATGGGGCCATCGAAGCCGTCGCGCACCAGTCGCGGCAGGCGCGCGGCGTGGTCCGCGTGGGCGTGCGTGAGCACGACGGCCGCGATGTCCTGCGGCGGCACGGGCCAGGCGCGGTTTTTCTCCTCGGCCTCGGCGCGCGTACCCTGGTAGAGTCCGCAGTCGAGCGCGATCCACTGGTCGTCGAAGCGGACCAGGTGAAACGAGCCCGTGACTTCCCCGGCCGCACCGTGCAAACGCAACTTGGGCATGCGCGCCTCCTGGGGCCGGCGGTCCCGACCGGCCGAGTGGCATGGTAAGAGGCGCGGCCCGACCACGCCAACGGGCGTGCGGCGGGGTACGTACCGCCGGGTGCGGTGCGCTTGTACAATCCAGCCGAAAGGAGAATGCCATGACCGCTCGTGAGCGGATTCGACTGACGCTCCTGACCCAGTCCGCGGGTTGAGCCGCCAAGCTCGCGCCCGACGCGCTGGCGCAGGTTCTGCGTCCGCTTTCAGCCCTGTTTCCCCCGGAGAGCCATCCCGACGTCCTGGTCGGGCTCGGCCCCGGCGATGATGCCGGCGTGTACCGGCTGCGGGCGGATTGCGCGCTGGTGGCGACGCTCGATTTCTTCACTCCGGTCGTGGATGACCCGTGGTCCTTCGGCGCTGCCGCGGCCGCCAATGCGCTGAGCGACGTGTATGCGATGGGCGGGCGCCCCGCGCTGGTGCTCAACATCTGCTGTTTCCCCCGCGACCTGCCGGTTGAAGTGCAGTGCGCGATTCTGCGGGGAGGGGCCGACAAGACACGCGAAGCGGGGGCGGTCTTGGTCGGCGGGCACAGTGTCACCGACCCGGAACCGAAATATGGCCTTGTGGCGCTCGGCTTTGTGCACCCTGACCGAATGCTGACCAAGATCGGTGCCCGGCCGGGTAACGTGCTGGTGCTCACCAAGCCACTCGGTGTGGGCATTGTGACCACGGCCCTCAAGCGCGACGTCGCGATGGTTGAAGAGATCGCGGCCACGACGGCTTCGATGCTGCAACTCAATGCCGCTGCGGCGGAACTGCTCGTGCGGCACGGAGCAACGGCCGCGACGGATGTCACGGGCTTCGCGCTCGTGGGTCACGCGCTCGAGCTGGCCCGCAAGAGTGGTGTGCAGATCGAAATCGAAGGAATACGCCTGCAATTTTTGCCCGGCGCCCGCGCGTACGCGGAGCAGGGGGTGTTTCCCGGTGGTACGCGGCGCAACGAGCGCGCCTACGCGGGGGAAGTCACGTTCGTTGCTGGCGGGGATCCACTCCTGCCCATGTTGGTGCATACCCCGGAAACGTCGGGCGGGTTGCTGGCAACCGTGCCCGCCGACCGGCTGGCCGCGCTGCTGGGCGACTGTGCGGCCGCCGGGCAGACCTGCTGGGAGATCGGTCGCGTACACCCCGCCGGGCCCGACGCTACCCCACTGCGTTTCACCTGATCGACCCGGACATGGCGCTGCCGGACGCGCCGAAGTCGGAGTGCATGCCACGCGCCCGCGCGGGTACTCCGCCGGAGGCAGGTGCGCATCAATGCCGGGCCGCGGGGCGCACCTCTCCCGCTGCGACCGTGAGCGCGCCGTGCGCATGGGTCGTCCAGAGCGTGCATTGCGATCCCAACGTCGTATGAACGAGCTGCGCGAAGCGTGGGCGCGGGGTGCGGGTAGAGACGATGATGGCGCGCGGGGCGACGGCGCGCAGGAAGGCCTCGGTGCGCCGCGCCAGGACCGCGCCGTGGTGGGGCGCGAGCAAAACATCAGCCCGCAGATCGACCGTGCCCGCCGCCGCGGCGTGCAGCAGGGCGTCGATGGCGCGCTCCTCGAGATCGCCGGTGAGCAGCACGCGCGTGCCTCCCAGTTCAACCTTGATTACGAGGGAGCGGTCGTTCTCGTCCCAGGTGGCGGGCAGACTGGGCGGTGGCCATAGCACCTCCGCCGCGCAGGGGCCGAACATCAGGCGGTCGCCGAGGCGGAGCGGTACGGGGTGCGGTGCCGTTGCGGGCAGCCGGGCGCGCAGCGTGTGCAAGGCGTGGGCGCCGGCGGTGGTCTCTCCCGTCGCGAAACAAGTGCTTGTATGCCACGTTGGCAGCGGGTAGCGCTGCGCGAGCGTTGGCAGCCCGCTGTAGTGGTCGAAGTTGCCATGTGACACGAGTGCCCCGCTCAGGCGCCGGACGCCCAGCGCGCGGAGGGCACGCGCCGTGGTAATACCGACATCGACGTTGCCATCGGTACCACAATCCAGCACCCACGCTCCACCTTCGCCGTCACACAGCACGGTCGCACTGCCATTGCCGACAGCCAGCACATGCAGCGCAGGTCCGGACGGTCCCGGTGCGCGCGGTGGAACGACGAGCCAGCCACCCCAGAGCAGCACAAGCAGCGCGACGGTATGGATGGCAGCCCAGTGCCGGAACGCCAGCCGCCCACGAGCAGGCCGCGAGGCACGATTCGTCGATGCGAGCACCGTGCGCGGATGCGGTCGCAGGGCGAACCAGGCCGCCGCCGCAGCATAGGTGCCCACGACCAGCCAGCCGGGTGGCGGTGCGGTTTCGGCGACGTTGCCCGGCAGCCACCTAAACCAGCCGACCAGCCACAAGAGGAAAGTAGAGGTCGTATGCAGTATGGCGCTGCTCACCGTGCCGAGCACTGGGAGAGAACCGGTCAGCACCGTTGCGAAGCTGGCGACGATCGTCAGGGTCACGAGCGGCGTGAGCAGCAAGGACCCGACGATACCCCAGGGCGCGAACCGGCCGAAGTGCCACCACGTCAAGGGCAGGGCGGAAACATAGGCCACGAAGCTGACCAGCACGAGGACCATGCCGGCGCGTGCCAGTGACTGTAACAGGAGTGCGGTCAGCGTGGCGGCCTCGCGAGGGGGGTTGGTCTCATCGCGGTACCGGGAGAGGAGCGGCGGTACGGTGGGCATCACGAGCAGGAGCGCTGCGACGATCCCGAACGAGAGCTGAAAGCCCGGGCGGAACAACTCCAGCGGATTCGCCAGCAGAATCAGTCCCGCCGCCAGCGCGAGCGTGTTCAGTGTGCAGACCGGACGTCGCAGCAGCACGGCCACCGCGGAGCACGCCACGAACACGGCCGCACGCAGGACCGGCGCGTTTGGTTCCGCCACCAGCGCGTACCCGGCTACCGCGAGCAGCATGCCTACCGCGGCCGCGCGGCGCCCGAACCGCATGACACGGCGCACCATCCACCACGCCACGGCCGCCAGGACACCGACGTGAAAACCGCTGACCGCAAGGAAGTGCATACCACCCGCGCGGAGAAACGCGGTGTTGAGGCGTTCGTCGGCCGTACTCCGCTGCCCGAGCACCATCACGTCGAGCAGGCGCGTTGCTTCGTCCGTGGCGGCCTGCGCCCACGGCTCGAATAGTGCCGTCCGAACCCTTTGACGCAGGGCGGCGCGCATTTCGTCCCACCAGCGGGCCGAGGCCGGGTGCCGTTCGATGTGTTCCGCGGACGGCGCGGTTACCAGTGCGGCGATGCCCTGTCGCCGTTGCCACGCGGACCAGTCCGGTTCACCCGGATTCTGTGCGCCGCGGAGACGCGACAGCCAACCATTGAGGGTCACGCGCTCACCAGGATTCAGCGGCAGGCCGGCCGCGGTCACCTGCACGCGGACGTATCCGGTCAGCGGCCGCGGCGGTGACACCGTGTCAAGACTTTCGAAGCAGACCAGCAATTGCGTCTGCGGCGCAGTGTCGAAGGGTAGAAACGGATTGCGGCGTTCCGGGGGGCGGTGACTGGGGGCGCGGACCACGCGACCAGTTGCGCGGATAAGTTGCGGGGTGTCAGCGAGCAGGTGGATGACGTGCGTGGGGGGGCGCGCGAGTTCGAGCGTGTATCGCGCCAGACCGATGGTGGTGCCAAGTAACGCGAGCACGATGGGCAGGCCCCACGCCCGGTTCGTGCGCCCGAGAAGCAGAAGCAGCGTGACGGGCAGTAGCGGCAGAATTGCGCTGACAGTGGGTCGCGGGAGTCGTTCCGGGCCCAGTGCTTCGGCGAGCGCCAACCCGGCCAGCAGCCCGAGCACCGGCGCAATCAGCGGCACGGGGCGCGGCCCGGCGCCGGACAACGGCGCGTTGGCCGCACATCGGATCGGACCGGGTTGGCCCGCAGCCCGTACCCCCACGGGACCCTCTCTGTCAGGAGCGCGGCAATTGTGTCGCGAGGATCTTCTCGGCCCGCGCTCGCCGGGAAGCGGTCAGTTTGTCGCGTAACTCGGGGCGCTCGTTCGCCAGGAGCTGGATCGCGAAGAGGGCGGCGTTGGTTGCGCCGGCGGTGCCGACCGCGAATGTCGCCACCGGAACGCCCGGGGGCATCTGGACCGTGGAAAGCAGGGCATCCAGCCCGCCCAGCGGCGACGCCGCCAGCGGGACGCCCAACACTGGGCGCGTCGTGTTGGCCGCCACTGCGCCGGCCAGGTGCGCCGCCATGCCGGCGGCCGCGATGAACGCCCGAACGCCGGAGGCATCACATTCACGGACGTACGCGGCGGTCTCCTCCGGGGTGCGATGGGCGGAGAGCACCCGGGCTTCGTGTGCCACGCCGAACTCTGTGAGAGTCTCGGACGCGGCGCGCATGACTTCCCAGTCGTTCGCGCTACCCATCAGGATGGCCACATCAAAGCGTGCGTTCATGCATCTTCCTCAGTGAGAAACGTGGTTGCGCGGAGCCGCGGCCGACCGGCTATCCCCTGCCGGTGCGGCTCCGGTATAATCCGCTGGTCATTCTAAGATACCCTGCCACCCGCGCACAGGTCCGCGCGGCCGCAGTGTGAGGCGGTCTGCGAGGAATTCGATGCCCCGCTTGCACCCCGAAGTTTCCGTGGTCGTGCCCGTCTTCGAGGAGGAGGCGAGTCTCCCCGTGGTGGTGCCGCACTTCCTCGCCGTACTCGGACGCCAGCGCCGCCGGTTCGAACTGATCTTCGTGAATGACGGTTCGCGTGACCGCACCGCTGAATTGTTGGATACGTTCGCGCACCAGGATTCGCGGGTCTGCGTGATTCACCTGGCGCGCAACTTCGGCCAGACCGCGGCGCTCATGGCCGGCTTCTGGGCGGCGCGGGCCCCGATCATCGTGCCACTCGACGGTGACGGGCAGAATCCCCCCGAAGAAATCGAGCGTCTGTGCGACACGCTCGAGGAGGGCGGTTACGACGTGGTCAGCGGGTGGCGGAAAAACCGCCAGGACTCCTGGCTGCGCACCTTCGTGTCGCGCTGCGCCAATCGCATCATCAGCCGTATGACGGGGGTCAACCTGCACGATTACGGTTGCACGCTCAAGGCCTATCGCGCCAAGGTGCTCCGCGACGCGCGCCTGTATGGTGAGATGCACCGCTTTATCCCGGTTTACGCATCCATGCACGGCGCGAAGATCTGCGAGGTCGTGGTCGACCACAAGCCCCGTACGCAAGGTCAGAGCAAGTACGGCTACGGACGGATCTTCAAAGTGCTTGCCGATCTGCTGCTGGTGCGGATGCTGCAGCGCTACCGGACGAAGCCGATGCACTTCTTCGGCAAGATCGCGCAGTGGTCATTGCTGGGTACCGCGGCGTGCCTGGTTTTCGCGCTGGGCAATGCGATCTACGCGGCCGATCCGTGGCGGGCGTTCTGGGGCAAGGCGCCGCTGGTGGCCGTGATGTTCTTCCTGCTCGGGGGGTTCGCGCTGATGCTGGGCCTGGTGGCCGAACTCGCCATGCGGGCGGCCTTTGAGTTCAACCAGGGGCGCTACTGGGACGAAGCTCGCCGCCTCAACCTTCCTGCGGGCGATGGCTGGTCCCCGCGCTCGGCGGAAAGTGACGAACTGCGCATGCCGGCCATCGAGGAGTTGGCGGAGCGTTAGGCCGCGGCACAGGGGGGTGTGTTCCTCGCCCGGCAGCCCGCGGTCCTTACGGCGTCTTCCACGCTGCCTGGTATCCGAAGGCGCGATTGCCAAATCCGAAGGCGTTGTCGACATGGCGCGTGTTGTGGCTGTCGCCGCCCAGCGTGCCCCATTCCACCGGCCCGCCACCCGGGGTTCGGAAGCACCACAGGATGCCTTGCTGGTCGGCGACGAGGATTTCCAGCCGGTTGTTCCCGGTCACGTCCGCAACCACCGGCGAGCTCTCCACCGGGGCCGGCAGGGCTTGCTGCCACACGACATGCCCGCGGTCTGACAGAATCGTGAGCATGCCGGTCGCTTGCGCGTCCACACCCGGCACGATGCTGGCGACCACAACGTTCGCCGGGCGTGGACCGGTCAGACGCCCCATTCTCAGGTTGGCGACCGCCGGTGTACCCCAGATCGCGCCGGGAATCGGACACTGCCAGCGCGATCCCTCTGCCGACAAGGCCACGACGGCCCCGCGTCCCACGCCGAACTCGCCCGAGATCGCCGCCAACAACAGCGGGGTTTCGTTGCCCGGCTCCGCCCGCGCCGGTGTCAGGGTGCGCAGCGCTGCCAGCACCCTTTCATCGTGCCGCAGCGGTAGCACCCGGATCGGGACCCCGTCGTAGCCGTTGCCGATCTCGCTAATGCTCCAGATTCGACCGGCCCGGTCTGCCACATAGCCCGGAACGCCGGCGTAGCGCTCGGATGCGAGTCCGAGTCCGCCGGCCACGGTGGTCGTCGCGAGCGCGCGCTGCCCCCGCAGCGCGCCGTTGACGGCCGCCACCACGGCGAGGTGGCCGTCGGGGAATGTGACCAGCAGGTTGCCGGGTCCGGGGCCCGTCGCGGTGAGCCGTGCGAGCGTGGCCGCGGGCGCCGACGCAGTGGTCATCGCGGGTGCAACCTGTGTGGACCAGCTCACGCGTCCGGTACGACCGCTGATGGCGACGATCCGCCCGCTGCGTGTCGGTACCACGACATCCATGGTGCCGTCGGAATTGGTGTCTACCGCGAGCGGAGGCCCGACGATCGCATCTCCGAGCGAGGTGGTGAAGCGGATCGCGCCGCTCATGTCCAGCGTGTAGACCGTGCCATTCCAGCAGGCCACAAAGAGCAGTCCGGAGCTGGCGGCCAGTCCCACCACGTCGCGCGGGCCGCGGTGTTCGGGGGGCGGTTGGAAGAACAGCGTCGCCTGCCCGCTGGCGCCGTCGACCCGTACGACGCCGTCAGCGGGATCGTTCGGATCGTCGAACTCACGGCCGAGTGAAGCGATGAAGATTTCGCCGTCGAGCGGGAGAATCGTGCTGAACCACGAGGTGAGGCCGACCGGGGCCCGCCATAGTTCGGTGATGTCGAGCCGCTCGCTGCTGGTTACGGCCGGGGCTTCGCCGCGCTCCAGACGTGCGGCCGCGCGCAACCAGCGCTGCCAGTCCTCGACAGTGGGGTAGTCGGCGTCGGAGACCCGGCTGAGCAGCAGGCGTGTGTGGTGGTGCGTCAGCCCGTTCGGATTGCGCCGCTCGACGAGATATCGGACGTAATCAAGCTTGCGGCGTTGCCAGTCCGCGCGCGTCTCGGCTTCCCACGTATCCAGTGCCGCGGCCTCAGAGGTGCTGACCGCCAGGAGCGCGAGGCCCCGGTCGGTCATCCAGTCGAAAGAACGTTGGACGAGGGTTCGGATTCCGATCCAGGCCGCTGCGATCATCAGCAGAGCAAGAATTCCTGCGGCTCCGAAACGGACGAGCCGCGGGCCGGGGCGGCTCCGCCGTGCGATGGCTGGGATGGCGATGGTTCTGCGCGCCATTTCTCGGACTCCGCGCGGCATGTTAGCCGCAGCGGGCAGCGCTGTAACGGGTGCGCGTCCGGGCGGAGTCGCCGCATCCTGCGCGGGAACAGCGGGAAGCGACCCTACAGTGTTTTTTTCGTTTGGGATCTGCCTCGTCAACGGCTACAGTAAGAGCGTTCGTCGTGGTTTTGGCGCGGTATCCAGTTCCGCCCCCCTCCAAGTTTGACACCTTACATTCGGCAAGGAGAACGCATGCACCGTCAGGTGACGTGGTCGTTCATCGGATGCCTCCTCTTCGTCAGCCCTTGTGCGGCACTCGCCGAATTCGACACCGCGCAGTCGTGGTCTCCGTTCGACCGCTTGCGGGCAGAAATTCCGGAAGCGCAGTTCTACTGGGACGGTGACACGCTCGCCCGGATCTACGGCACGACCCTGGGTAGCGGGGCTTCGCCGGCAGATGCTGCGGCCAGCTTCATCGTGGCCCATGCGGATCTGTATGGCGTGGCCGCAACCGACCTCCTGCCGGGGAACTCCTTCAATGACGAGCTGGTGCAGCCGCTGCGGTTGGACCGTGAGACCGGCATTCCGCAGTTCTTCCTGGTGTACTACCGCCAGTATCACGCGGGGTACGCGGTCTACGGTGCCGAGTTGCGCCTGCTGGTCCGCAACGAGCCCGGGTATCCGCTGGTGCTCGTGGGATCGAGTCTCGCGAACCTGGGGGGCTTCCAGGTACCGGCGTTCGTACAGGGTCACACGGCGGATGCCGCAGCTTTCGCCGCGGCCGAACGTTTGGTCCCCGGCTTGCTCCAGTTCGATGTTCCCGAACTCGTGCTTTGGCCCGATGCGGAGGGCAAGCCGCGCGAGCCGCGTCCGGCACTCGTCTTCACCGCGGATAACGGCTTGAGTGCCACACCGGACTACGACCGCTGGCGTTTCATTGCGGACGCCGCGACGGGTGAAATTCTCGCACGCGAGCCGCTCATCCTGCACAATCAACTCAACGCCGCAGTGCGGGCCCGCGTGACCTCCGGCTTCGCGGCGGATGCCTGTGCACCGGTCATCGAGGTGCCTTTACCCTACGCCCGCATCATAGTGAATGGCATGACCCACTTCGCCGACGCGGCCGGCGAGCTGACGCTGCCCGGAGCAGCCGGTACGCTGCTGAATCTCACGGCCCCGGTCGCGGGCCAGTTTTTCGCCGTCAACAACGTGGGTGGACCGAACGCGCTGCTCGCACAGGCCGTCACGCTGCCGGCCACGACCACGCTGTTGCACAACCCGAACAACGCCAGCGAACTGACCCGTGCCGAGGTGAATGCCTATCTGCACGCCAACATCGTGCGCGACTGGGCGCTGGGGGTGAACCCGGCGTTTCCCACCATCGGCGGCGAGACGGCGTTCACGGTCAATGTCAACCTGGACAACAGTTGCAACGCCTTCTACGACGGCACTTCGATCAACTTCTACACTTCCGGCAATAACTGCAACAACACGGCCTTCGCGAGCGTGGTCTATCACGAGTACGGCCACCACCTGGTGCGGCTCGGCGGCAGCGGGCAGGGTGCCTACGGTGAAGGCATGTCCGATTGTGTGGCGCTGCTGATCGCGCGTGATTCACGGTTGGGTGTGGGTTTCCGCAACTGCAGCACGGGAATTCGTAACGCTGCGAATAACTGCCAGTACACCCCCGACTGTTCGAGCTGCGGCAGTGCCATCCATACCTGCGGTCAACTGCTCTCCGGTTGCGTGTGGGATACCCGTGCGGCCCTCGCCGGGCTGGTGCCGGACACCTACGAGGAGATCATCGCCGACCTGACGCTCAACTCCATCCTGTTGCACACCGGCACGACGATTACGCCCACGATCTACATCGATTTTCTTACGCTGGACGACGACGATGCCAACCTTGGCAACGGGACGCCACACCTGGCGGCGATCACGGCCGGCTTCGCGGCCCACGGCATGGTGCCGCCGCCGGCGCCGGTGAACGACGCCTGCGCCAACGCGATCGTCGTCTGCCCCGGCGTCTACACCGGCAACACGACCAGCGCGACGCCCGACGGCACCACCAACTGCGGTTCGTCCAACACGACCCCCGATACCTGGTACCGCTATACACCGCAGGCCAGTGGCACACTCACGGTGAGTCTCTGCAACGGCACGACTTACGACAGCGTGCTGTCGATCCACTCGGGCCATTGTCCCGCCACCAGTGTGACGACGCTCGGCTGCGACGATGACGCCTGTGGCGCCGGCGGCGCGTCGGTCGTCAGTGCTGCCGTCACCGCGGGTGAAAGCTATCTCATTCGCGTCAGTGGCTGGAGCGGCCGCAGTGGTGCGTACACGATGACCGTACTCGGCCCGGATTGCGATCCGGGACTGCCGCTCGCGTTTCAGTATCCGGAAGGTCGGCCCCGGGTAGTGCCACCTGCCACGCCGACGCCGGTGCGTGTGCGCATTGAAGAGCGCGGTGTCCTGCTCGATCCTACTTCCCCCACGCTGCACGCGCGGCGCAATGGCGGCACCTTCACAGCGTATCCGTTGACGCTTGCCGGCGTGGACGAGTATGAAGCGCTGCTGCCCTGGGCGTTGTGCGATGAGTCGCTGGAGTATTACCTTTCGGCCCGCACGACGACTGGCGAAGAACATACCGACCCACCCGATGGCCCAATCGATCCCCACACCCTTGCAATCGGTGTGCCGCTGCAGATTTTTGCGGACAACTTCGAAACCGATCAGGGCTGGACGGTCAGCGGTACCGCCTCCGACGGGCACTGGGAGCGGGGCGTGCCCGTCAACAGCAATCGCGGCGATCCACCGAGCGACTATGACGGCTCAGGCCAGTGCTACCTGACGGCGAACCGTCCCGGCGACTCCGACGTGGACAACGGCTGGACGATCCTTACGTCGGTACCACTCGACCTCTCGCTGGGCGGCACGATCTCCTATGCGTGGTGGTTGAACGATGTGCTCAACGGCCGGCTCGGCGTGGGCGACACGTTCGACGTCGAGGTGGCGACGGATGCACTCGGCAGCGACTGGCAACTGCTGCGGCGCTACGGCACCGCGGCGCCGTTCTGGCGCACCGACACGATCGTCGTCGGGGAGGAGGTCGCGGCCTCGCCGACGCTAAGGGTGCGCTTCCGGGTCAGTGACATCCCGCCGGGGAACGTGGTCGAAGGCGCGCTCGACGCAGTTGTCGTCCAGGCGGTGCGCTGCACGCCTCCACTCGACTCCGACGGGGATGGTATTCCCGATGTGCTCGACAACTGTCCCGATGTTTACAACCCCGACCAGTCCGACGGCAACGGTGACGGCATCGGCGACGCCTGCTCCGCGCCGACCTACTGCCCGGGTGACATGAACTGCGACACGCGGGTCGACTTCGGCGACATCGGGCTGTTCATTGCGGCCATCAAGACCCCCGACCCCGCGACCTGGACCTATAACCCCGGCGCCGGCGTTTGTGCCTACGAGAACGGGGATTTCGACGGTGATGGGTTGGTGACGTTCGCGGATATCAGTGCGTTCATCGCGCAGATCAAGGCGGCCCCGTCGCCGTGCAGCACGCAGCCGTAGGTCGCTGACCATGGGCCATCGGAATTGTGGCGCACGCCCGGCGAGCGTGCGCCGTGTGGCGGATGGAATGAGAAGCTAACCCCACACACCTCTCCCCCTAGGGGGAGAGGTCGGTGCGGGGTGAATTCAGCCGATTCTCGACACTCCCCAGCGCCCATGCTGCGGGAGGGCAGTCCAGGTTCGTATTATCGCCGCAGAAAAATCGTGTTCCCCGTGGCGGGTAACCAGGTCTCGTCGCAGACTGCCACGATCGCCGCCGCCACCGCTTCCGGCCGCAGGCAATGTTCCGCCGGCAGGTCGGGGAACGTCGCCCGCAGCAGCCCGGTTTCCACCGCGCCCGGCGCCACGCTGTAGACCCGGATCCCGTGCGGTTTGCCTTCCGCCGCCAATGCCTGGCTGAAGAGATTGACCCACGCTTTCGTCGCTCCGTAGACCGCGAAGCCCGGGAAAGGGTCGACCGATGCCACCGAGGAAACGTTGACGATGACGCCGCCACCCTGCGCCTGCATGCCTGGCCAAGCGGCCTGCGCCGTATGAAACACTCCCCCCAGGTTCAGCGCGAGCGTGCTCTCGAACTCGGCCGGATCGAGTTGGGCAACCGGGGCCAGCGGCGCCTTGCCGGCATTGTTCACCAGAACGTCGATGCGCCCGAAGATTTCCTGCGCCTGTGTGATCAGCCGGTGGGCATCCTCCCGTCGGGCCACATCCGCCACGACCGGCTCGCACGTTCCGCCCGCGGCCCGCACCGCGGCCGCGGCCGTCCGTAGATCCGACTCGGTGCGACCCGAGATCACGACGCGATCGCCGGCCGCTGCGAACTGCTCCGCTGCGGCCAGGCCGATGCCACGACTGCCCCCGGTGATGACCACGACGCGCTGTGCCATACGCTGCACTCCTTCTGCCGCCCCGTGTCGAATGCCGAATGATAGCCGGATCCTTTGGCCAGCCGGCGTCAGAGGGGGGTGCTCCGCAAATCGACGCCCTGCTCGTCGGTCCAGGTGCGGTGTTCACGGTTCGGATCAATCTGAAGGTAACGCGAAAGCCACGCTGTTCCGAGGTAGAACGGCACGGTGTCGGCCAGGGCGGCGACCATCTTGAAGACGTAGCCCGAGCCGATGAAGACCAGCAATTGCGGCCAGAGGTCGCGATCGGCATCGATCGGCAGGCCGCGCGCGTAGAAGTGCGTGATCAGAATCACCGCCACGGTGTCGACGAACTGGCTCGCGAGCGTAGAGCCGTTGTTGCGGAGCCAGAGGTGCTTACCCTTGGTCAGCCGCTTCCAGAAATGAAAGAGGTAGACGTCACACAACTGGGCGGCGAGGTAAGCCAGCATCGACGCGACGACGGCGCCGAAGGCGAGCTGTCGCACGACGAAGAAAGCGTAGCCGTGTGTGTCCGGCGTGGGGAGACCGTCGGGGCCGAGCGAGGGTGGGTTCAGCACCCCCCCGAGCCACACGATGAACAGCACCCACAGGTTCAGGACCAGGCCGACCATGACCACGAAGTTCGCGCGTTTTCGGCCGTAGAACTCGCTGATGAAGTCCGTGCAGAGGAAGGTAACGGGGTAGGGCAGCACGCCGACCGCGAGCAGGAAGGGGATCTGCAGGCCGCCGATGGTGAAGGATAGGTCGATGAAGCGCGTGACGCCGAGGATGTTCAGCATCGCCAGCGTCCCGAGGAAGATGCCCGCCAGCAGCAGGAAGACCCGCTCGCGGCGTTCGTGCAGCTTTGCATCGACATAGTCGTATGGCAAACTCATCCGCGTTCACCTTTCCTGCCGTGTGCCGGCCGGCCATGCTGCGGCCTGCCGCGTCTACAATCCGGCATCATGATTCGTCTGACCCGGGAAATCCGCTTCGCCGTGGACCGCGACTGGGCGGGGCATGTCGAATTCTCGCGCCCCGTCACCAACTCGTGGGGCGGCTGGCCGAGCGCCGTAGGGCTCGTGCCCTATCTCAAACTCCGCGCCACGGTGTCCGGCGAGCCGGACCCGGTGACGGGTTACCTCTGCAATATCGCGATCCTCGATGCCCTGCTTCGTCGCCACGCGATCCCGACTGCGGCCGAAGCGCTTCAGCAGCACGGCTGGCGCCTCACGGCGGAGCGGCTGCTGCAACGCGTCTGGCCACCGGTCGTGGCGAGTCTGCCACCGCGCACGCGGCTGGAGCAGCTCACTCTGCTGGCAACACCCACGCTGTGCTACGTGATCCTTCGGGAGATGCCCACCATGGTCCTGCTCACGCAGCAATTCGAGTTTTCCGCCGCGCACCGCCTGCACTGTGTGCAACTCTCCGTTGAGGAAAACCGGGCCACCTTCGGTAAATGCAACAACCCGAATGGACACGGGCATAACTATATGCTCGAAGTTACCGTGGCGGCGGAACCGGACACCCGCGGGGTCGTGCTACCCCTGCCGCAGTTCGAGCAGCTTGTGAAAACCCGGGTCGTGGACCGGCTCGATCACAAGCACCTGAACGCTGATACGGAGGAGTTCCGCGACGTGAACCCCAGTGTGGAGAACATCGCCCGGGTGATCTGGGGGCTGCTGGCGGGGCAGGTTGGTCCGGCGCGGCTGCACAATGTGCGGGTGTATGAAACGCCTAAGACCTGGGCGGATTATGCCGGCGACTGAGCCCATTCCCCATTCCCCGGGACGACCCGCGCGGGTGGGCGCGCCCCCGGCATGCTGTCGCACGATCGCGCTGCTCTTCCCGCTTCTAACCACCGGCTGCGCCATGCAGATTGCACCGCCGATCGCGGTTGTCGATCCGCAGACCGTCTTCATTGCTGATTACGGGTACCACTCCAGTCTCCTCCTGCCGCGGCCGGAGGGCGGCCTGGTGGAATACGCCTTTGGAGAGTGGGCGTGGTTCGCGGAGGGGCAGACGCAGGGGCACCGGGCTGTTGGTCTCGCGTTCGTTGCGTCGGATGGCACACTCGGCCGGCGGGAGTATCCCGCCCCGGCAACGACGGAGCAGTTGCACCGCTGGCTGCCGGTGGAGGCGCTTCATCCCGTGACGGTCGAACGCGAACGGGCCGCAGCACTCCGCGACCGGCTCGATGCCGAGTTCGAAACCGGCCGAGCGGTGCGCGAGCATCACAACCACGCTCATCGGTTGTGGTTTGTGCCCGCGGCGCGGAACTACCACGGCACGTTCTACAACTGCAATACGGCCATCGCAGAATGGCTGGAGGAACTCGGCTGCCGGGTGACTGGGGCGCGGGCGTTCTCCGCGTTCGAGTGGGTCGAGCCGTCGCAGCGACGGCACGGCCGCACCTAGCTACGAGCCGGGGTCACCGCGAACCAGTCGTCCCGGGGCGTCACGGTGAAGAATGCATGGTCCGGATCATGGCCGAGCGCGAGCAGCGCATCGTGTTCGACCACCCAGCGCAGCAGGGCACCTTTCGCCGCCCGGTTCTCCAGCGGAAAAAGGTCGTAGGCCATGTTGTAGGGCGCCCCGATGTGATGCCGAGTCGGCAGGACATCCCCCGCGAACACCAGCGGCCGCCGGCCGGCCAGGATGATCGAGGTGTGCCCGCGTGTATGTCCGGGCGTGGGCCGGGCGGTGATCCCGGGCAGGATTTCACCCGCCTCCGCATGCAATTCCCACGCGCCGGCCGCAGTGAGCGGGTCCAGATTCTCGGCGCGGTAGGTCGTCCGCATCACGGCGACGGCCCGGGTTGCATCATCGTACTCCTGCCGGCTGACATGCACGCGCGCGTGGGGCAGCGTCGGTACCGGCCGATCGTCTTCCAGGTGCGTGAGTCCGCCGGCGTGGTCGAAGTGCAGGTGGGTCAGGACCACATCGGTGATGGTGGCCGGGTCGATGCCGTGGCGGGCCAGCGCCGGCAGCAGGGCGCTCTCCGGCTCGAACGCGAAGATCTGCGGCTCCTTGCCGGTGTACTTGTCGCCGTGCCCGGCCTCGATCAGCACGCGGCGATCGGAGCCCGGCCAGTCGACGAGCAGGCAGTTGCAGGCCAGCGCGATCCGGTTCTGCTCGTCCGGCGGCGAGAGGCGGCTCCAGAGCGGTTTCGGAATGATGCCGAACATGGCGCCGCCGTCGAGACGAAACCGGCCCGCCTGGAGAAGTTGCACGCGGCAGCCGCCTAGGTCGATGGTTGTAGGCGCGGGGGTCGACATGCGGGGTCTCGCGTCAGGGAACGGAATCGACCGGGTGGAGTGTAGCGAACGGGTGGCATGATCGGAAGGTTCACGCGGACCGGTGTGGACGCTGTGCTTCGCGTATAATGCCGCCCTTGTCCCCGGAGAACCCCAACGGAGCGGCCGGCGATGCCCAATGTCTGTTTTCTCGGTGCAGGGAGCTTCTTCACGACACATCTCGCGACGGACGTCATGCAGGTCGAACGGATCGGCGGCGGTGAGTTCCGGCTCGTCGACATCGACGCCGCGCGACTCGAGTTGTGCCACGGCGTCGTGCGGGAAATTGCCCGGCGTGTCGGCGGCGACCGCTGGCAGGTGACGGCCACCACCGATCGTCGGCAGGCGCTGGCCGGTGCTGATTACGTGATCAACTGCATTGAGGTGGCGGGTATCGACACGGTGCGGCTCGACAACGACATCCCGCTGAAATACGGCATTTCACAGTGCATCGGAGACACGATCGGACCGGGTGGGCTGATGAAGGCGCTCCGCACCGGCCCGGTCTGGCTGGATGTGCTCCAGGATTGCGAGGAGCTTTGCTCGAACGCCTGGGTGCTCAACTATACGAACCCGATGAGCATTCTGTGTCTGCTCGCCCAGCGCTTCACCACGCTCCCGGTGGTAGGACTGTGCCATTCCGTGCAGGGTAGTAGCCGGCAGCTCGCTGAATATGCGGACGTATCCTACGCCGAGCTCGATTGGGCCTGTGCGGGCATCAATCATCTGTCGTGGTTCACACGGTTGAGGCACCGCGGGTCCGATCTATACCCGACCCTGTTGCAACGCATCGCCGAGCGGCCGGAGATCTACGAGAAGGACCCGGTGCGTTTCGACATGCTGCGCCACTTCGGGGCGTTCGTGACCGAATCGAGCGGGCATTTCTCGGAGTACGCCCCGTATTATCGGAAGCGCCCGGAGCTGATCCGGGAGTACTGCCGTGAGAAGTACCTCGGGCAGGAGAGCTTTTACGCCGATCACTGGCCGCAGTGGCGGCAGGACAGTGACGATTTCCGGCGACGCGTACTCGCGGGCACACAGGAGCTGAAACTCGAGCGCAGTCCGGAATATGCGTCGTACATCATCGAAGCGCGTGAAACGAACGCGCCGACCGTGATCCATGGCAACGTTGCCAATGACGGTCTGATCGACAACCTGCCGCAGAGCGGGTGTGTCGAGGTCGCCTGCCTCGTCGATCGCACGGGCATCCACCCCACGCACTTTGGCCCGTTGCCACCCCAATTGGCGGCGCTCTGTGCCTCCAACATGGCCATGTTTGAGCTGGCCGCGCTGGCCATCCTCGAACAGAGCCGCGAAGCCGCCGTCCATGCCCTGTTGCTGGATCCGCTGTCGGCTGCGGTGTGCAGCCCGGCGGAGATTCGGGCCCTGGCGGACGAGCTGTTTGCGGCGCAAGCACACTACCTGCCGGACTTGCGCTAGTGCGAAGCTGTTTGCATGGACCCGGTCGGCAGGTATAATGCCCATGTAAGTCGCGGCGCGAGCCGAACGACGGTGGCCCGCCCCACGCTGGGGGGCTCAGGTTGGTCATTCCCGCGGACGCATGGTCGAGAGAAGCAAGACGAGCAACGGTCGCAGTGGTTGGACCTTGGGTGTGATCGGACCGTGCGATGTGTCCGTGTAGCGCACTGCCGTCGGCCTGTCGTCCCGTGCTGGGCCCGCAGGACCATGCGTCTCGAATGATTGTTCAAGCTCAGCAGTTCAGAAGTTACGCGCATTGATGAGGTGATCCATGCGTTTAGGACGTGCGGCAACCTACGCCGTTCTCGCTACAACCCATCTGGCTCTCCGTAATCGTGAGACGCCAGTCCAGGGCCGTGACATCGCCGAAGCGTGCGCTGTACCGGCCGGACACCTCCTGAAAATCCTCCAGCAACTCGTCCGGGCGCAGGTGCTGAGCAGTGAACGCGGCCCCGCCGGTGGCTTTTCCCTGCGTCGCGCTCCCAGCGAGATCACCCTCTTGGAGGTCATCGAAGCGATCGATGGACCGATCAATGGCGATCTGACATTGCGCAATCTTTCCAACGGCAAGGACGCTGTCCGCTCCAAACTAGAACAGACCTGCCAGGCGGTTGCGGATCACGCGAAGTCGGTCTGGGGATGCATCCGGGTCGCCGACCTTGCGCGGGAGTCGGCGGCCTGACGACGCCCGGAACGGACGGCCGCCGTGTCCGCAGCGCCTAACTCAGCAGGATGCACGAGCGGCGCCGAGCGCTGGGGCGGGACCCTGATCCTGATCGTCTGCGCGACCCTTTGGAGTCTGAACGGGCCGCTCATCAAGCTGCTCGATCGCGAAGCTGTGCCGGCGATTTCCATCGCCTGCTTCCGGTCCCTGGTCGGGGGGCTCATCCTGCTGCCTTTCGGGCTGCGTTACGCGGCGTCGCTCCGCTCTGTGCCGCTGCGCTGGCCCGTATGGACGGCCTTCTCGTTTACTTTCATGACGACATCGTTCGTTGCCGCCAACATTCTTGCGCCCGCGGCCACTGCGATTGTCCTCCAGTACACAGCCCCGGTCTGGGTCTTCCTGTTGTCGCCGCTGCTTGTCGGTGAACGCGCCGGCCGTGCCGAAGGCGGCGCGCTGGCGGTCGCGATGCTCGGCGTCCTGGTGATCTTCGGCGTGGGCGGCGGAGCGCAGCCCGTCGGGCTCATGCTCGGCCTGTTGAGCGGCCTTGGATTCGGCCTGCTGACCGTCCTCCTGCGCAAGCTGCGCACCGTCCATCCACTCACCGTCGCGACCCTGAACGCGCTGGGGTCCGGCCTGGTGCTGCTACCGGCCGTGCTGTGGTGGGGGTCGTTCCAGCTCTCCCCCTTTGCGTGGCTGCTGGTGGGCGCGCTTGCCGTCGTGCAGTTCACGCTCCCCTACGTGCTCTACTCCTGGGCGCTGCAGAGGGTGGTGGCCCACCGCGCGGCCTTGATCCTGCTCCTCGAGCCCGTGCTCAACCCCATCTGGACGTACCTGGCGGTGGGTGAGCATGTCCCTCTCGGCACGCTGATGGGGGGGCCGCTCATCGTGCTCAGTGTCGCCGCCTGGCTCCTGCTCGCCTGGCGCCGCGATCGACAGCGAAGAAACGCAGCGCGACACGGGTAGTGAGCGCGCCGCCCTCTGGCGCCACCCCCCCCGGCGGCCCCCACTCAGCGAGTGCCCCGCTCGTTTCCCGATTACCTCTTCCATCCGGCCGCGCCTACAATCCCGACATCGTCCTAGGGGTGGTCCGCCGCGGCGGGCCTGAGATCGTCGGCGCGTTCGGCCGACAGACCCTTCGAACCTGATCAGCGTCGGGCCAAGCACGTGTCTCGTCTCCGCCGAAGCGCTAGAGTGCGGGTGCGTTGCCGCCGGCTGCGTAGGAAAGGAACCCGCCATGACTCAGCTCGACTTTGCCCGCCAGGGTGTCATCACACCCGAAATGGTCCGTGTCGCCATTCGCGAAAGCGTTACGCCGGAGTTTGTCCGCGATGCCATTGCCCGCGGTAGTGTCGTCCTGCCCGCCAACATCCGGCATCTGGCCGGTACCGGCGGGCGGGCGCCATCGTCCGAGTGGTACGCCCGCCATGCGGCCCAATGCAGCGCGTTGACGCAGGCCCGCGCCACCGCCAGCACAACACAGGTTCTCACCCACGCCGCGGCCGGACCGCAGGGCGGCCATGGTCACGGCCGACCCTTGCCGCAGCGAACGGCTGGGACAATTTCCCCGACTGGTCCGACGGCTGGTGGGTTCGCGCCGTCGCCTTTCCCCCTGCCGAATGACTTCCTCTATCCGACCGCGCCGCTCGGCCATCCCACCAGTGGGCCGGCTGCCGCTCATTGGGTCAACCAGACCGTAGCCCAGCGCCGCACCTGGTTGTTTGATCCGGGCCATTGCCGCGGGGAAGCGGCCGCCAAGCACCTCGATCCGACCGCCATCGGCCGGCCCCTCACCACCAAGATCAACGCCAACCAGGGCGCCAGCCCGGTGAGCAGCAACACCAGCGAGGAACTGGACAAGCTCCGCCACGCGATCCTCTACGGTGCCGACACCGTGATGGATCTCTCCACCGGCGGCCAACTCGATGAGTGCCGGCAGGCGATCATCGACCACAGCGTGGTGCCCGTCGGCACGGTGCCGATCTACAGCATGATTCTGGGGCGGCGCATCGAGGAGCTTGACTACGACACGATTCTCCGGGTCATCGAACACCAGGCGCAGCAGGGGGTGGATTACTTCACGATTCATGCCGGCATCCTCCAGGAGCACCTGCCGCTGATCCGCGGCCGGATCACGGGGCTGGTGAGCCGCGGCGGGTCGCTGCTGGCGAAGTGGATGATTCACCATGGCAAGCAGAACCCGATGTACACGCTGTTCGACGAGATCAGCGCGATCATGCGGGAGTACGACGTGACGTACTCGCTGGGGGACGGCGTGCGGCCGGGGTGCCTGGCGGACGCGAGCGACCCGGCGCAGATCGCGGAGCTGCATGTGCTGGCGGAGCTGGTGCAGCGGGCGCGCGCGGCGGGGGTGCAGGTGATGGTGGAGGGGCCGGGGCACGTGCCGCTGAACGAGATCGCCTGGAACATGGAGCACCAGCGGGCGGTGTGCGACGATGCGCCGTTCTACGTGCTGGGGCCGCTGGTGACGGACGTGTTTCCGGGCTACGACCACATCACCAGCGCGATCGGGGCGACCGAGGCGGCCCGGGCCGGGGCGGCGATGCTGTGCTACGTGACGCCAAAGGAGCACGTCGGTCTGCCGAAGGCCGAGGATGTGAAGCAGGGCTGCATCGCGTACAAGATCGCGGCGCACGCGGGCGACATCGCACGGGGTGTGGCGGGTGCGCGGCAGTGGGACGATGATCTGAGCAAGGCGCGGGCGGCGCTGAACTGGCCGAAGCACTTCGAGCTGGCGTTCGACGGGGAGACGGCCCGGGCGCTGCACGACGAGGACCTGGCGGTGGACACCGATTTCTGCGCGATGTGCGGGCACGACTGGTGCAGCATGCGTATCAGCAAGGAGATCGAGGAGTGGGCCAGCGGCAAACACGCGGGCTACGCGCCGGAGAAGAGGGCGGCGCAGAGTCCGGGGTTGACGGCCGAGCAGCAGAAGCTGCTGGCGGAGCGGGCAAAGGGCCACAAGCTCGGCTGTCACAGCGACAACGCGGCGGAGGATGAGGAGGTGCGCCGCGTGCAGGTGGAGCTCATGCGCTGAGGAGATTCGCCCGCGGACGCCGATCGGGTTGCGGAAGACGCCGGCGCGAAGGCGCGGCTGCTGCGTACGTGAAGAGCGCTGCGACCGAAAACAGAGCTACGCACAGGAGGAGCATCCACAGGTGCGCACCAGCGGTTACCGCGCGCTCAGACACCCCGAAGCAACCGCATGGCACGATCATGCCGTTCGCATACAGGTATCCGTGCAGCCCGGCGAAGACGGCACTGCTGAACGCATAGAGCAAACCGCCGACGATCGCGGTACGTGGGAACACGATGAGGGTGGCGACGACAAGCTCCCCGACTGGAACGAGCCATGCGAGCAAGGGCAGCCACGCGCGCTCAAAGAAGCCCATCGTGCGCAGCGCCTGCTCGAAACCGTGCAGGTCCGAGAGCTTGGCGACCGCTGAGAACACAAACACCAGCGCGAGCACCCACCGGCACGCCTCGAACGCCAAGACGCCCGCTCGCCCCATGCTCGCTTTGCCCACTGCCGCACGGTGTGCCATCCGCGCTCAACCTCCGTCATTGGCCGTCGAAGTGGTTGTGTCAGGATGCGGTGCAGCATCCGACGCAGCGCGACGTAATGCGCCGATTTGAACAAGGGCGACCCAGCCGGCCGCGAGCATGATGGCCCCGTACCAGGTCGCAATGGCCAGGGGAGTAGTGGAAGCCGGTGTTTCCTGGACGCCGGCACATCCCACGGGCACGAGCACGCCGTTGAAGTAGAGAAATCCGCACATGGCGGCACTCGCAGCGCCCAGAAAGAACGACAACAACGCGCCGCCGACTCGTGCTGTGGACAGCGCAAGCATCGCCGCGGCGAGCAACTCCGCAGTGGGGATCGCGTAGAGGATGGGCGCTGGGGGTGTGTACCCGAAGAAACCGGTCGCTGCGAGCGCGCGCTCGAACGCATCGGCGGCAAAGAACTTGACACCAGCCGAGATGCCGAGTGCGGCAGCGAGGAACAGGGGCAGCGCACGCGCGCTCCGCTTCGCATCAAGGCAACTCTGGGGGCCGCGACCGCCGACGGTACTCGGTAAGCGAGCCGTGGTGAACATACGACCGTCCGCCTACGCCGCACGACTCGCCGCGCAGCGAGAACGCCACAGAACTCCAAGTCCCAGAGCACCTGTCGCTGCTGCCGCACCACCGGCGATGATCCACATCGCATGGCCGCGCTTACGGAGCACTTCGGGCGTGGCCAACTGGGCCATGAATGTTTGCCGGAGTCGTTCGATCTCTTCCGGATCATGCTGACGATGGGAGTCAGGCCGGCCCGTGACCCAGCTCTCATGGGTGCGACGATCAAATACGTTCACTTGGTCGGGATACGTGAACATCAGATCCGCACGGGTAATCGGCTTCTGCGTAACGGTAGCCTGGTAGTGAAAGATCACACGTTCCTCGCGCAGAACAACCGAGTTGTAGAGCATGATCACGGCCTCCGCGGGGGCATACACGTCGCCGACGCGCGCAAACTGGGTCGTCTGCATGTCCCACAGAACCTGCCGGTCCGCATGTTCGCCAATCACCATGGCGATTCGACGAGTAGCACTACCCCGGTCACGATCCAGTTCGATACTTGCCATCCAGAGTGAACCCTCTGAGGCATCCTGCAACACGAAATACAAAGTGTCGTCGACGAAGGACCGCAGCGAACGCGCGAGTGTGCCCGCATAATCATTTACCGGCCAGTCGAAAAGTCGATACTCCATCGGCGTCAATACCGGGACCAAGCACATCAGAGGGCTTGCGGCCTGATCGTCGAGGGTTCCGGTCATATGCCTTGGCGAGAAGCGGGTATGCACTCCATCGACCCACGCTACGAGCTGATCTTCTACGATCGCACCATGCTCGTCGACCTCCTGCAATCGAAGTCGGAAGTCCGGCCGGCGCAAAAGGAGATCGAAGCGCCAGGCGACTCCGGATTCGGGCCGGCTCTGCCACAAGCTGGCGTCGAGCCAGTCGGCTCCGGCGGGCACGCGATATTGTGTAAGCGTGCCTGTGACATGTACTGAGTCGAAGCGGCGATTTCGCTCAAGCCATGCGCTCAAAGCATCCAGCGCGTCGTCGGCGCGGACCAGGGTCGCGTTGACCGCAGCAACAACGAGCACCGACACGATACATGCAATACGTGAAACATCCGTGCTGGATCGCATGAACAGCACTCCGTAACCTGCTCGCAGCCCTCCCAGGAGACGATTCCGAGTGCTCACCGGCTGCGGCTTCGATGCGACGAGACCACACGGTGCTACGCGAACTCCACTCATGGATACGGTTGGTCACCCGTGCAACCGATTACGCTGCATGTGTCTGGGCTGGTGCTGCCAGTGCAGACCAAGGCCCCGCCGACGACTTGACAGAGCCCATGTACCAGGCGCCCGCACGCCGGGGAAGATCCGGCTGTAATGCAGCGTCGGTCAGCGGCGAAGACACACATGTTGACCACGTTGTCACCTGAACAGAAGCTGCACGAGGCGCCTGCGCGCAAGTTCAAGCATGACTCCGTTTGGGTGGTCTGACCGCAATGGACTCCGTGTGCGCATCTCATTGCGATGAGTCCCGGCCCGGGCACTTCGCTACCCAGCGCCACGACCAGGGTACAGAACCCCAACGCCGTCGCCAGTAACCCCAATCTCAGCACTGCGTTCATGGCTGATCTCCCTGCAAACTGCCCCCGGAATCAACCCCGGCCGGAATGCCGAGGGGGGCATCCAGAATCGGCGGATCCGGGAAACAGTCGAACCGTACCGCGCGCCCCCGCAGGTTACCGGCCCGCGCATTGTTCCCCGGTAGCCAGCCCGCAGGCAGGTCCACCGGTCCCGCGTGCCCGTCGCAATAGACGATCCAGAACCTCGGCCCCGCTGTGTGCCAGCCGGCGACACCGTGACTGCGAAAAGTGAGGCGATCGCGCTCGTCTCGAAGCTGCATCAGGTTGAAGATCGTCGGCATTTCGTAGTAGAGAACTGTCTCGGCGGGCGACGGAATCCGGCTGTAGCTGCGCAGAAAGACTCCGAACGAGTACATGTGGCGCTGCCCTGAAATGTCGCGCGGCCCGTACGCGCGCACGGCATTGCCCCAGTAACTCGTGCCAACCGTGTGAAACGCGCTGCGCCGACGCAGCGACTCATCCCAGATCTTCCAGTCGTAACCGACCTGCGGATCAAACCCTGTGTCCAGCGGGCAGCGGAACACCCGGCTCCCCGGCCCCATTCCCCCGGTAAGCGACAGGAACGGGTTGAGCGGCCGGGTTGGGGAGGCCTGGATGCCCCCAGCAGCGAGTCGCCCTCCGAAGGCGTCGACGGCACCATCCGCACCGCCGAAGTCGTAGATCCCATCGTCGTAGCGAGTGTTGTGGTCGGCCCAAGGGTGCGCGGGCAGCACGCTCGCCCCGCGATCCTCCGCTGAGTATGCGATCGACGCCGTTGCCAACGTGCGCAGGTTGGCGAGACACTCCGTCTGGCGTGCCCGGGCGCGCGCTGCGTACACGGAGGGTAGCAGCACCGACAGTAGCAGAAAGACGAGCGTAACAACGAGCAGAAGCTCGATCACCGTGAATGCGCCGGACGCACTGGACGGCCCGCCCGCTACTCGATCTGGAGGTGCGCCCGCCACGAAAGCTCCCCAATAGTCGACCTGACCGCGGGGTGGCAGGGGAGGCCCGTATTGATGTGTTCCCCTGTCTGAGCCCCAGTAGCAGTAAGTCTAGCCGCGCTTTCCCCCCCGTCAACTAGCCATTCCGAATTGGGGGGCCGGGCCGCCGCCGCGGGCGCCGGCCGCCGGCCTCTGCCAAAGCGGAGGCTTTCGGGACCGCATGGAGTCGCCGCCGCTGTGGTAAGTTCGCATGTGCCCTTGCGGCGTTGTCAAGTGATCTATACTGAACACTTTCACGAACGACAATGAAACGCACAAAGGTTGCGAGGAGCGGTTGCGTTTGATCCGTCCTTCGACGGAGTTCTGGCACCCCGCACAACCGGAGGGTGTTGTTCACACATGACCCGACCCCAAGGCGGCGGAGTACGTGACGTCCTCACACTCACCGATGACGGCTTCACCGTCCGTGAAGCCGGCGGTGCAGCGACTACCGTCCGCTGAGAGCAGGTGCGGGGGATTGGAGCGTACAAGCGCGACTTGTTCATGGTCGACGAGATCCGGCTCGCGTTCCGCTTGCACGGTACCGCAGACTGGGTGCACGTGTCCGAAGAGGATGAGGGCTTCGACGCACTTCTGAAGGAAATCGAACGGCGCTACTCCGATCGCAATCGCGACTGGTGGTACCAGACCGCAGTGCCCGCATTCGCGCATTGCTGGACCATCATCTGGGGCGATGTGCCGCCCGTGCTCGCATGCCAGAAGTGCGGCTACGACCTCGAGCACCTCGACAGCACGCTGCAGTGTCCCGAGTGCGGGCACCAGAACGATCCACACAGGTGTTGGGGTTGCGGTGGCGTTGGGCGCATGCCCCATGACAGGAATCACGACATCGTGTTCTGGACGCTCTTGATTGCGGTCGTCGGGCTCGGTTTGGGAGTGTTCGCGCGTGTGTGGGTCATGGCAGGCGTCGGGGCTGTCGCGGGTGGGGTGGCGGTGGTTTGCGGAATGTGCCTGCCGCGCCAGCGTGTGTGCGCGTACTGCAAAGGGAGCGGAAGAAGGCGCGTAAGTGAACATCTGTCGTCGTGAGGTTGTGTGGTCTTCTGTCATGGCGCCGCCTGCGGACCTGCAGAATGCCGCCCCAGCAGGAGTCGAACCGTTCACGGCGCGCTGTACGGTCGGCTACGGGGCTGCCGAATTTCTTACCTCAATACCGCCTCGATCCGCTCCAACGCCCAGTCCAGCTCCTCCGGCGTGATGCACAGGGGTGGGGCCAGCCGAATCGTCTGGGCGTGCGTGTCCTTGCAGAGCAGGCCCTCCGCCATCAGCTTCTCGCAGTACGGCCGGGCTTTGCCGGCGCTCTCCTTAAGTTCGATCCCGGCCCACAGGCCACGGCCGCGGACCTCGCGAATCTTGTCGGTCTTCAGGTGGGCCAGCCGTTCAAACAGGTAAGCGCCGAGCTTGGCCGCATTCTCCTGGTAGGTGCGGCGATTGAGTATCTCCAGCACTTTCGTGGCGACGGCGCAGGCCAGGGGGTTGCCGCCGAAGGTGCTGCCGTGATCACCGGGCTTGAAGACGCTGATGATCGCGCGCGTGGTCGCAATCGCCGAGATCGGCATGATGCCGCCGCCCAGTGCCTTCCCGAAAATGTAGATGTCGGGATGGACGTTCTCGTGCTCGCAGGCGAAGGTCTTGCCGGTGCGGCCGAGGCCGGACTGGATCTCGTCGGCGATGAACAGGACGTTGTGAGCGCGGCACAACTCGCAGGCCGCCTTCAGGTAACCCGGCGGCGGCACGATGATACCGGCCTCGCCCTGGATCGGCTCGACGAGGAACGCGACGGTTTCCGGCGTGAGGGCTTTCCTCAGGGCCTCGAGATCGCCATAGGGGACCAACTCGAAACCCGGGGTGAAGGGGCCGAAACCAAAGCGGCTCTGCTCGTCGTCGCTGAAGCTGATGATTGTCGTCGTGCGGCCGTGGAAATTGCCCGTGCAGCAGAGAATCTTGCCCTGGTTCTCGGCCACGCCCTTGACGACGTGTCCCCATTTCCGGGCGGTCTTCAGCGCGGTCTCGACGCCCTCGGCGCCGGTGTTCATCGGCAGGATGGCTTCCATGCAGCAGAGGTCGGCCAGCCCGGCGCAGAACGGCCCGAGCTGGTCGTTGTAGAACGCGCGCGAGGTGAGCGTCACACGGTCGAGCTGCGCCTTGGCTGCCGCCACCAGTTCCGGATGCGTGTGGCCGAAGTTCACGGCCGAGTACGCGGCGAGCATGTCCATGTAGCGCCGGCCCTCGACGTCGGTCACCCACACGCCTTCTGCGTGTGCGACGACGATCGGCAACGGCTTGTAGTTGTGGGCCGAGAACTGCTCCACCTGGGTGATATGGCTGGCGCTGTCGGTGTGTGAGGCGGTCGTCATCGTGCGGCTCCTGCCTGCGGGTTGATGCGGGCATGATAGCGTGGGAACGAGCGGGCGTGGCAAGTGCGGGTACGGAACGGGGGCAGCTCGTTTTGACGTGTGCAGGCACTGCGTCCAAGATGCGCGGTCGGGTCGCCACGGGCCGGCGTTCGGCCCCGGGGGCTCCGCGCGGAAAGTCGCCATGGCGGTTACATTCATCATCGGGCGCGCGGGCGCGGGCAAGACGGCGCACTGCCTGCGAGCGGTGGCGATGGCGCTGGAGGAAGCGCCTCGGGACGGCGGGCGGCTCATCCTGCTGGTGCCGGAGCAGGCCAGCTTTCAGGTCGAGCGCGCGCTCGCAGGCGCCACGCGCTTGCGCGGGTATGTGCGCGCGGAAGTGTTGAGTTTCTCGCGGCTGGCGCAGCGGCTGTTCGACCAGCTCGGGTCGGCGCCGGTGGTGGTTGATGCGGAAGCCCGCACACTGGCGCTGCGGGCGCTCGCGGGGCGGCACGCCCACGAACTCGGATCCCTGGGACGGAGTATGCAGCGACCTGGGGTTTGTGCGGCGCTGAGCGGGTTGATCGAGGAGCTGATCACGGAGGGGGTGACGCCCGCAGCGCTGGCGGCGACAGCCGGCACCGTTGCGGATGAGCATCTGGGTCGCAAGCTCAGGGCTTGCGCCCGGCTGTACGCGGCCTATTGCGCCTGGCTCGGTCCTGGTCGCTGCGACGTGGCGGCGCGCCTCGGGGCGGTCACGACGGAGTTGGAGCACGTCGCCTGGTTGTGTGGTGCCCGCTTCTGGGTGGATGGCTTCGCGGGCTTCACCGGGCAGGAGCTGCAGACACTGGTCGCGCTCGCGCAGCGGGCGGCGGCCGTGGAGATCACCCTGCTGCTCGATCCGGTGGCGGCGGTCCGCGCGCGGTCACCGGCGCAGGTCGATCCGCTCGGGCTGTTCGCGCGGACCGAGCAGACTTATCAGCGGCTGGCGGCTGCGTTCGCGACGGCCGGTGTAACGGTAGCGCCGCCGGTGCGGCTGCAGCCGGCGCCGCTCCCACGTTTTTCGGCGGCGCCGCAGTTGGCGCGGCTTGAGGTCGGACTGGCGACGCCCGAGACCAACCCGGCCGAGGGGGTACAGAGTGCGCAGCAGGTTCGCATCGTGGCGTGTGCCCAACCGCTCGCGGAGGTGCGTGCCGCAGCCCGCTGGATTCGCACGACGCTGGCCAACGGTCCCGCCGGGTTGCGGCTGCGTGATTTTGCGGTGATCGCGCGCGACCTGACGATGTTTGCACCGCTGATCAGCGAGGTGTTCGAAGAGTGCGAGCTGCCGTATTTTCTCGACCAGCGTCGCCCCCTCGGGACGCACCCGCTCTGTCGGCTCGTGGGTGGTTTGATCTCGGCGGCGGTGACGGATTGCTCGAGTGAAAGCATGGTGGCGCTGCTGCGTACGCGGCTTTTGCCGTTGACGTCTGCGCAGGCCGAGCGGCTTGAGAACGCGGTGGTGCGCACAGCGATCCGGGGTTTCGCGGCATGGCGGTCGGAAACCTGGCCGCCGCAGAGTACCCGCGGTGAGCCGGCGGAGCGTGCGGCGCGGTTGGTGCTGGTCGCGGCCCTGGCGCCGTTGCACGCGTTGGCGCAGCAGCTGCAGACGGCAGTGCAGACGTGGGTGCGGGCTTTGTACACCGCGCTGGAGCAGTTGCAGGTGCCGCAGGGCATGCAGAACTGGATCGCCGCGGCCCGCGCCGCACAGGCCTGGGAGGCCGCCGAGACCCACCGCCAGGCCTGGGCCAGCGTGGTCGAACTGCTGGAGCAGGGGGATGCGGTCCTTGGTGACACGGCGATCGAGCCGGTGGAACTGCAGGCGGTGCTTACCGGCGCGCTGCGTGAGCGCACCCTTGGCCTCACACCCCCGACCGTGGATCAGGTGCTGGTGAGTGCCATTGAGCGCAGCCGTCATCCGGACATCCGCCATGCGTGGGTGCTGGGATTCAACGAAGGGGTGTTCCCACAGCGGCCGGGGGAAGATGTGCTGCTCACGACGAGCGAGCGGGAGCAGCTACAGGCCGCTGGGCTCGGGACGCGTCCTCCGCGCCGGGATGAAGTGCTGGACGAACGCCTGCTCGCGTACATCGCCTGTACGCGGCCCTCGCAGACTCTCACGCTGAGCTACGCCCGCACCACGGCCGCCGGTGAAGAGGCGCTGCCCTCGGCGCTGCTGGGTGAGGTGCGCGCCGCGCTGCCGGAAGTCGCGGTTCTGGTGGACGAGGCCGCCGCGGCGCCCGCCCACGTGGCAGAGTTCGCCCGCCAGTATCTGCAGGCGAACCCGGCGCGGCCCGAGTATGCGCGCCTGGCGCGTTTGTGGACCGCGCTGGAGCAGGAGGCCAGGCACCAGGGGCTGTTGACGTGGTTGCTGCGTGGCCAAACGTACGAGAATCAACCGGCCCCGCTGGGAGAAGCACTCGCGGTGGCCCTGCGGAACAGCTCCAGCACTGCGCTGTGGCGGACGTCGCCCTCGGCGCTCGACACCTATGTGCAGTGTCCGTTCCGCTACTTCGCGCAGCATGCGCTGCGGCTCGATCCGCAGTCCGGGCCGCTGCCTCTGCGATGGGATCTGGGCTCGGCGGCACACGAGATCCTCGCAGCGACGGTGTCCCTGGCCCAGTCGCAAAACGCCGACGTGACCCAGCTTGAACCAGAGGCGTGGGACCGCGCCCTCGATACCGCCGCGGCGGCGTACTGGGCGGAGTATCCGCCCGGGGATCGGCCCGAACTGGTGTTTTGGGGTCGACGACTGGAGGAATTGCTTCGTGATGTTCTTGGTGCCCAGGTCGATCGCTGGCGCCGCGGTGCGTTTCGGCCGTGGCGCACGGAGTTGCACTTCGATCCGCAGAGTGTGGATCAGGCGCTGCCGGCGATCGCGCTGCTCACGTCCACGGGCAATGTCCACATCATGGGGCGGATCGACCGGGTGGACGCGGCCACGATCGCGGGCCAACGCTATCTGCTGGTGGTTGACTACAAGAGCAGCGCCGGCCCGGTACGGGGCCCTTGGCTTACAGGCCATCGCCTGCAACTTTTCCTGTATCTGCACGCGTTGATGCAGGCCGAGGAGGGGCGCGCTGGTCCCCGTCCCGCGGGTGTCCTGCTGGCGCCGCTCTATCCCGATCGCGGCCGACTGCGGAAGCCCCCCCTTGCGGTCGCGGCGGAACCCGAGGAGCGCGCGCTGGAGCGCATGTATTTGTACCGGCCGCGCGGGCTGCTGGTGCCCGAAGCGGCGCGGGCCCTGGACCGCAACCTGGGTGGTGAGACGTCGCCCGTGGCGCAGCTCCGGCTGAAGAAGGACGGTGAGTTTTACGGCAACTCGGATGTGTGTGCGCCGGAGGTGTTGGATGCGTACCTGGCCGCGGCGGTAGCGACTGCCGAGCAAGTTGCAGACGGAGTGTTGGCCGGTTGCATTGATGTTGCTCCGCTGGTCGAGCAGCGCCGCCTGGCGTGCCAGACCTGCGATTTCGGCGCGGTTTGTCGCATGGATCGGCGTTATCACGGTGGCAGACTCGCGGAGCGGGTGCTGCCTTTGGTCGCGCTGCCTGAGTCGCCAGAGGATGAGGTGGAGGGGGCAGGATGAAGCTGACCGAGGTTCAGCAGCGTATTGTTGCGCACCGCGGCAGTCACCTGCTGGTTGCGGCGTCGGCCGGCGCGGGCAAGACCGAGGTGCTCGCCCGGCGCTGCGCTGCGCTACTGGCGGACGAAACCCATCCTTGCCGGGTGGAGCAACTGCTGGTGGTGACATTCACGCGGGCGGCGGCCGCGGAGCTGCGCAGTCGTGTAGCCCGGATGTTGCGCGCCCGGGCGGCCGAGGTGGCGTCCCCCGAATTGCGGCGCCACCTGCGGCGGCAGGAATTGCTGCTGGATGCAGCCGAGATCGGCACGATCGATGCGTGGTGCGGCCGACTGGTGCGCGAGCATTTCAGCGAGGCGGGCGTGGACGTCAATTTCCGGGTGCTTGCACCGGAAGAAGCGCTGTTGCTGCGGCGGCGCGTGCTCGGAGCGCTGTTCGACGAAGTTCATAGCGGAGCGGCGGAGTGGACGGTTCCGGTGCGTGCGTGGCTCGGACGGACGGCCACGGTGGGACCGGAGTTCCTCCGCGACTATGTGACCACACTGCAGCGTTCTCGCGAGCAGTTGCTCAACCCGGAGTCCTGGCTCGCGGCGCAACGTGCACCGACCGATGCAGCCATGGCGGCGCATCTGCTCGCGGAGGTGCTCGCGGGCGAGTGCCGCCTGCAGCGGGAACAACTGTCCGAACTGCTGGCAGGTGCCGAGCCGGCGGCACGCGACGCCCTCACGCCGTTCGAGGAGGCGCTGGCCGACTGGGCCGAGCGCGCGGCGTGCGTTGCAACCGCCGAAGACCTCGCGGACCTGGTCGCGGCGGTGCGGGCATTCCGGCTGCAGGCGCCGCGGGGCAGGACGGCCGCACCTCAGCCGGCCGTCGTAGGGATGGTGCGCGAGCGCTGGTTGAAGAGACGGTTGCAGGCGCGGTGGGACGCGGAACTGGTTGTGGGGTTGATGGCCGCGGCGGAAGATACGAGTGCGCTGACACAGGTGGTACTCGACCTCGAGGCGCGCTTCCAGGCGGCGCTCCAGGCGGAGAAACGGCAGCAGAACGCCTGGGAGTTCGGCGACGTACAGCGCTGCGCACTGGACCTGCTCGGCGCGCCGGTCGGGCTCCAGGAGCGAGTGCCGACACCATGGGCACAGGGGTTGCGGCGGCGTTATGCCCATGTGCTGGTCGACGAGTACCAGGACACGAGCCCAATCCAGGTTGCGCTGCTGGAACTTATCAGTGTGCCGGCCACCGAGTCCGGCAATCGTTTCATGGTGGGCGACATCAAGCAGAGCATCTACGGTTTCCGCGAGGCGGAGCCGCGCCTCTTTGCGCACACGCTTGCACGGTTCGAGAGTGGTGTGGAAGCGGGTTGCGTGGAGTACCTCTCGGACAACTTTCGCAGCCACGCCGCGGTACTTGAGCCGCTCAACCACCTGTTTGAGCGGCTTTTCGAACGCAACCTCGGCGGCACGAGTTATGGTCCGCGCGAGCGGCTGCGGGCCGGCCGCGAAGCAGGGGAGGGGCGGAATCCGACACTCGATACCGTGTCGCGTGTCCAGATACACATCTTTGCGGAAGAAGCGCGGACGGAGCCGGGCGCTGTCCCAGAGGATGAGTCCGTGCCAACCGAGGAGTTGCCGCCGGAAATCATCGAACGGGAAGCACTGTTCGCAGCCCGCGAGATTCACCGCCTGCTCGCGGCCGGAGTGCAGGTGCCGGAGCGTGGTGCTTCCGGCGCGCCGTTATTGCGCCCGTTGCGGTTGGGTGATATCGTCATTCTGCTGCGTTCGGCGGCCCAGAACGCGGGCCTTGTGGCGCGCACGCTGCGAGACCAGGGTCTGCCCTGTGCCGCGGCCGGCCGCGAGTCCCTGTTCGATTGCGTGGAAGTCGGCGACCTGATGAACATCCTGCGGCTGTTGGTGAATCGCCAGCAGGATGTTGCCTTGGCCGCGTACCTGCGCAGCCCGGCCGCCGGGCTGACAGCGGCCGACCTGTTGGCGGTGCGGACCACCGCGGGTCGCACCATCCCGTTTCACGCCGCCGTGTATCAGGTCGCGCAGTCCGGCCCGAGTGGAGCGCTGGTGGCGCGCTTAGGCCCCGCGCTGCAGCGTCTCGATGAGTGGGAAACGGCGTCACGACATCTCGATGTGGCTGCTGTGTTGCGGCTGATCCTGCGCGACACAGCTCTGCTCCATTTCGCGCAAGGCCTGAAGGGTGGTGACGAGCGCGTCGCGCGCCTGCGTGCCTTGCAGCAGCACGCGGAGTCGTTCGCGGCGAGTCAACTGGGCGGGGTGGCCGAATTCTGTGCGTACCTCGACGAATTGCGCGCTGACGAGATCGATTTGCCGGCGGCAACGGCCGGCGACGACGACATGATCCGCATCTTGACGATTCACGGTGCCAAGGGCCTCGAGTTCCCGGTGGTCTTCCTGCTCGCCTGTGGGGCACGCTTTAACCGCCAGGGTCTCGGGCGCGGCTTGCATGTCGATGTGGAACTCGGACTCGGCGTGCGTTTCTGTGATTACGCCCGCAAAGCGACTCTCACCGCACCGCGGCATTTCCTCGTGCAACAGCGCCTTGCGCAACGCGAGCTCGAGGAGGAGCTGCGGTTGCTCTACGTAGCGGCGACGCGCGCCCGTGAGTTACTGTACTTCGTCGGACATGCGAAAGCCGAGGCCTGGGATGAGGCCCGTGCGGCCTACGGCACCACGGGCCGTCCGCCCCTGCTCGCACGGCTTGCGGCCGGCAATCGCCTGGATTGGCTGCTCATGGCGGCGGCGGCCCAGGGTCCTGCCGCCACCGGCCGGAAGAACCTGCTACCCATGGTGCAGACGCACGACGCGGTGGCCGCGGCACCCGGTGGCGAGGTGGTGCCGGTGACGGCGCCGGACCCCGGCGCGTGGACGCGCGCGGATGAGGACTGGCTGCGTGCTACCCTGGGCGTGCTGCGGTACGACAGCGATTCGGTGTACAGCCGTGTGCCGGCGGCCCTGTCCGTCAGTGCTGCGAAAGAGATCGCCCAGCGGGAGCGCGGGGGTGACCGCCCGCAGATCTATGAACCCGTGGAGACGCCGCTGCCGGTGCCGGGTTTTGTGCGTGCGCATGCGGAACCCGAGGGGCGGACCCTCGGCACGGCCTGCCATCGTTTCCTGGAGCAGGTGGACCTTGCCCGGCTCACCGACATCGACGCGCTGCGGACGGAGCAAGAGCACCTGGTGGCCGTGGCCCGGCTGCCGGTCGACCTGGCGCGGCTCGTGCCGCTGGAAGATCTCGCGTGGTTCGCCGCGGAGCCGATCGCAGCCGAACTGCGGGCCTGCGCGGGCACGGCACAACGCGAACTCGCGTTCGTATATGCCCTTCCACTGGAGGCCACGGGAGAGTTCACGATCGTCCGTGGGGTGATCGACTGCCTGTTCGAAACCCCCGCCGGTCTTGCCCTGCTCGATTACAAGACGGATCGGCCCCGGGATACCGCCGATTTCGCAGCGCGCGTGGCGGCCTATACGGTGCAACTCCAGCTCTACGCGCAGGCCGCAGCCGCACTGCTCGAACGCCCCGTGCGTTCCGCGGCGCTGGTGTTTCTGCGGGAACGCCGCATGGTTGACGTACCGATTGCAGCGCCGCCGCTCGGACGGCTCTTTGCGCCGTCACCGACCGGATGAAGCCGGGTTTACGGCCGAAGCACGGCTCGCGCGCAGCGCGTTGCGGTGGTGGCGGGACGTTGTTGGAATATGCGGGGGTTACGCTGGTGGTGAGCCCCCGGCAGGAGTACGGAACGCGATGGCCATCCTGGTGCAGAAGTTCGGCGGCACGAGCGTGTCGGATGCGGCGCGGATTCACCGCGCGGCCCGGCGGGCGCTGCGCGCCATGCTCGCCGGCCGGCAGGTCGTGATGGTGGTGTCGGCGATGGGCCACACGACCGACCACCTGCTGGAGCTGGCGCAGCAGGTTTCGCGGCGGCCGCCGCAGCGCGAGCTGGATATGCTGCTTTCGACCGGTGAACAGGTCAGTATCGCGCTGGTGGCCATGGCGATTCATGAGGCGGGCTACGAAGCGGTCAGTCTGACCGGGGCGCAGGTCGGCCTGCTCACCGACAGTGCCCACACGGCCGCCCGCATCCGCTCGATCGACACGCAGCGCATCCGGCGCGTGCTCGATGACGGCAAGGTTGCGATCGTGGCCGGCTTTCAGGGTGTGGATGCGGACTACAACATCACGACGCTCGGCCGCGGCGGCAGTGACACGACGGCCGTGGCACTCGCGGTGGCGTTACGGGCAGAGTTGTGCGAGATTTACACAGATGTGGACGGCATCTACACCACCGATCCGCGCTTGGTGCCGGCAGCGCGGAAGCTGGACGTGATCAGCTATGATGAGATGCTCGAAATGGCGAGTCTGGGGGCGGGCGTCATGCACGGGCGGTCGATCGAGCTGGGCATGAAGTTCGACATGCCGATCCACGTGCGCAGCAGTTTCACCGACAACCCGGGAACGGTCATCATGAAAGCAACGGCAGGAATGGAAGACGTCGTCGTCCGCGGGGCGACGCTGAAGCGCGACATCGTGCGAGTTACGCTGGCGGGCCTGCCGAACGAGCCGGGCCTCACGGCGGCGATCTTTGACGAAGTCGCCGCGCGCGGCCTGTTCGTGGATGACATCGTGCAGACGATTGCCGGTGCGGAGCAGCGTGCCACACTCGGCTTCACGGTCGCAGGACACGATTTCGGCGAGGTTCAGGCCGTGGCCGAGCTGCTGAGTCAACGCTTTGCCCCGGCGGCGTGCGGGGTAAGCGATCGGTTGGCGCGGGTGAGCATCATCGGCGTGGGGATGCGATCCCACCGCGGTGTGGCGGCGCGCATGTTCCGGGCACTGGCCGACGCAGGCATCAACATCGAGAACATCTCGACGAGCGAGATCGTCGTGAGCGTGCTGGTGCGAGCGGCGGAGGGCGAGCGCGCCCTGCAGGTCGTGCATGCGGCTTTTGAGTTGGAGCGGGCGGAGTGAGGCCGCAGGTGCGACCATGAGCAGCCGAACCCTGGCGGAACGGGTGCGCGACGAACTGCTGCCTTTCGTCCGCCAGCCGGCGCAGTACCTCGGCGGCGAGGTGAACCAGCTTGTGCAGCCGGGCCAGTGGGAGGCGGCCGCGCTGCGCGTCGCGCTGGCGTTTCCGGATCTGTACGCCGTGGGGATGTCGCATCTTGGTCTGCAGATCCTCTATGGGGCTGCGAACGCGGTGCCGGGGGTGTGTGCTGAACGGGTGTTCGCGCCGGCACCGGATGCGGAGGCGCTGCTGCGGCGCAGCGGGTTGCCGCTCTTCACCTGGGACACCCGCCAGGCCGTGGGCAGCGCGGATCTCTTGGCGTTCTCGCTCCAGACGGAACTCGCCTTTACATCGGTGCTGAACCTGCTGGATTTGGCGGGTGTGCCGGTGCGGGCGGCCGAACGTGACGACACGCACCCGCTGGTGCTTGCGGGCGGGCCACAGGCCGACAACCCAGAGCCGCTGGCGGAGTTTCTCGACCTCGTGATTGTCGGTGATGGCGAGGTGGCCCTGCCCGCTTTGTTGACGGCGCTCCGGGAGATGAAGGCCGGTGGTCTGCCGCGTCGGGCGTGCATCGCGGCGCTCGCCGAGCGCTTCCCATGGGTCTACGCCCCCGGTCTGTACGCGGCCGAGTACCACGCCGACGGCACACTGGCCACCCTGCGGCCGACCCGTCCCGGCCTGCCGGAGCGGATTGAACGCTGTATCGCGCCGGATCTCGAAGCGCTGCCGTATCCGCGCCGGCCGCTGGTGCCGTGGACACCCCTCGTGCACGAACGCCTTGCGATCGAGATCATGCGCGGGTGTCCCAACCTCTGCCGCTTCTGCCATGCGGGCTACACGAAGCGACCGGTGCGCTGGCGCTCGGTGGAAAACATCGTGGCGCTCGCCGAAGAGGGTTGGGCCGCGACGGGTTTCGACGAGCTGGGGCTGCTTTCGCTCTCGACGTCGGACTACCCGGAGCTGGTGCGCCTGGCGGAGGCACTCAATGCCCGCTTCGCCGGCCGCATGGTGAATCTCAGCTTCCCTTCCCTGCGGGTCGACCAGACGCTGGCACTGATTCCCGCACTGGGTAGCAGCGTGCGGCGGGGGGCGTTGACGCTGGCCGTCGAGGCGGCGGCGCCCGAGCTGCGGGCCGCCTTGCGGAAGGAGGTCGCGAAGCACGATCTGCTCGCGGGGGTGCGCGCGGCGTACGCGGCCGGATGGAACCGCATCAAACTGTATTTCATGGCGGGCTTTCCCGGAGAGCGGCCGGAAGACCTCGACGGCATTTTCGACCTGAGCTATGCGGTGAGCTACGCGCGGCGCGAGGTGGGCAAGCCGCCGGCGGCGGTCACGTCCGCGGTCGGGTGGCTGGTGCCGAAGCCGTTTACCCCGTTGCAGTGGGCGCCGCAGCCGCCACGGGAGTACTTCTTCACGGTCATCAAACGGGTACGGGAACGTGCGCAGCAGCGCCGTTCGGCCGTGCGGTTGCGGTTTGCGGAGGTGGATCAGGCGGTGCTGGAGGGCGTGTTGGCGCGCGGTGATCGGCGGCTGGGTGCGGCTGTCGCGGGGGCGTGGCGGCGTGGTGCGCGGCTGGAGGGCTGGCGCGAGAATTTCGACCTGAGCCGGTGGCGGGCGGCGTGGCAGGAAGCCGGACTGGATCCGGTCTTCTATGCCGAGCGTGAGCGGGGCGCACATGAACTGCTGCCGTGGGCGCACATCGGAAACCGGCTCGGACCGGAGCTGCTGGCCCACGGTTGGCAGGACTACGTCGCTGCGCGTGGTGTCGCCAAGCTGTGTGGAGGGTAGTGGGAGCTCCTAGCCCTTCACGCCGGTGACCACCACCCCGCGCATGAACGCGTTCTGCGCCAGGAAGAAGATGATCAACGTGGGGATCATCATCATCGTGCTGGCGGCCATCATGTAGTGCGGGAACTTGTATCCGAACGAGGTCTTGAAGCTGTACAGACCGTAAGCCAGGGTCTGGTATTCGTCGGTATTCAGGTAAAGCAGCGGACCCATGAAATCGTTCCACGCCGCCATGAAAGTGAAGACCGTGACCGTGATGACCGCCGGCCGCGCCATGGGCAGCATGATGTGCCAGAAGGTGCGCAAGGGATCGCAGCCGTCGATGCGGGCGGCGTCTTCGAGGTCGAGCGGAATCGTCATGAAAAACTGGCGGTAGAGGAATACGAAGAATGCCGAGGTGGCGAGAAACGTCGGAACGATCAGCGGATAGTAGGTGTCAAGCCAACCGATCTTGACGTACAGGATATACGTCGGGAGGAACGTGATCGTGCTTGGGAGCATCATGGTCGAAAGGAGCACGAGGAACAGCGTGTCCCGGCCGCGAAACTGGAGCCGTGCGAAGGCGTACCCGACCAGTCCGCAGCTCAGAACGTTCCCCAGGATCGACAGTGACGTGATGAACAGTGTATTCAGCACGTACTTGTGCAGCGGCTCCACCCGGAAGACATTCAGGTAGTTGGCCCACTGCGGTTCGATGCGGCGCTCCGAGCGCACGCGGTCCGCGGCGATCGCTACGGTGTCATGGGGAGGAAGGGTGCGCACCGCGACTTGCCCCGGCGGGGCCTCCACCTCTTCGAGCACCCGGACGGTGAGCGGCTGGCCCAGCCATGTGATGCGGTGCTCCGTTTCCGTCGCCGTGGTGACATCTTCGGCCGGCAGCAACCACTCGCGCAGCGCGCTCATGCGCGCGACGGCCGTGATCTGTCCATCCGCGTCGCGCCGGGCCGGGCTGACCGGCTCGCGCTCGTCGCCCTGTACCCGGTAGTAATGCACGAGTGTCTGGCGCTGGGTAGCCACCCGCTCGGCCGGCGCCGCGAGGATCGCCCCGGGCACCAGCCGCACACGGGCGACCCCGGCCGCGGGCACCTCAGCCAGCACTGCGACCGGCAACAGCGGCGGTGCGGCCCCATCGGCCGCCCACGCCTGAACCGGCAGCCGTGCATCGTCGTCGTTCCGCAGTAGGTCGCGTGCGATCAGGAACTCCGCCCCCGGTGGTGCGATGCGCAGCCGGATGTGGCCGGAGTCCGAGTTGGACAGGACCTCCACCGGAACTTCGCGACCGAAGAGACGCACGATTTCGTGGGTTTCCACGCGCTCGTGCAGTTCTGCCGGGGTGATGGGCACGATCTGCTGGGTGCCGAATTGGCCGACGCGCACCCGGCCGGGATCGTCCGTCGGTTCCGGTGCGCTCACTGCGCGCAGGACCGTCCCGATGCGGGCGAGGTGCCCGGTGGTTGTCAGGACCTCGATCCCATCGGCCGGCCAGAAGAAGTAGGCCTGATCCTGCTCCTCCGCGGGCTTGATGCGCCAGACGCCGAGTCCTCCCGGTGTGCCGCGATCCACAATGGTGACCGGCTGTGCCGCGCCGTCGATCGTGGTGGCGCCGACTTCGTAGCGCTGCTGGATCGGAAGCCACTCCGGGTTCTCGCTGAGCACGGTGTCGGCCGTCTTGAGACTGGACAGCACCAGCCAGAGGAAGGGTAGCGCGATGGGTATTGCGCCGAGAATCAAGACACCCGTGAGCGTAACCTTGTGCAGCCGCTCGGCCGCGGGTTTGGACAGGGGCATCATGGTCGTACCCCCGGGGTCGTCGGTGCGGCCGGCGTAAGGGGTGCGGGTGCGGCCGCGTTGCGGCGTTCACGCTGGCCTTCGTAATAGACCCACAGGGGCGAGCTTTTGAAGATCAGCGCGGTGAAGACGAGGATGATCAGGAAGAGGATCCACGCCAGGGCGGCCCCGTAGCCAAAGCGGTAGCGGTTGACGGCCTCGTTGAAGAGGTGCAGCACGTAGAACAAGGTCGAGTTGTTTGGCCCCCCGCCGGATTCGAACAGCACGTAGGCGTTGGTGAAGACCTGGAACGAGCCGATGATGCCCATGATGAGCATGAAGAAGAGCACCGGTGAGATCATGGGCAGGGTGACATTCCAGAAGCGGCGCCAGCGATTGGCGCCGTCCACCTCCGCGGCTTCGTAAAGTTGCGTCGGAATGCCCTGCAAGGCGCCGAGGTAGATGATCATGCTGCCGCCGACCGCCCAGAGGTGCATGAGGATGAACATCCACATGGGCGCCGGGATGAACAGCAGCTTTTGGTCCGATGTCAGCCAGGCCGGGGGATTCTCCCAGCCGAGAAAACGCAGGGCGTGATTGACCCAGCCCTGATTGGGGTTGAAGAGGTAGAAGTAGAGCACCACCACCGCCACCACCGGCAGGATCGACGGCACGAAATAGAAAGTGCGCCAGAGGTTGATCCCCGGCACCTTCGAATTCATCAGGAGGGCCAGCGTCAGCCCGCCGATGACCGTCAAAGGGACGGCCAGCACGGTGTATTGCAAGGTCGCGCGCAGCGAGGTGTAGAAGAGCGGGTCGTCTCCGAGCAGGGCGCGTTTGTAGTTTTCGAGGCCGATGAACTCCGCGTCCCGCAGACTGCCCAGACTCTCCCACTGGCAGAAACTCAGTCCGATCGAGAAGAGCATCGGCCCGGCCGTCAGACAGAGGAAGCCCACGAGCCACGGGCTCACGAGCAGGTAGCCCCAGCGCTGCTGGCTGCGCTCGAGCGGCCCCAGGCGGATCGGATGGCGCAGCATCCGCCACACGAACAGGCCGCTCGCTACCACCAGCACACCTACGAGCGGCAGCCAGAGCTGCCAGGCCCCGTAGGTGGTTGCGGTGCGCCCGGTACTCGCGTAGGTACGCGCCCAGCGGTAGGCCTTCTCGGCGTGGTCCCCGATCTGTGCGACACCCTCTGCGAAAGCCGCGCGGTGCAGATCGAGCGCTTCCTCCTCGGTGGGGGGACGCTGGTGAGCGCGCTGGAAGCGGTCGAAATGGTCGCGCGTGAAGCGGCCGAAGTAGTACAGTTCGGAAGTACCCTGGCTGATGGCGCCGAGCACGTCGCCGGCGCGGATGCTCGCAGCACCCGGCAGCACCGTGTAGCCGATCTGTGATTCTCCGGTGCGCGGATCGGTGTAGGGGTAGCTGACATCGTGCACCATGGCCCACTTCGAGTCGGGCTTGGCGCCGGGCTCCAGGAAGTATTCCTCGCTGAGTGCCACGCTGCGCCGCGGTGGCACAAAGAGTGGCCAGCGGCTAAGCACCGCGGCCCCCCGCTGGCTGGAGAACCATTTGACAAAGGTGAAGGCCGCGTCGGGATTCCGGGACTGGCTCGACACGCCCAGCCCGGTCGGCGACACCAGGGCCGCCCGCGTACCGTCGGGGCCTTTCGGCAAGGGCGCTACATCCCAGGCGAATTCGTTGTAGCGATCGCGCGCGTCCAGCAACACGGATACATTGACCGGACCGAGCATCGCGACGCGGCCGGCGCGGAATGCGGCATCCTGGGTTGCCCCGGGGGCGACGAATTCGTTCGGCTGTGTGCGGTTTACCAGTGCCACTTCGTACAGGTACCAGAGGGCGTCCAGGGTGGCCGGGCCGATCTCCACCCGCTCGGTGGGTTGGCCGACATCCGCGAAGAAGCTCCCCCCGTTCTGTCGCACGAAGTTCTCTGGGCCGTGTTGCCACGTCGCGAAGGTGAAGCCGAAATCGTGCGGAATCGCGGCAGCTTCCGGATTGTCGCGATAGACCACCCAGCCCTGCGCATCGGTGACGAGACGGCCGTCCGGGTGACGTCGTGGAATGCGGATCGGCCGGCCGGCACGGTCGCGAGTGAGGGCGATGGCCCGTTCGCGCAGGCCCTGCCAGTCCCACTCATCGTCGGGGTAGGGAACGTTGTACTTGTCGAAGAGGGTGCGGTTGTAGAAGAAGAAGAAGTTGATGTACCACCCCGGCAAGGCGTACTGGTGCCCGCCTTCGCGAAACGCCTCCATGGCGAATTCGAAGAAGTCCGGCGGGTGCCTCCGGCCGGTGTGGTCGGTATAGCCGTGAATGTCGCGCTGGAGGTCCGGGTCGGCGGCCACGAACGGTGCCAGGTCCAGCAGGGCGCCGGCGTCCATGTAGTGCTGGACCTGCTCCCATTGCACTTCGAGGATGTCGGGTGCCACGCCGCCGGCGATCATGGTGTCGATTTTGCGCTGGGTTCCCCCGCCGCGCATCACTTGGAGGTCGATCTCGGGATGATCGCGCTCGAAGCCCGCCTCAATCGCTTGCCACATCTGGCGGTCGCGCTCGAAAGCGCCGCCGATCACTGTGATGATCGTGCGCTGGACGCCCTGCTCGTCGGTGGTTGTGCCGCGTGGTGGCCGCGGTAGCACTAGGTAAAGCAGGCTGGCCACGACCAGCAGCCCGGCGAGCATCCAGCGGGTGGGGTCACCAAAGCGATCCATGAGCACCATATCCTAGCGCGCCGGCCCCAGGTACGGCCTACGCTGAACTGTTTCATTCTACTCGCGGGGCGCAATCATGCGAGCCCGCTTGGCAGTCTACCTCCCCAGTTCTACACTGCCCGCTCCTCTCTGCCGAGGTGTGTGCATGAGTGTTCGTAATCTCGAATTCCTTTTCCAGCCCAGTGCCATCGCCGTGCTCGGAGCGTCCAATGCTCCCCTCAGCATCGGTGGGCTTGTGCTGCGCAACCTGTTGCGTTCCGGTTTTGACGGCCCCATCATGCCCGTCAATCCCAAATACGAGGCCGTCGCGGGTGTCCTCGCATATCCCGACGTCGCGAGTTTGCCCGTCACGCCCGATCTCGCTGTTGTCTGCACCCCCCCCAACACCGTTCCCGGCCTCATCGCCGATCTCGGCGCCCGAGGGACACGTTCCGCGGCCGTCGTGACCGCCGGGCTGGCCGGCCTGAAACAACCCGATGGGCGAACGCTTCAGCAGGCGCTGCTCGATGCCGCCCGGCCGCATTGTCTGCGCGTGCTGGGGCCGAACTGTGTCGGCCTGCTGGTGCCGGGGATCGGGATGAATGCGACTTTTGCGCACACGGACCTGGCCGCCGGTTCCGTGGCGTTTGTCTCGCAATCGGGTGGTTTCTGCACGGCCACGATCGATTGGGCGAAAGATCGCGGTATCGGCTTCTCGCATTTCGTCTCCTTGGGGGACTCGGCCGACATCGATTTCGGCGACATCCTCGACTATCTCGGCAGCGCCGCGGAAACCAGCGCGATCCTGCTGTACATGGAGTCCATCGGAGCGGACGAGGCGCGGAAATTCATGTCGGCGGCGCGTGCCGCGGCCCGCAACAAGCCCATTATTGCAATCAAGGCGGGGCGCAACGCGGAAGGTGCCCGAGCGGCGGCGTCCCACACCGGGGCATTGGCGGGTTCGGACAACGTCTACGATGCGGCCTTGCGGCGCGCCGGCATTCTACGCGTCGATGATTTGCACGAGTTGTTCGACGCCGTGGAGACGCTTGCGCGGGCCCGTCCGTTGCAGGGTGAGCGGCTGGCGATTCTGACCAACGGGGGTGGCCCCGGTGTCATCGCGACCGATGCGCTGGTTGCCGGTGGCGGTACTCTGGCGGAATTCACCCCGGAGACCCTGCGGCAGCTCGACCTGCTGCTGCCGCGCATCTGGTCACACGGCAACCCGGTGGACATGGTGGGGGATGCGGATGCGGCCCGCTACGCGCAGACGCTTGCGCTCCTGCTCGCGGACCCCGGTACGGACGCCGTGCTGGTGATGAACGCGCCCAGCGCGCCGGCGCCGCCGGAGCTGGCGGCCCGCGGCATCGTCGAGACGATCCGGCAGGCGACCAAACCGGTCCTCACGAGTTGGCTGGGTGGCGCCGCCGCGGGTCGTGCGCGGCGCATCTTCGCTGAGGCGGGCATCGCCACCTACGACACGCCCGAAAGTGCCGTGCGTGCGTTCCTGCACATGGTGCACTACCGCCGGAACCAGGAGATCCTCGCGCAGACACCGGCTTCGGCCCCCACGGATTTCACTCCGACCGTCGGTGCGGCCCGGGCCGTCATCGAGCAGGTCCTGGAGGAAGGCCGTGATCTGCTGACCGAGCCCGAGGCCAAGCAGGTGCTGGCGGCCTATGGCATACCGATCGTACCGACGCGTGTGGCGGCCACACCGGCCGAGGCCGCCGAGATTGCCGCAGAACTCGGGCCGCCGATCGCGCTCAAGATTCTCTCTCCCGACATCACGCACAAATCCGACGTCGGAGGTGTCGTACTGGGCCTGTCGGATGCGAAGGGTGTGCGCGCCGCCGCGACGGCCATGCAGAATCGCATTGCCGCCGCTTATCCGCAGGCGCGCCTCACCGGCTTTTCTGTCCAGAAGATGGCGCAGCGCCCGCACGCTCACGAGCTGATCATCGGCATGACGACCGACGCGATCTTCGGCCCGGTGATCCTCTTCGGGCGTGGTGGTACGGCGGTCGAAGTGATTGGCGACCGGGCGGTCGCATTGCCACCGCTGAACATGAGTCTCGCGCGACACCTGATCGCGCGGACGCAGGTCTTCAAGCTGCTTGGGGGTTACCGCGACCGGCCGCCGGCAGACCTCACGGCGCTGTGCCTGACCCTGACGCAGGTGTCACAACTCATCGTCGACCGGCCCGAGGTGGCGGAACTGGATATCAACCCGCTGTTCGCCGACAACCTCGGGGTGCTCGCGCTCGACGCGCGCATCAAGGTGGCCCCCGCCGGGCAGGTCACGAGCGGTCACAAGCGTCTCGCGATTCGGCCCTATCCGCGGCACCTCGAGGAATACTTCAAGCTCGCGGACGGACGGCGCGTATTCGTGCGTCCGATCCGACCGGAGGACGCCCCGGCGCACGCCGCATTTGTTGCCCGGGTGCCGCCCGAGGATCTGCGTTTTCGCCTGCTGGGCGTGGTACGTGATATTCCCCCCTCGGAGCTGGCGCGACTGACCCAGATCGACTACGACCGCGAGATGGCTTTCATCGCGATCGACGAACACGGAGCGGCGGGTCCGGAGACTCTCGCGGTGGTACGGACCGTGACGAATCCCGACAACACGCGGGCCCATTTCGCGATCATGGTGCGGGCCGACTGGCAGCGCAGCGGGCTGGGCACGCAACTGTTGCGCAAGATGATCCAGTACTGCCGGAATCGCGGCACACACGAGCTGGTGGCCGATCTGCTACCCGACAATGCCGCCACGCTGGCCCTGGCCCGCAAGCTCGGTTTTACGGCGACTCTCGTGCCCGACAAGCACCTCTGCCGGTTGCACCTGGAGCTGCATGCACCTCCGGTGGCCGCGCAGGTGGACGGATAACGCGGCGGCCGCGCAGCGCATGGGACAATTTCTGACAACGTTCGACGGGGGCCCGCACACGGCGCGTTTATACTGGCATGCAGAAGCGGGTGAGCAGCCGCGGCCCTGAAGGTGCGCAGTGGTCTGCGCAGCGCAGCGGTCCGGCGGCAACGCCGAAGAGGAGTGCCAGGCATGATTTGGAAATCGCTACGCGGCGCCAGTGCGCTGCTGCTGGTGGTGTGTGGAATCGCGGCGTTGCCCACGATGGCACAGGAAGCCGAGCCGGCGCGCACCGTCGTGCGACTGAAGCTCGATGGACCGATTCTCGAAGCACCGAACGATGCGGCCAGTTTGTTCGCGGCCTTCATGTCCCAGTCGGAGACCCGGACACTGCACGAGATCGTCGCCACGCTCCGGCGTGCAACGCGCGACGACAACGTGGCTGGCCTGGCGCTGATCATCGGCGAACCCGCGGCGAGTCTCGCGCAAGTCGAGGAAATCAACCGGGCGCTGCGGGCCTTCCGGGCGGCCGGAAAACCCGTGTTCGCCTACCTGGATGCGGCGAACAATCTGACTTACGCGCTCGCGGCGCAGGCCGATCACATCACGCTGGCCGAATACAGCGATGTCTCGATCACAGGTCTGTACGCGGAACTGACGTTCTTCAAAGGGCTGCTCGACAAGATCGGTGTCGAAGCCCAGATGCTGCACGAAGGGGCCTACAAGGGCGCGGCGGAGCCCTTTACCCGGACCACGCCGAGTCCCGAGCTGGCCGAGAACATCAACTGGCTGCTTGATGGACTCTTTGAGCGCTGGCTTGCGATGATTGCCGAGGGCCGTGGCCTGAGCAGCGCGGAGGTCCAGGCCCTGGTCGACCAGGCCCCGCTGACCGCGGAGAAGGCCCTGGCGGCCAAGCTGGTGGATGAAGTCTCGACCTTTGCCGCTTATCGGCAACGCATCCAGAAAGAGTTCGGCGCCAACGTGAAGATCGTGAAGCGGTATGGCGAATCGGCCCTGCCGAAGCTCGATACGTCGAATTTCTTCGGCATGATGAACTTCTTCAGCAGTCTCGGACGCAGCACCGGGATCACCAAGCGCGAAGGCGGCATCGGCCTGATCTACGTCGACGGTGCCATCATGATGGGCGATACGGAAGAAGGACTGTTCGGTGATACGACCGCCGGCAGCAGTTCACTCCGCGCCCTGCTGACGCAGGCCCTCGAAGACGAGTCCGTGCGCGCGGTGGTGCTGCGGGTCAACTCGCCCGGCGGTTCCGCTGTCGCGAGCGACATCATCTGGAACGCGGCCCGCCGGCTCGCCGCGGAGAAGCCGCTGATCGTCAGTATGGGTGGTGTTGCCGCGAGTGGCGGCTACTACGTTTCCGTGCCGGGTGACACCGTCTATGCCGAAGGCACCACCATCACGGGATCGATCGGTGTCGTCGGCGGAAAGCTCATCCTGCGCGGCTTGTTCGAAGACAAGCTCGGCATCACCAGCACGTCGTTCGGGCGCGGCAAGCATGCGGGCTTGCTCTCCCCTTCGCAGCCGTGGACGGAATCCGAGAAGGACTGGATGCAGAGTTACATGGGCGAGGTTTACACCCAGTTCAAGGGCCGCATTACCGCGTCGCGCGGCCCGCGGTTGAAGAAGGATCTGGATGACATCGCGGGTGGCCGGGTCTACACCGGTCAGCAGGCCCTCGAGCTGGGTCTCATCGACGAGCTTGGTGGCCTGTCCGATGCGCTCGATGCGGCGGCGGCCCGCGCTGGGCTCGCCGCGGAGTACAAGGTGTACCCACTGCCGAAACCGTCGGAACTCGGCGCGCTGCTGAGGGCGTTGGGTGATCTCACCGGCAAGGATGGTCGCGACAATTACGAAATCGCCTTGCAAGTCCTCGCCCCGGGACGCGCGCTGGATTCGTTGGGTGGACTGCTGGCATTGCTGCGCGAAGTGGCCCCGCAGCAGACCGACCAGCTCCTGCTCGGGCTGCGGCAGTTGTCCGTGCTTCAGCGGGAGCGCGTGGGCCTGTTCACGCAGATTCCGAACGTGCGCTGATCCGTGACGCGGTGCGATTGCCATACCTTTCGGCCGGCGAGGAGCGTGCTCCCCGCCGGCCGCCGTTTTCTTACGTGGGGGAGTGGTGGTGGGTGGGACGCACTGGAACTCGTGCTCCCGCCAAGGTCGGGAGGCCGGCGCCTGGGATCGGCCGAAGGCCCGGAGATGCATCCTCATTGCGCACCCGGCTGGCACATCCGCCGTCTCGCGGATACAAAAGATCACGATCCGCAGACGGGCTGGTGTGGCGCGTCGCGGGGTCGAGCGCGGGGGGAGCTGGGAGCGGAACATGCGCGGCCTGCTCGCGATTGTTGTGTTGTTGGGAGCACTTGGCGCGGTTGGTGGCATGGTGCGTCTGGCTGCCACCGCACAGGACGACCCGCGGCTGCTCCCGTCCGGACATGAGAAAATCACGGCCGCCATGCCGACCGAGGCGCTCGTCCAGCCGGCGCAGGCGCGCCGGCTGCTGGTCTACACGGCCTGCAAGGGATTCGTGCACAGCTCGATCCCGCAGGGCAAGTACGCGCTGCTCGAACTGGGCCGCCGGACGCGCGCTTTCGAGCCCTACTTCAGCGAGGATCCCGCCGACTTTCGTCCTGCGCGATTACGGGAGTTTGACGCGGTCTGCTTCCTGAATACGACCGGCGAGTTGTTTGACGATCCCGAGTTGAAGACCAGTCTGCTCGAGTTTGTGCGCGGGGGCAGGGGTCTGATCGGCATCCACGCGGCGACGGACGCGTTCTACAACTGGCCGGAGTATGGCGCGATGCTGGGCGGCTACTTCGCGGGGCACCCGTGGAACGCCGGGGACGAGGTTGTGCTGCGGGTTGAGGATGTCGGGCACCCGCTGACGAAGATGTTTCCCGATGGACCGTTCGACCTGACCGAGGAAATTTACCAGTTTCGCGAACCGTACTCCCGCGCGCAGGTGCGCGTGCTGGTGGGGCTCGACCCCGCACGCACGGACATGCAGAAGCCCGGTGTGAACCGCCCCGACGGCGACTTCCCCATCTCCTGGGTTCGGCGGGAGGGACTCGGCCGCGTGTTCTACTGCTCGCTCGGGCACAATGAGCACATCTTCTGGAACCCGGTCGTGCTGCGGCACTACCTCGCGGGCATCCAGTATGCCCTGGGCGATCTGCCCGCCGCGGCGCTTCCCAGCGCCCAGGTGCAGAAGGATGGCTGGCTTGCGCTGTTCAATGGCACGGACCTGAACGGCTGGCATGCGCCGCAGGGCAGTTGGAGCGTGGACGATGGTACGCTCGCGCGGCGCGGTGGCGGCGATATCTGGACCCAGGAAATGTACGGCGACTTCGAGCTCGAGCTCGAATTCAAGCTCGCACCGCAGACCAACAGCGGCATCTTCTTCCGCACCGCCGACCTGCGGGATCCGGTGCAGACGGGGATTGAGCTCCAGGTGCTCGATTCGTACGGCAAGGCGGAGGTCGGCAAGCACGATGCCGGTGCCATCTACGACTGTCTCGCACCGCGCGTCAACGCGGTACGTCCCCCCGGCGAGTGGAACCGCGTCCGGCTGGTCTGTCGCGGCAGCCGCATCGAGGCCGATCTCAACGGTGAGCCCATCATCCGCATGGACCTGGACGAGTGGACCGAGGCCGGCAGGAACCCCGACGGCACCCCCAACAAGTTTCGCACGGCCTACAAGGAAATGCCCCGCCGCGGCCATCTCGGCTTTCAGGATCACGGCAAGCCGGTGTGGTATCGCAACATCCGGCTCCGACCGCTGAAGTAGCCCGCCGAACTTGGGAGGGCCGATCGTAGCCGCTGCGGGAGGAGCTGCCGCGCCGCGCAGCCGCCCGGTATACTCCCGGCACATGTCGATGCGCCGGCGCAGCAGGCGTCCGCCGGTGTTGCAGGAGCACATATGAACGCACAGCGGCCGGTGAGTCTCAACCTGAATGTGCGGGGAATGGGCCAGTCGGCGACGCTCGCGATCCAGGAGCGCTGTCGGGAATTGCGCCGCGAGGGGCGCGCGGTCTACAACCTCGGCCTGGGACAGTCCCCTTTTCCCGTGCCGGGCAGCGTAGTAGAGGCCCTGCGGCTGGCCGCGCCCGAGAAAGACTATCTCCCGGTCAAGGGACTTCCGGCGCTGCGTGAGGCGGTGGCGGCCTTTCACCGTGACCGCAACCAGATTGATACCCAGTTTGACGGAGTGATCGTCGGCCCCGGCTCGAAAGAGCTGATGTTCCTGGTCCAACTGGCCTATTACGGCGAAATCATTGTGACGACGCCCTGCTGGGTGTCTTACCTGCCGCAGGCGCGTGTGATCGGCCGCAAGGTCAGTCTCATCCCCACGTCGCACGAGACTGGCTGGAAGGTGACGGCGGCGCAGTTGCACGACGCCCTGGAGATCGTAAACGACGATTTTCGCCCGCGCATGCTGGTGCTCAACTACCCCTCGAATCCTTCGGGGCTGAGCTACAGTGAGGAGGAACTCGTCCTGCTGGCCGAGGTCGCGCGCAAATTCAACCTGATCGTGCTGTCCGACGAGATCTATGGCGAGTTGCACTTCAAAGGCCAGCACGTTTCGATTGCCCGATTCTACCCTGAAAACACGATCGTCAGTTCGGGCTTGTCGAAGTGGTGTGGTGCCGGCGGCTGGCGGTTGGGGACTTTCTGTTTCCCGCCCAATCTGTACTGGCTGCTCGAAGCGCTCGCATCGGTCGCGAGCGAGACCTATACGTCGGTGTGCGCCCCTGTCCAGCACGCGGCCGTGCAGGCCTTCCGCGGCGGTGTCGAGATCGAGCGTTACCTATGGCACGCGCGGCGCATTCTCGCAGCCCTGGGGGCCGAGTGCACGCGCCTCCTGCAGGCGGCCGGCATCCGGGTACACATGCCGGACGGAGCGTTCTACCTGTTCATCGATTTTTCGCCGTTGCGGGAGCGGCTGGCGGCCCGCGGGATCGAGTCCGGGGCGGCGCTATGCAATCGGTTGCTGGATGAAGCGGGGGTGGCCATGTTGCCGGGTGTTTCGTTCGCGCGTTCGCGGACGGAGCTGACGGCCCGCTTGGCGTATGTCGATTTTGACGGTGCCCGGGCGCTGGCCGCCAGCGAGAATGTGCCGCTGCACGAAGAGTTGCCGGCGGATTTCACGCAGCAGTACTGCGACAACGTCATTCGGGGGATGGAGCGGCTGGCGGCCTGGGTGGCGGAATGAGCCGCAGCGCAGCTTCCGTCCGGTCCGGCTGCGCCGTGTCCGGAGTAACGCTCCCCGGCTGCGCTCCACGCTGTGCCAGGCATTCCGCGTGGTACCCAGCCGAGCACCGCCCCAGCCAGTGGCTGCGCAATGCCGCCACGGTTGCCGCCGGCGGCAGGGCCGCGAATGGCTGCCCAGCGGCCCACAACCCGAAGCGCGTCAGTGTCTCCAAGGCATCCGCCGCGTCGAAGTCAACCTGCACGCCGAAGCGTTCGCGCAGATAGGTCTCGAGGCGGGCGTCGAACTCCTGTGCAGTGGCCGGTGGCCCGGCCCCGCGCTGACAGGCCAGCCAGCCCAGCAGCGCCTCCTTGAACTCCTCATGCACGACCGTCGAGACGAGCAGTTGCAGCGCCCCGTTGTTGTTTCCGAGGTTCTGGAAGTACAGGTGCCGGGTCCGTTGTGAATCGCGGTTTATGCGGGCCCGGCGGTAACCCAGCACGGTCCGGAAGATGAGCATGCCCGCCCCCAGCAGCAGGATCCAAAGCAGTTGCCACAACGCCGCCGCAGCGCCGGTCACGATCGTCAGCAGCTTTCCCGCGGTAGAGCCGAGCGCCCCGGCTCCGCCACCCAAGACGAGCAGCCGGTCGCGCCAGTTCATGTGGACTTCCGCGTGTGGCAGCAGTGCTTCGACATCCGCTTCAGGGATGTCCTTGAATAGCTTGATGAGCACGTGGGGATCGTCGCGCAGCCGGCACACGACGGCGAGGCGTCGATAGACCGGGACTTCCTCCGGCAGCCCTTCGCGCAAGAACTCGCGCCAGGTCCGCCAGTGCTGCCACTGCAGCAACAAGCGCCAGCGCCGAAAACGCCGCGCCACCGTGCCTGTGCCTCGCACCCACACGCCCAATTCGGTGATGCGTTCCGGCCGGAGACGGACGTGGTAACCGGCGGCGCGGGCCTGGCGGACGGCGGCCTCCACCTGCACGTTCGTCAGGCGACGGTAGTTCGCCTTCTCCAACAGGTAGGCGAGCCGCGCCAGCAGCTCGCGGTAGGACTCCGGCGACCGCAGCAATGCCGGCGGCGCGAGTGGCTGGGTGTCGCGATCCGGATTGAAGGGGGCGTAGAAATCGGTGAGTGCCCGCCGAAACGTGGCCGCCTCCTGCTCCAAGACGTCGTCGAGTGCACCGGCCACCGCGCAGACTTCCTCGGCCGTTACTCCAAAACGAGTGGCATCGGCGGCGAGCGCTTCGGTCAACTCACACGGCAGGATGGGAATGTAGCGGTCGTCCGGACGGTGGAAGGTCGTTCCCGCCGTCGGGTCGTGCGCCAATAAGTCTTGCGCCGCTCCCATGCGCACCATCGTAGCGGCGGGTGTACGGGTAAGGGGTATATGCCCGTCAAATCGGCGAATGATCAACGAGTCCGCGACCGTACTGTGACAGGAAGGTACGGTTGCTCTCCAGCAGTCGCGGGAGCGCCTCCGCTTCGGTGAGTGTGCACCAGCGCACCTCGGCCACCTCGCGCGGGTTGTGCCGCAGGTCGTCACAGAGCAGGTCTGTCCGCCACCAATAGAGGTGCAGTTGTCCATCGGGGCGGACGTACTCCCAGAGTGGGGCGCGGGGCCGGATCTGCGCCCCGATCTCCTCCCAACATTCGCGCACCAGCGCCTCGGGCTGGCTCTCTCCCGCTTCGATCGCTCCGCCGACGAAGCACCACGCATCCGGAACGACGACCTGCGGCGCCCGGCGGATGAGCAGAAAGCGACCCGCACGCAGGATCACAGCGACCACGCCGTACGTCACAGGCAGGACCATGTGCAGGGTTTCCGGTTAACGGATGGGCAGGCAAGAGCGGGTAAGGATAAGGTTGCCGCGCGGTACGGGCGAACCGAGTCCCGTCCGCGCGGCTGCACTTTCGTGGGGTCGGGTGGCACCGGGAAGCGATCGTGCCCTCATCTCCACTTGGGGGAAGAGACCAAGAGCGGGGCGTTCTCAGTGGCTTCGCGACCCAGCCCCAATCCCTCCCTGCCAAGGAGGGGAGCATTGGTGCTAGTGGCGCTTAAAGCTCACTTCCCAGACTTTCGGGCCTTCCTCGTTCCAGACATACATGATGCCCTGACACTTACCGCACAACTCCGCCCGGTAGCTGCGGAGCTTGCCATCCTTCATGCTGAAGGTCAGAACCTTTGATTCCTCGTTGTAGGTGTAGGTGCCCTCGGCGCTGACCGTTGCTCCGCCGCGGTTGTACGAGGCCTCGAATTTGCCGTCGCCCTTGAGAGTCATCTGACCGATCTCAAACTCGGTCAGGTTTTCCGGCACCATCCGCATGACCGACCAGCTGCCCTGCATGCCGCAACCGGTGAGCAGCGCGAGTACCAGCCCCGCAAACGCCAAACGTAAACCGAAACGCATGTGCAATCCTCCTGAAGTTCGTGTAGCGGGCTTCGGATGTGACGCCCTATAACCCACTTCATTATGGTCGCCGGCACGCAATTCGCAACTCCGCGCCGCAACTCGCCCCACGCCACCCGCCTCGCTACCATGCCCAGCCATGCGAGGTGCCCGGCTGCTGATCGCGGGGTTGTTCATCGTGCTACCGGGCGTGGTGCTCGCTCCGCTCTGGGGTTTGGCGGGGCTCGGGGCCGGCGAAGACGACATCCTGTACTACTTTCCGCTGCGAGTCTTCTTTGCCGAGGCGGTCGCCTCCGGCGAGTGGCCGTGGCTGCTGCCGTGGAGCGGCCTCGATCGTCCGTTGACCGCTGATCCACAAGCGGCCCTTTGGTATCCCACGACGTGGCTTTTCGCCCTGGTGCCGCCGCTGGTGGCGTACCCCGCCTCGCTCTGGCTGCACTTCACGCTGGCGCTGTGGGGTATGTACCTGCTGCTGCGGGCGGAAGGCCTGCGTCGTTCCGCCGCGGTCTTCGGAGCGGTGGCTTTTGGATTCTGCGGATTCATGCTGGCGCACCGCGTACATTTCACGATGCAGCACGCCGCGGCCTGGACACCTTGGGTCTTCTGGGCGCTGCGCCGTTACGTTTTCGGCGCGACCGAGGGCCGCCGTTGCGACCCGGTCGGCCGGCGACTGGCCGTGGCGGCGGTCGTCATCGCGCTGCAGGCCTTCGCCGGCCACGTGCAGATTACGTTGCTCGCCACCGGCGGAGCTCTGCTCTGGCTGGCGGCACTTGGCTGGCGCGCGCGGCACCCCGCATGGTCCGGCATCCTGACGCGCTGGGTGCTTGTAGGTATTTGTGCGGCCGGACTGTACGCCGTGCAGTGGCTACCCACGGCCCTGTTCCTTCGCGACACAACCCGCACCGAGCGGACTTACTTCGATTTCGTCGAGAACAGTCTGAGTCCGGCCGCGCTGCTGGGGTGGGTCAGCCCGATGATCTTCGGACAACGGACGCCCAACTTCTTCCCGGAGTCTTATTGGGGTCCGTCGCACCAGGTCGAGCAATTCGGCTACATGGGTTGGTTAACGCTGATCCTGGGCTGCTACGCCCTGCGATTCGGCGGGCGATGGCAGCCCGCTCGACGGGGGTGGTTTGTGCTGGGTGTCGGTGGGCTGCTGACCGCGATCGGGTACCTCGGACCCGTGTGCCCGGTGCTGTACCTGTTGCCAGGCAGCAGTCTGTTCCGCTGTCCGGCGCGGGCGCTGTTGTTGGTGAACCTGGCGTTCGCTGCGCTGGCCGCCTACACGGTGCAGGATCTGGTCGGGGGTCGGTCGCCGCGCCGCAGCCGCGTGCGGGCGGCTCTGCAAGGGCTGACGCGCCGGCCGTGGGTGCCGGCGGTGGTGCTGGCGGGGCTGCCCCCCATCCTGCTGCTGCCCGTCGTACCCTGGCTCGGTGAGGCGTGGCGTGGTGTAGCGTTTCGCTCGATCCTGCCGTGGAGTCCGGCGGTCTGGGTACCGTTGACTGTTGGGTTGGTGTCGCTCGGTGTGCTCGCCTGGGCGGTACGTGGCGGGCGCACCGTTCGTCCCGTCACCGTGCTGCTGGTGGTGCTGGTGGCGGATCTCGCCATCATCGGCTGGACCCTCGATATGCCGCGCGGGGTGCGCACACCGCAAGAGCTCACCGCACCGCAAGGTGCTGCGGCGGACCGCTGGATGGACCTTGTCCGCGCGTCCGGTGCGCGGTTGTGGGTCGTGAATGGGCGCGTCGGATGGTTGCCGGGTGAGTATGTTCAGCCGGTTGAAAAGGCCGTCGCGAACACGAATGTGCTGCGCCGAATCCGGACGTTGACCGACTACGGTCCGTTGCAGCCGCGAGGATACGCGGCGCGCTTCGGCTTCAAGCCGTGGGGGGAGTCCGAGCGCGCCGCGGAGTTGCTTGCCGAGACGAGCTGGGCGCGGCTCTACAACGTCGGCTGGATCCTGCTTTGCGATCCGAGTCTGCCCGCGCCGGACATGGGCGAACTTGTGGCGCTCGTCCCGCCCGATTGGCGCCTATTCGCCCTGCCCGAGACTTATGGCGATGCCCTGTTCGAAGATGCCACGGTGCCGGGTTCGGTGCGGTACCGGGAAACCGGCCCGCACAGCTTCCGTCTTCGTGTCGATTCGTGGTCGCCGGACCTGCCCCCCGCGGAATCCCTGCCCCCGCAACAGTGGCCCCGTGTCGTCATTGCGCGGGCGTGGCTGAAGGGGTGGAACGCGCAAGGGTTGGGGCGGCGAGTGCATATCGAACGGGTGAACGACGTGCTGATGGGTGTGCGGGTTCCACCGGGTGTAACGGTTGACATCGTCTTCCAGTACACGCCGCCCGGGTTGCAGGAAGGAATCCTCGTGTCGGTCGCCTTCGCTGTCCTGCTCGGGTGGGCGGCCCTCAGCGGCCGATGGGGTTCAGCGCTGACCCGTGTTAATTCGCGCCGGCGGCCTTCGGCCAATGCAGTGTGAACGTGCAGCCGCGCCCCTCGTTCGTCCGTGCCTGCAACATCGCCCCATGGTGTCGCGCAATGAGGCGGCAGACGCTCAGGCCGAGTCCGACTTCCTGCCAGTCCGTGGCGCGTTGCCCGGGAGGTGACGCGAGAAATGGATTGACAATCGTGTCGATCCGTTCACGGGCAATCCCACAGCCGTTGTCCTGCACTTCGATCTGCACCGCTTCGGCGAGCTCCGTCGCACGCACCACGAGCAGCCCGCCACTCACCGCGCTCATTGCCCGGTGTGCATTGAGCAGCAGGTTGAGCAATACCTGGCACAGCAGGTCGTGTTGCGCGACGACCTGGAGGTGTTCCGGCACTTCCACGCGCAATGTGATGCTGTCCTTCTCGACCGGTCGGGTCATCGTCTCGATGGCTTCCTGCACCACTGCCGCGAGGTTGCATACCGTGACCGGTCGCTCGGGCTGGTTCGCGAGATCGAGCAGGTGCCGGTTTACCGCGATGGCGCGTTGGCACTGCGTCAGGGTGCGCTCCAGCGTTTTGCGCATGAAGGGGACGTCTTCGTCCATGCTCAGCGCGGCTTCGACACGCGCCAGGATCGGCGTCAGCAGGTTGTTGTATTCGTGCGTCACCATCGCGAGCATCGAACCCAGCAGCGCCAGGCGCTGGCTCGCGATCAGCTCGCGCTCAAGTTCTGCGACGGCGGCCGAGGCGTCTCCGTTGGGATGGGGTGTGGGCATGCGTGGCGGCACCATGGGTATGCGAATTGCGGCGGACAACGCGAGGGGGTCGAGCGACATGGACACCAGCGCCTTTCGTAAGGATTCCAACGAGCGCACGGTGCAAACTACAGCGACGTTCTGTCGGCACAATACTGGTTTGTACGGGCGAGTCAATCCGCGTGGTGCGGCTCTTCGGCCTTGGGCGGGCGATTCATGAGCTCGGTGATCGCGGTTACGGGCGGCTTATGTTCGAACAGCACTTCGTAGACCGCCTGCGTGATGGGCATTTCGACCCGGTGCCGCCGCGCGAGTTCCAGCACCGCTTGCGTCGTCGGAATGCCCTCGATCACCGCTCGACTCTCCCGGACCACCTGCTCCGGCGCCACGCCCTGGCCGATGCGATCCCCCGCGGTCCGGTTGCGGCCATAGGGTGACACGCAGGTCGTGAACAAGTCGCCGAGACCGGCCAGCCCGTTGAAGGTCTCGGCCCGCGCCCCCATCGCGACCCCCAATCGCGTGATTTCGACCAGGCCGCGCGTCACCAGTGCGGCTTTCGCGTTGTCACCGGCCTTGAGCCCGTCAAGGATACCGGCTGCGATCGCGATCACGTTCTTCGTGGCCCCCGCCAGTTCCACGCCCAGCACGTCGGGGCTCGTGTACACACGGAACCAGGAGGTGTTGAAGATCTGCTGCAACAGCGTCGCGAGTTCGGCCTGGTCCGACGCGATCACGACCGTCGCGGGCAGGCACCGCGCCAACTCGCGCGCGATGTTCGGCCCCGAGAGTACCGCCAGCGGGTGCCCGGGGGAGAGCGCGGCGAGAATCTCCGTCGGCCGGCAGCGCGAAGTGACTTCGATGCCTTTCGTCACGCTCGCGATGGGTACGCCCGCTGGAATCTCCGGCGCCACGTGCTGCCACGCGCCGCGCAGGAACTGGCAGGGGGTGGCCGACACGAGCAACTGCGTCTGTGCAAACGCGGCCCCGGCATGATTCGTCGGGGTGATGTGGTCTGACAGTCGCAGGCCCGGCAGGTAGCGGCGGTTCTCGCCGTCATGAATGATTTCGTCCACCGGCTCTTCTGGCCGGGCCAGCAGGGCCACCCGCACCCCGTTCGTCGCCAGCAGTTGCGCGGTGATGGTTGCCATCGCCCCGATGCCGACCACGGTGGCTTTCTCAATCATCGTGCCAGCTCCTTCCGCAGCGCTCACCGCGATTCTACGGAGCACGGCGGCTCCGGTACAACTCGGCGACGCATTCACTCCGGCTACAGGATCAGCATCGCATCTCCGTAACTGAAGAACCGGTAGCGTTCCGCCACTGCGGCCGCGTACGCGGCGCGCACCTGGGCGCGGGTGCCGAAGGCCATCACGAGTGCCAGCAAAGTGCTCTCCGGCAGGTGGAAATTCGTGAGCAGCCGATCCACGTGGCGAAAGCGATAAGGCGGGTACAGAAAAAGTCGTGTCCAGCCGCTGAACGCCGCTGCTGCATCCGCCCACACCCCCTCCGGCAGCGACTCCAGCACGCGGACCGCCGTCGTGCCCACCGCCACGATGCGCCCACCGCGCGCCCGACACGCCCGCAGTGCTGTCAGTGCATCCGAACGCACCTCGTACCATTCCGCGTGCATCGGGTGGTCTTGCAGATCCTCCACCTCGATCGGTGCGAACGTACCCAGCCCGACATGCAGGGTCACCGGTACGCGCTCCACGCCCCGCGCACCTAGTTCCGTCAGCAGTTCCGGGGTGAAATGCAGCCCAGCCGTGGGCGCCGCCACAGCGCCCGGGTGTGTGGCGTAGACCGTCTGGTAGCGCTCGTGGTCGCGCGCCCGCACCGTGGGTTCCGTTTTCACGCCGCGCCGGATGTAGGGTGGCAGCGGGGGTGCGCCGATCGCACTCAAGAGTGTCAGGGGGTCGATGTGCGGGTCCGGTCGCAGCCGCCAGGCACCCCGCTCGAGCCGCGCCACGGCTTGCAGGTGGGTGGGATGCCCGCGGCATGCCAGCGTTTCGCCGGGGCGCAGGCGGCCGGCCGACTTCAGCAGGCAGATCCACTCGGCCGCGCCAGGTGCGGGCGCAGGCGTGGAATCGACGCGCAGAAAAAGGGCCTCGATGCGTCCGCCCGTCGCGCGCTCCAGATCAAAGCGGGCCGGTATCACGCGGGTGTCATTGGTGACGAGGCAGTCGCCGGGATCGAGATAGGCACCAAGATCACGGAAAGTGCGGTGTTCGATCCGGCCGGTGTCCCGGTGCAGCACCAGCAGTCGGGCCGCATCGCGCGGTGTAATAGGTTGCTGGGCAATGAGTTCGGGCGGTAGTTCGTAGTGCAGTTCGTCGCGGCGCATGCGCGGCCTTTGCGTTTGACATAAGCAGGGGGCGGGCTGCGCGCCGGCGTCGGCGTCGGCGGCCCCGCCCCGCCGGCGCCGGACCTCACAGGGCAGTGGCAATTTCCACCGCCATGACCGGCAATTCTACTCCTGCAGTACGACCGGCTCGATTCCCAGCAGTTCACACGCCGCCGACAGCGCCGCCACGTGGTTTCCGATGATCGCGTGGATATGGTTGCTGCTGTAGTTCTGCCGCAGCGTCTTGAGGGTGATGTCGAACTTCGCGAATGCGTGCGGCCATTCGTATGTCGTCTGCTTGGCGAGTTTCTCTTCCATCGAACGGGTCAGTTTTGCGAAGCTACCCGTAAAGATGTGCATGAGATAGTGGCCGCGGCGCCGCACAATCCGCCCGAAGGTGACCTCCTTCGCCGGAGCCGCGTAGAACTGCACACTGCCACCGCCGCCCCGGAAGTAGAACGGGGACGCTGGCCGGATGTGGCACTCTTTCCAGTTGGAACGAGCGTGGTTCGAGCGCTTGGCGAACCACGGTGCGTGCTGGCCGCTGTTCACGAGGTCGTAGAGCTCGAGTTTCTCGTGATAGTGCCGCAAGTCGGCGAAGAGCACGGGAGTGCCGCTCAGGTGGTGCATGAGCTGCATCGTGAGCGCGCCGTTGCTGTCGCACTCCGTCGCACAGATGAGCGGTTTCTTCTCGGCATCCTCCCAGTCGCTGATGTCATTGAGCAGCGCTTCCTGCACGTCGGCGATGCACAGGTCCGGCCACTCGGTCATGTCGAGTTGCCCGGTCAGACCGCAGAAGTCGATACCCTCCTGCTTGCAGAAGTCTTTCATCGCCAGATACATGCGAACCTGGCGGGCCAGCGTGCCATCGAGCCCGGGCGTCAGCACCTTGTCGTCGTAGTGGATCTGCGCGGCGTGCTTCTCGAGCCACTTCAAACCCGCTTCGACGCGCTCCGGCGCGATCCGCTGTGCCATCTGCCAGAGGTGCAGTTGCCCGCGGTGGTAGACGTGAATGCCGAACTGGTCCATCCACTGCGAGGGGTCGATGTGACCCGTGTACATCCCCATCGAGGGGCCGTCGAATTCCCCGTAACGCTGGCCGTGGAGCAGCGCGGCGGCGCGCTCGCCGCGGGCCCGCTCATCGGGATCGTGCCGGGCGAGGAAGCGGTCCACCTCCTGCTGAACGTCAGCCCTGCGGATGTCGCCCAGCACGCGGCCGAAGGGGCGGCCGACTTCGTCCAGCGTGCCCGCCGATGCGAAGAACGCGACCCAGCCGGGGTGTGATGGCAGTATGTTGCCGACCTGCAGGATCGGGACTTCGGGCATCAGATTCGCGACTTGCGCGGTGAGATCCGGAAACGACCAGACGCAGAAATTGAATACGACTACGTCGGGATAGGCCAGCGCGATACGCCGCGCTTCCGCCCGCGCCGTCTCATAGTTCCAGACAATTTTGCGCGCGATCACGACATCGTGCTTCTTCCGGCGGAAGTAATCGGCCAGCCGCTCCTGGAACATGCGGCAGTCTTTCTCGGTGGCCTTGGCGACGCGAGCTCGTCCGTCGGTGAAGGTAACGATGCCGATTTTCATGGCGCTCTCCGCGGCGAGGGGTAGTGGTTAGCGATGCCTGCGGCCGGGGCCGCGTGCCGAAACGGTATTAGGGGGGGCGGGACGCGGTTTCGCAAGGTCGGCCGGGGAGCTGTGGGTGGCGGGAACGACGTTCTCCGCGCGGCTCCGAGTTGTGCCCGGCCGCCCTCCGTCTACAATGCACTGCGGCAGGCGGGTGGAGTGCGCCCACGGATGGGCCCGCGCCGCAGAACGGAGGCCTCACCATGTCGCCACGGAAGAATCGCCCGGTCCTCTATGAGGTGCATGCGCGGACGCTCCGCGGCAAGGGGCGCAGCTTCATCCCCCGGACCCCGCAACCGCCGGCACCACCCTCGGCCACGCCGCCGGCGGCACCGGCCGTCGTGCCGGAAGCGGTTGATCTCCCCGCCGGGATGGCAGCATTCGATGGCCTCGACGAGACGTCGTGGAGTGGTGTGCGCTATGCCGCCGGTCGCGTCTATCTCGCGCTGGGCTGGCCGCACCTTGTGGTGCTGGGTGCCGCTCTGTTGTGTCTTATCGTCGCTTCTTTCCAGGCCGGGCGCAGCTCCGTCGCTCCGCCCCGGGAGAATGTGCAGCAGGGCAGTGCGGCCCTCGCGGATGCACTCAGCGCGACACCGGTTCAGCGTGCGGCTCCACCTGATGCCCTGCCGACACCCACCGAAGGGTCACGCGGCGGCGACCTGCGACCCGGACAAGGGCGGGGTAATGAGGGTGTTGTTGCGACGCCCTATACGCCGATGATTTCCGGCACGAACACGCCGACGGCGACGGCCCAGGAGTCCCAGCGGCCAACGCCCGTCCTGGAGACGCCGGCGTCCTTCACGCCGCAGCGCGGCTCGTTCCATGTGCTAGTGCAGTACTTCCGCCGTGCAGCGCGGGGCGATGCCGACCGGGCCGCGGCCTACCTCACGGAGAATGGCGTACCGGCTGCGGTGCTCGAAGGTGCCGGCGACTGGCAGCTTGTGGCGACCCAGGCCTTCACGACCGAGGCGCAGGCCCGGACGCTGGTTGATCGCATCAAGACCCTCGGGCGCGAGTACTTCCGTGCCGGCGGCGGCTACTCCTTTGATGGGGCCGCCCCGCGACGTTATTAGCGGCTCTCCCAGCCCCAACTTCCTGGCAGGATGGAGTTGGGGTCAGGGTTGAGAATTCGAAGTCATGCGCCCCGCTTCCGGTTTCTCCCCTCTGGGGAGCGGGGCATTAGGATTACTCCTCGTAAACGGTGGTCGGGGAGCTGCCGCTTACTCATGTTTTCCGTTGAGTAGCAACCGCCCAAGGGCTGAAGATTCGCCATGCCCACACGCCTTGAACAACTACAGAAACTCGTTGCGGTCGATCCGAACGATCCGTTCGCACACTACGGTGTCGGACTTGAGCTCCTGGGGCTAGAGCGGTTCGAGGAGGCCTGTGCGGCCTTCACCGCGGCGCTCGAGCGGGATCCCAACTATGTTGCCGCTTACCACCTGCGCGCCCGCACCGAGATCAAAATGGGGCCCGCCCCGCGGCGGCGGAAACCCTGCGTGCGGGGATCGCGGCCGCGCAGCGTGTTGGTGATCGCCATGCCGCGGCGGAGATGGCGGAACTGCTGGAGTCCCTCGGATGAGCGTACGTGTAGGTATCGTGGGTTGCACCGGTCAAATGGGCCAGACGCTGATCCGCTTGCTTGCGGAGGAGAAGGAGCTGCGCCTGGCCAGCGCGGTGACGATGCCCGGCGACCCGCACCTGGGAGCCGACGCGGGTCTCCGTGCCGGTGTGGGAGCGGTCGGAGTAGCGATCTCCACGGAATTGTCCGAGGTCGATGTCGCGATCGAGTTCACCCTGCCGGCCGGCTGCATGCACTGGGTCGCGGCATGTGCCACGCGCGGCATCGCGCTCGTCAGTGGCACGACGGGACTCGGACCGGCGGAGCAAGCCACACTCGCGGAGGCCGCTCGACGCATTCCGATTGTCTGGGCGCCCAATATGAGCGTGGGAGTCAATCTGTTGCTGGCGCTGGTCGAAGATGTTGCGGCCCGGCTCGGTGATGCGTGGGATGTCGAGATCATCGAAGCCCACCACCGCCGCAAGGTGGACGCCCCGAGCGGAACTGCCGATGCACTGCTCCGCGCCGTCGCGGCCGGTCGGCAGCGTGATGCCGCCGAGATCTCCGTCTTCGGCCGACGGGGTCATGTGGGGCCACGCCCCGCGGGCGAGGTTGGCGTGCATGCGGTCCGGCTGGGTTCCATCGTGGGAGCGCACGACGTGCACTTCGCCAGCGAAGAGGAAGTTGTCACCCTCAGCCACCAGGCCCTCTCGCGTGCAGCATTCGCGCGTGGGGCGCTCCGCGCCGCGCGCTGGATCGGTGGACGTCCGCCCGGGTTGTATTCGATGCGTGCCGTGCTGCTCTCATAGACCGGGGTCTTTTATCTGACAGCCCCCCGATGCTTCCGGGGGTGTCGGCCTGCGGTTTCGGTACACGGCCGGGAACCCCTCCCTGCAACCCATTTCGCCCCGCCAGTTATGGGAAACCCGCGCCGTCTACGGCCAACGCACGCCCTGGGCAAGCGTTGATCAACAGACTGGCGAATCAGGCCGACGAACCCCTCAGCAAGCCGCAGACCATGCTGACTGCCAGTTGCGCCGAAGCGGACCAGCGGTCTACTGCGATTGCCAAGCGGGAAGTGCGTGCCGCGGTCGGAGGGCAGAGGAGTTGCGCCTTGACGCTGACGCGTTACTGGGATCGGCGGCGATTTATCCGGGTTCCCGCGGAGGGTCCGGCCCGGTGGACCTCGGGCCCCTACACCGGCTTCGGGGAACTGCTCGACATTTCCCCCGGTGGGGCGGGCTTGCGCGTGTCCGCGGTGAAATCCGCCCATGTGGGTGCGCGACTCTCGCTCGACATCCCGCTTGCCTCTGGCTCCGTCTGGCGCGTGGCCACCCATGCCAAGGTGGTCTGCAAGCGCCCCGAAGCCGACGGCAGCTATCGTGTCGGCCTCGAGTTCGAGCGGTTGGAGCAACCCGGCAGGGAGGCGGGTGCATGCAGTGCGGATGAGCAGTAACCCTGTCCGCGTATGCTTCCGCTGCAAGCCGGAGGCCGACCCGACACCCATCTCCATCTGAAAAGCGGCCAACGCAGCAGTCATCGTCTGCGCATTCCCGGCAGCCCATCCTCCGGTACAATCGCGTCCGCAGGTCGAACACGTCGGAGTCTGCGGCCGCGGCCTGACACGCGCCGCGTCGGTACACGATCGGAGAACCAGGATGGGGCCACTCCCGATGACCTTGCTGCTGCTGGTGGCGTTCGCGGGCTTCAGCTACACGGCGTGGCGTCGCTGGCGGCTGCTGCGGGTGGCGCGACGTCCGGAGTCGCGTTGCGACCGACTGGGGGAACGCGTGGGGGGCGTCTTGCGCTACGTGCTCGGGCAGTACCGCATGCCGCGCTACGCGGCCGCGGGCTGGGCGCACGTGCTCGTGTTCGCCGGTTTCGTGGTGCTGCTGCTGAATTCAATCCTGTTGTGGGTGCGTGGTTTCGTGCCGCCCGGCAGCCCCGTATACGACCTGTGGATCTTCGGCGTGGACCAGCCGCTCGGGGCCGCATATGCCCTGCTTCGCGATGTATTCACCGTGCTGGTGATCCTCGGTGTTGTTGTCTTCGTGTGGAATCGGGTTGTGCTGCGCCTCACACGCCTGACGCTCAGCAGCGAGGGACTGCTCATTCTGGGCATCATTTTTGCCATGATGGCCGCCGATCTCGTCTACGAAGGTGTCGAGATTCACCGGCATCTTGGCGGGCCGTTCGTCGCCGTGATGCCCTTCGCGTCGCTGGTAGCATATATGGTGGGCGACAATGCTGTCCTCTGGCACCTCGGCTTTTGGCTGCACGCCGGGCTGGTCCTGCTGTTCCTGAACCTGCTGCCCTACGGGAAGCACTTCCACATCCTCACCGTCGTGCCGAACATCTTTGCGCGCCAGCTCGGGCCACGCGGCCGCCTGGCACCGGTGGCCGACCTCGAGGGCCGCGTGGAGCGCGAGGAAACACTCGGCGTGAAGACGCTACGGGATTTCTCGTGGAAGGACATGCTCGATCTGTACACCTGCACCGAGTGCGGCCGCTGCTCCGACCAGTGTCCGGCCACGCGCACCGGCAAGCTCCTGTCGCCGAAGCACCTGCTGATCGGGCTGCGGGATCATGCCTACCTGCGCGAACGGGCGCTGGTCGCTCCGGCTACGAACGGCTCCACCGCCGCAGGCGGGCCCGACATCGAAGCCCCGGGCCGGCCGCACGGTGTCCGCGGATACACGTCGGGCACGGCTCCGGCAGATGCGGTGCGCGCCCATGAAGCCCTGGTGCCGGCCTGGATTGACCCCGAGGTGCTGTGGGGCTGTACAACGTGCGGAGCGTGCGAGGAGGAGTGTCCGGTCCTGATCACCTACATCGACAAGATTGTCGGCCTGCGACAGAACCTCGCGATGGAGCAGGGGCTGGTGCCGTCGCAGTTGCAGCAGATGTTCCAAGCGCTCGAGAACGCCGGCAATCCGTACAGCTTCCCCAACGACCGCCGCGCCGAATGGGCCGCCGGGCTGAATGTGCCGCTGCGTAGCGAGAAGCCGGACGCGGAGTACTTGTACTGGGTGGGCTGCGGGCCGTCCTTCGATGACCGCTCGCGTCGCATCGCACAGGCATTCGCGCGACTGCTCCAGGCGGCCGACGTGGATTTCGCGATTCTTGGCCCGGAGGAAACCTGCAATGGTGATCCGGCCCGGCGGGCGGGCAACGAGTTTCTCTTCCAGATGCTCGCTCAGCAGAACGTCGCCACGCTCCAGGGCTACCAGGTACGGAAGATCGTGACGACCTGCCCGCACTGCTACAACACGCTCAGCCACGAGTACCCCGATTTTGGTGGTAAGTTCGAGGTGGTCCATCACACCGAACTGCTGGCGGAACTGCTGCGCAGCGGGCGCCTGAAACCGGTGCGCCCCGTACCGCTCGAGTTGGTGTACCACGACGCCTGCTACCTTGGTCGGCACAACGGCGTGTACGACGCACCGCGCGCCGTGCTGGCCGCGATCCCCGGGGTTGCGTTGCATGAGCCGGTCGCACGGCGCGACCGCGGGATGTGTTGCGGTGCGGGCGGCGCGCAGATGTGGAAGGAAGAGGAAAGCGGTGCGCAACGGGTGAATCACGCCCGTGTCGAGCAGCTCGTCACGGCACTGCCGCAGGCCCGCACGGTCGAACAGGCGGTGGCCTCGGCCTGCCCCTTCTGCAAGACTATGCTCACGGACGGGCTGGCCGATACCGCCCGGGACAACGTGCGCCAACTCGACGTGGCCGAGGTTCTGTGGGAGGCGCTGAAAGAGTAAGGTTGTAACGGCCGGCCGCAGTCGGCCATTTCTCCAAGTCGGATCGCAAGGCCGGCGTGTGACCTCGTTCCCACGCCGAGTCATTCCCGCCATAATCTCCCCATGCTCCGCTTCGCGCTCCAGCGGCTCCTCGCCTTTCCACTGCTTCTACTCGCTATCTATGCTTGCGCCGTATTTCTCATCATGGCCACCCCCGGCGAGGGCCTCGAGGGTGGAGAGCGCGAGCTGCCCCCCGAGGTTCTGCAGCAGAAACGCATCGCCTTCAACTACGACCGCCTTATCACGGTGGCCGCTGCCGACGGTAGCGTGACGGCGGTCATTACCCCTGTTCCCTGGTACGAACGCTATTTCTGGCTCTGGCCGAAACGGCTCTTCTGGGATCAGGATCTCCCGGCTCACCAGTACGAGGACTGGACGGTTGTCGAGATCCTGCGGCTTGCGCTGCCGGTCTCGCTGCAACTCGGCACCCTGGCGCTGGGGCTCGCCGTTGCGCTCGGGCTGGCCGGTGGACTCGTTGCCGTCGGCTGCCGCGGCCACTGGCTCGAGCACGTCTCCGTGGGGCTGGCGCTGGTCGGAATCTCGCTGCCGACCTTCGTGATCGGCGCCGTACTCCTCATCGTTGTCGGTGTTTGGCTCGGCGCCCTGCCGGTTGGCGGCTGGGGCTCACCCGCTCAAGCCATCCTGCCCGCGGTTACGCTCGCCCTGCCCTACGCGGCCTACATCGCCCGCCTGACACGCGCGGCGCTGCTCGACGCGTATTCGGAGGACTACATCCGTACGGCCCAGGCGAAGGGGCTCGCGCCGCACACCGTCCTGTTCGAACATGCCCTGCGCAACGCCCTCCTGCCCGTACTGAGCTATCTCGGACCAGCCGCCGCGGCGATCTACACCGGCTCGTTTGTCGTGGAAAAAATCTTCAGTGTGCCGGGCATGGGCACGCACGTGGTGGAGTCCATCAACAACCGCGACCAGAGTCTGATCCTCGCGACCGTGATGATCTACGCCCTCCTGCTTGCGAGTTTCAACCTGCTTGTGGACCTGCTTTACGGGTTGGTTGATCCCCGCATCCGGGTCGGAGCACGCGCCGCATGACCCCCACGAGCGCCGTCTGGTTCCGCTTTCGCCGGCACCGCCCCGCGGTGCTGAGTCTGCTGCTGCTGGCCGCGCTGGTGGCGGTCTGCTTTGGGTTGCTGCCGTGGTCGCTGAGCGGCATGCGGGTGCAGGATCTCGCCGCGACGCGCGTCCCGCCCTCGGCCGTATACCTGCTCGGAACTGACGACGTGGGCCGGAGTCTGCTCTGGCGCACACTTTACGGTGGGGCAATCTCGCTCGCGCTTGGGCTGCTGTCGGCGGCCATTGCGGTGTTCATCGGCACGCTCTACGGCGCAGTGGCGGGATACGTCGGAGGGCGACTCGACGAGCTGATGATGCGGCTGGTGGATGTGCTCTACGCGCTGCCGACACTGCTGTTGGTGATGCTCTTTACCGTTTCGGTCGGCGCGTGGATCGAGCACACCGGGTGGTTGGACTCCGAGATGACGCGCTTCGTGGTGCTGATCCTCGCGATCGGCGGCGTAAGCTGGTTGACCATGGCGCGCGTGATCCGCGGACAGGTGCTCTCGCTGCGCGAGCAGCCGTACATCGAGGCGGCCCGCGCGCTGGGCCTGCCGCTGCCGCGGATCATCCTGCGTCACATCCTGCCGAACCTCGTTGGTCCGATCGTGGTATTCGCCACACTCACGGTGCCGCAGGCGATTCTGCAGGAGTCGTTTTTGAGCTTTCTCGGCGTGGGTGTGCAGCCCCCGCAGGCAACCTGGGGTTCGCTTGCGGCCGATGGGGTGCGCCTGCTGAACCCGGTGCGGTTTGATTGGTGGCTGATCGTGTTTCCCTGCGGCGCTCTTTCACTGACGCTCCTGGCCCTCAACTTCCTGGGCGACGGTCTGCGCGACGCCTTCGATGTGCGGGCGGGTCGGAATCGCTGAGGTCGATCGTCCGGCGCCGTGCCCGAAGCGCGGTGCCCTGCGGCCACAGTTCATCCACGTGCCACGCTGCGACGTCCAATAACATTCCAGCCGCGCGTTGGAAGCTGCCGATGTGGATTGACGGTGCCGTGGGTGTGCGGTACCACCCGTGTCGAGCGGCGCTACCCACCGCGTGGCCGAGGTCCGCCGCCCGCAGATCACTCGTAGACCAGACGGAGCGCCCCAGATGCCTCGCTGCTTTGCACTCGCCTGTTGCCTTGGCGCCCTGCTGTGCGCCGGCTGTGTCTTCACACGCCCGATCGCGAACGAACGCCTGCGCGAGGGCGACGCCGCACTGGCAAGCCGCAACTACGCGCTTGCCGTTGCCGAGTTTCGGGAAGCGGTCCGCCTCGATCCCACCTTTGCCGAGGGCCATTATAAACTCGGGCTCGCGCAGAAGGAGTCCGGCAACCTGGAAGAGGCCGCCTCCGCATTACAGGAGGCCGTGCGTCTCGACCCGAATAACGCCGCACCGCTGTTCGAGTTCGGTGAAGTGCTGCGCCTGCTGCAGCGCTCCGCGCAGGCCATCCGCGCTTACGTCATGGCGTGTGAGCTGGAGCCGCGCAACTTTGACTACCGCTTCCGACTGGCCTCCGCCTACCACCAGTCCGGCGATTTCGAACAGGCCATCGCGGAGTACGAGCGGGCTCTCGGTCTGCGCCCGCAGGACGCCTTTGTCTACAGCAACCTTGGAGCCGCCCTGGCCGCGCTTGGCCGCGACTACGAAGCCATTCGCGCCTACAAGCAATCGCTGGAGGCCGATGAGGCGCAACCCATTGTCCTCGTCAACCTCGCGACCGTGTATCTCAATCAGGAGCGGTGGGATACGGCCCGGCGCACGCTCGAAGCCGCGATCGAGCGCCACCCTGACCTTTCCCCGGCACACGAGCGCATGGGCTACACGCTCTGGCGCATGCAGGATCTCCTGTCCGCCGCCGCGAGCTACCGTCGCGCCATTCAGCTCGATCCGCGTAACTCCGCCGCCCGCGCCGGCTACGGCGTGGTCCTGATGACGCAGTACCTCGACGATCCGTCCAACGTCTCCCTGCGTGATGAAGCGGTGGAGTCCTGGCACCGCAGTCTGGAGCTCGATCCGAACCAGCCCAAGCTGCGCGAACTTGTCGAGAAGTACCGCCCCAAAGCCGAGCGCCCACCGCTCCAGTTCGAGAATTGAGTGTCCCGGGCCGTTCTGCGCGGGCGACGCGCCGAAGGGCCGCCCGGCGGCAGCGCCTGACGTTTCGCGCTCCGCTTGGTCTGTTATGCTGTAAGGGTTGCTGCAACCTCGACCCACGGATGGGCGTATCATGTTCCGGTGGCGGGATGCCACACGCGCGCTGCCCCGTGTGCTTTGGCTGCTCCTCGCGGTCGCCGCCCTGGCCCTCGCGGGCTGGGTGCATGCCTGTGCCTGCACCGGCGGATTGCCCGAGTGGCGCTCCGTCGGCCATCCCACCGTCACGGATGACTTCCCATGACCTCCGCTCCCGCGACACCTGCGCTGCGCGTCCCAGGACTCATTGCCTGGCCGCTGATCCTGGCCGGTCTTGGCACGATCCTGTGGATGACCTACCAGTACGGCGCCGCGCACGCGCCGCGCTCCGCCTTTGCCAGTGTCTCCGCCGCGCCCCGCATCGAGGATGTCCGGGCGCTGGCGCGGCTGGCTGTGCTGCGGATTCGCGTCGCGGATGTGATCGAGGGCACCACGCGCGGCGGCCGGGCCGCGGTGATTGTGAAAGGGGACGGCGACATTTCCGTGGACATGGACTCGATCGCGATCGAAGCCGTCGACACCGCTGCGCGCACTGCGACGCTCCGCCTGCCGCGTCCGCGGCCGGACCGCCCACGTGTCGACCACGATGCGACTCGGATCTTCGAGTTGCGCAAGACGGGGCTCGCGAGTTTGAATCCGTTCGCAGACCCCCGCGTCGACCTGCTCCATGACGCCATGCGGGCCGCCCAGGCCCAGATCAGCGCGCTGCTCGACGATCCGGATCTGGTCAGTCGCGCACAACAACAGGCCGAAGCGGTCCTCACCGCCTTCTACGGGCAACTCGGCTGGAACGTCACCATTGAGTGGCGGCCGTAGGTCGGTTTCAACGGCCTGCTTCCTCTGCCCCCATGGGCGTCCACCGACGCGTCGGCCTCAGTGCACGGCCGGGATCCCACCAGCCGCGCTCCACACCGCCTCGGACGACTCTGCCGCGGTCAGCAGCGCCCAGCGTAGCCGGAGCAGCAACAGCAGGGTCAGGATGCCGAACACGAGCATGCCGATTCCAGCCGGTATTATCAGGAACATCACACCCGTCACGGGTCCGAGGCCCGGGCCGGCCCCGGTTGCGCCGCTCAGTGCCAAGTTGACGACGGTGAGGATGCCGCCGAGCAACATGATCCCCAGGCAGACCACGAAGCCCCATTTCAGGAACCGTGCCCGGCCGGCCAGCTTCGGATCCGGCACGCGTCGCAGCAAATACTCGTAGTAAGTGAACTTCGCGAATTCACCCACCAGGCCGATGAGAGTCGCGATGACGCCGAGCACGGCGAACACGATCAAGACCGCACCCGGCGGGGAAAGCTGCTCGGTGGCGAGCGTGAGCACCTGTGCACCGATTCCGACCAGCAATGCGAAGCGGATCACCTTGCGCGCCGTTATCGTTGGATCCTCTCCGAGGCCGCTGGGGTCCGGCTCCGTCATGAGCCAAACACCGTAGAAACTGACGAGCCCCAAACCGATCGAGAGGGCTTGCTGCAAGCCCTCAGTAGCCAGCAGCGTCCCGCCCAGGCAGCCGAGCAGTACTGACGCCAGGATCATCCATAGGATGATCGTGATTCCCCGGGCGACCGTGCGGATCCAATTCGGGTCGGCATATCTCAGCAGATCCCCGAGGGTCGACAAGCCCACGGCCGTGCCACACTCGGGGCAGCGGCCCTCCGGCGAGAGACCGCGGAGGTTGTAGGAGCACTTCCGGCAGGGCAGATCCTCTGCCAGCATCCCATGCTCGTCGAGCCGCAGACGTGCGGCATCCTCCAGCCGCAGGGCCGGGTCCGGAATGAACATTACGTGATCCTCCCGTAAACTGCTGGCCTACCGACATGGCGGTACACGGCGCCGCTGCCGCAACCCCACATCGGCAGGGTAACGCCGCCGCGCGGTCACCCGCAAGGCAAAACGGTCAAACCCGTCTCTTTGTCCCCACTTCCGACCCTAGGCCCAGCCGGTGGAGGCACCGGCGGCCTCCCCACACAGAACGCCCCCGCGGGCGCCGCGGCGTTGGGCTGGTGCACTGCACCCCGACTGTCAGATGGGGTACCGGACGCACCTATCAACACCCCCCCGCTGCACTTCGTCACAGGCCGGTGCGGTGCTCCGGCTATGTCGCGTGCCTACCGTTTCCGATTTCCCAACCGCATCCAACCCAGTCCGACCAGCATCACCGGCAGGAACGTCAGCGCACCAGCGCCGCACAACCCGAACGCCGGTGCGACCGGTCCCCCGCCGCCGTCTCCAGTCCCACCCGTGCCACCTGTCGTCGGCGGCCCGAAATCCGTCTGGCTCGAGAACAGGGGGGCCGTGGCGCCGCCGGGTGTCACCGGCCGTGGCGACTCGCCGTCGGGGACATTCTGATTGGGGTCGAACACGCTGGGATCGACCAGCACCGGGCTCAGCAGGAACGCTCGCGTCGCCACGCCGTTCGAGCCCTTGATCGCACCCCATCCCACGATGACGCCGTCGGCGTTGATATCGCGCGCCTCCGTCAAGGTGATGGTCGGCGTGACGGAATTGCCATTCTCATCCAACAGGTACAACAGCGTATTGAGATCCTGCATCTGGCCATTGCGGTACACGAATGCGCGCCGTTCGCTGCGATCGTTCTCGGCCCAGCCCACGATGTCGCCGCTGTCGTTGACACCCGACGCTGAGCTCGATCCGCGATTGGGGTCGGTACGCAGCGTGCCGAGGTCCATCATCGTGCCGGCTGACCAGCGAAAGGCCCGCGTGACCCGCTCCCCGCTGGCGGACCGGAAATCCGACTCTCCCACGACCAGGCCGTTGTTATTGACGTCGCGGCCCCAACTGTTCGTTCCGCCCAGGGTGCCCAGGTCGAGCATCAGCACATTGACGCCGTTGCCGCCGTTCGCGATCGACTGTTCGAACGACGTGTTCCCATTCGCATCCATGAACCAGGTGTCGCCCACGCCGTCGTTGTCCGTATCCAGCGGCATCAGCAGGTAGGCGTGGTACGCCACCGTGCCGTCGGCCTTGGTCACGTAGGCGTAGCCGGTCACGTAACCGAGATCGTTCACTGCGTGCGCGCTGCTCACGGGGTCCGCGGCCGAAGACATGATCCCGAGGTCAATCATGAGGTCGTTCACGAAGTCCTGGTTCGCATCGATGCTGAAGCGCCCGCCCTGGGGCCGTACGAGGAATGCATGGATGACGCCGTCCGTCCGGTCCGCCCAACCCACGATGTGGTTCTTGTTGCTGATCCCGGTGGCCACGCTGTCGTGCGCGATGCAGGGATGTCCGAGCGTCAGCAGGTTCGTCAGCGCATCACCGGGATAGGGCGTCGCCAGGTCCGTCAGCACGGCCGGCCGCGCGACGAACGCGTGCGTCGCGAGCACGTCACTCGGGTCGCAGTCCACCATGGTCCAAGCCGTACCGACGATCTGGCCACCGTTCGAGATCGCATAACCCTCGCTGCGGTCCTGGTCGAAGATCGGGTGCTTCAACTCGAAATGCACCAGTCCGTGCAGGTCAGTCGTGACCCGGTTGTGCCAATGCGCGGAATGCCGCGTCTGTCCGACCGCCATCCAGCCGATCACCTGCCCGATATCGTTGACCGCATAGGCGCGGCTCTCGCCGCCATCCTTAGCGGGCAGTTCGATCAGTTGGAAACGTTCCACCAGGACGCCGTTCTGTGCCCAGCCGCTGCCGACGCACGTGCCGGCCAGGAACGCTGCCACCACCAGGTTCGCTTTGCGCATCAAATTCTGCTTATACATCGCTTCGTCTCCGGACCCCCACAGGGGTCGCGTTCTCGCGGACCGCGACCGGCCGAGCCGGCACGACCGCGGCGCGCCCGCCGTAACGGACGCCTGCTCCACACCCCGCGCCCCTACGGCGTCGAAATCAGCTCGTTGCGCACCCAGGACACGCGGTTCGCATTCGCCGCCGGAGCGTCGATTACCACGACGAGATCGACGTCGCCGTCGCCATCGAGATCGCCGTAGCCGAGGAAACCGACGTCACCCGCGGGTTGGAAATCCATGATCACGTAGCCGGTCCACTCGTGCAGTGGGGTTGGACCCGGCTTGAAATAGCGCAAGGCGCCATTCGTGCCGCCGACCACCAGCTCGCGTTGTCCGTCGTTGTCCACGTCGATGCCCTTCACGGTGCGCGGCTCGAAGCTCTGAAAATTCACGATCGGAACCGTGAACCAGTCATAGCCACGGTCGAGGACCGATTCGGGCTGCACAAAGAGCACGAGCTGCATCTGGTCCGGGCTGGTCGCCACCACGTCCACGCGGCCATCACCGGTGATATCCAGCACGTCGATCGTGAAGGCCCCGCGCACACTGCCGATGCGGCGCTGCGTCCACGGCAACCCGACATCGATCGGTCCCGGACGACCCGGGTTCTCGAACCAGGCCACCTGCACGTTGCGGTCGTCCACGGCCGTCGAAACCAGATCGAGGTCGCCGTCACCGTCCACGTCGTAGGCGTAAAGGTGCCGCGCCCCTTCGCGATCGAGCACGTTATGGCGCTCGTGCTGTCCAACGACGATCGAGGCCCAGCCCCGGCCGTCCACCGCCCGCCCCGGGTTCAGCAGCACCTGGATCGAGCCGGCCACAATTTCGACGGGTTCCAGGTTCAGGTCGGGCCGCGGTTCCAGACTCACGCGCAGCCGGCGCGATGCGGCGATGTCGTTGTTGCCGTTGTTGCTGAAATCGCCGATCACCACGCTTGTGTAGCCCTGTTCGACGGTCACAAGGTAGTTGTTCACATCCGCCGCCGGTCCGATCGCCTGCTTGATCAGCACTTGCAGCTCGTCCTCGGAGATCATCTCCGTGGTGTTGTCGAGCAGTTCGAGTTCTGGTGTGGCCGCACCCCACTCACTCAGCACGTGCGTGCGGTCTGAGAGTGAGGGGTGGCGGAGATAGACGATGCCGTCGCGGGTTGCTGCAACGATGTCGAGGTTTCCGTCGCCGTCGATGTCACCAACGGCGATGTCCTGGAGGTTCGCCCACGAGTTCCCGCCACCGTCCAGTGTCAGACTTTGGAACTGCACCGTCCCCGGCGGGCCATAGCTCAGCAAGATCTGGATCACGCCGGATTTGTCATTGTTGTAGGCGACCACCGGATCGACCTTGCCGTCGCCGTTGAAGTCCACCAGCACCGGCGTGCGCTGCATGTCCGCGGGTCGGTACGTGGTCGTCGAAACCACCCGCCCCTGCGTGAACGTCCGCGACTGGATCAGTACCTCGCTGAAGGTCCCGTCGCGATTGCGCGCAAACACACTGCCGGCGACGCGGCTGTCCCCGCCGCCACAGTTGCCATCGATCAGGCACCAGCGGTAGTCCGGCGCGCAGCCGGTACTCAGCAGGGTGAGGGCCCCCAGGCCTGCCAGCGCGCAGGCCACGGTGTTACGGCGATTCGGCATGGCAAGAACTCCTCACGGTCGCCGCTGGAGAGCGCGACCCGCGAACCACATCCTTCGCTTATCGGGTCGGCTCAATGGGGGGTGCGCTTGACTTTCGCAGCCCCTCCGCGACTGAATCCCGCGGCGCTGCGGGGGAGGCCGGCGCGCCGCGCGGCGCACGCGATCCGTACTGTCAAAGTGTGCAATTCGGGCAAGTTGGGAGGGAACTCAAATCTGTGTTGCGGAAGCCGCGCTGCCAAGCACCGGGAGCGGCGGCACCGCCTGCGCCAGCCAGCTTTCCCGGACCGCCCGATAAACCCCCTCCGCCCCCAACTCCTGCATGCACGCGTGATGTCCCAGCGGACACCTTCGCCGCCGGCACGGCACGCATGGCAGCACTCGTTGCACCACGCGCCCGCTTTCGGTGTAGGGGCCTGTCCGCGTCACATCGGTGGGTCCGAATACCGCCACCACCCGCCGCCCCAATGCGGCGGACACATGCATCGGGCCGGAATCGTGACACAGCACGACCTCGGCTAGGGCGAGCACGGCCACCAGTTCGCGCAGCGTCGTGCGCCCGACGAGATCCACCACCGGCACTCGCAGGGCTGCGCGGATTTCGTCCGTGTAAGTCCGATCATCCGGCGCGCCGAGCAACACGGCCGGCGCCCCCAACTCCTCGTGCGCCCGCGTGATCACCTCCGCCAACCGGTCCGGCCGCCACCGCTTGGACTCCCACCGCGCACCGGGCACGACCGCCAGGAATGGCTGCTTCCGTGCGGCCGGTGTCCGCCCGGCGCGCGGCAGCGCTCCTCCAGGGTCGTGGTCGTGCTCTGGCGCCCCAGCCCCCGCGCGTGCCAGCAGCTCTCCGACCGCAGCCAGCTCCGCCGCCCGCAGCCCCAACGGAAATTCCTTCCGGGGCCGCGGCAGCCCCAGCCGCTGGGCCACCGCCCGGTTGCGGTCAATGGCGTGGCGTTCCCGCGCGCCTGGCCGTACGGCATGGGTATAGAAGAGCCAACCGAACTCGCGCGCGTTTCCGAAGCCGATGCGCCAGGTGGCCCCGCTGGCCCACGCCAGGAAGCCGCTGCGCACCAGTCCCTGCAGATCGACGACGAGATCGAAGCGCCGCGTGCGGAGGTCGCGGACGAACCGCGCGAACGCTGCGGCCGCGGCCGGGTCGCGCAGCATGCGCCCGTAGTGCCGCCGGTCGAAGCGAATGACTTCATCGAGCAGCGGGTGCTTGTCGAGGAGCGGCGCGAAGGCGTTGGCGACGAGCCACGCGATGTGGGCGTGGGGATAGGCCGCCCGCAGTGCGGCGAGCACGGGCAGGGCATGGACGATGTCGCCCAGCGAGCTCGGCTTGATCAGCAGGATCCGCCGCGCGCGCGGCGCCAGCAAGCGTGGGGAACGCTCATCGGAGAAGTCGCCGGGCACGACACGCATGGTGGCACAGTATACGGCCGGAGACGGGTTCAGCGACTCTGATATCTCGCAGAACAGCCCTTGGGGAGCCGGTCAGAAGCCGATACGGGTATTCCTGCCACGTCGCTTCCTTCCGCAAGTGCCGCGCGGAAATCTTCGCGATACGCCGCGCCACTTCTCGGGTGGCATGTTGCCTCGGTGCGCCACCGAGTTGAAGCGGAGAATCACCGGACACTTACCCTCTTCGATACAACGCGAGGCCGAGCGCCATTCTGGACTTTCGCAGTGCACCGGCGGGGTCGCAGGGAATGTCGCAAACTCGCCTCCTGCGATCCGGTGCCGCCACACGGCGTCACTGCATCACATAGCCCCATATCAACCCGTAGCCAAGAAGAACGCTAAGTGGCCCCACCCACAGTCGCTGCAAGCTACGTGATCGTTCACGCTGTCAACAAGGCATGTTCCCATGCCGCTGTGCTCGATGCGCCCGTGTACGTCGAGTGTGTATTCCTTCACGGCAAGTGAGACACTTGTCCCTTCGGCGATAAGGAGGATTTGCCGGCGATCGTCGAGGGGGAACCATGAGGCCCCAAGGTTCCCCCTCGGGCGCACCCTCCTTCCCCATCCAGCGCAAGGGGCGGGCGGGAGGTCCGGCTCGCCCGGCGGCGAGCCGTTGATGGTGTCGCCACCCTGGCTGTTCACACGGACCGGCTCGCCAAAGGTCGTGTATACGGCTGTGACCGCTCCCAGGGCGCCGGTCTCGTCGGAAGTCTGTGTCGTCGAGCCGATCAGGTCGCGGTGGAAGAAGCGCACGAAGGCGTTCTGGTCGACCGTCTGGTCCGCGAGAATGCCCATCCCCGCCAGGTAGCGCCGCTGCTCCGTCATCACCGGCGTCTGGCCGGTCACCCCGACGCCGGAATCCGCGTCGCCGGAGGGTCCATTGAAAAGCGGATCGCCGCATTGCCCTTCATGGTCGCGGTCTTCGTTGAGAGGGCGCTGGTGCGAGATGGCACTCTCGCACCAGCGATTGCGTCCACACCGTGCCGTTCACACGGTCTCACCTTCCGGCTGGCTTACGGGCACACGTGCCCAGTCTTGATCTGCGCGATGAACCCGCTGATGTCGGCGAAGTTCACCGTGCCGTCGCCGTTCAGGTCGCCGTTGAGCCAGGGGCAATCGACGGGCCAGTTGTCGGGGCTGCCGGCCTTGATGGCGGCGATGAACGGAGAGATGTCGGCGAAATTCACCACGCCGTCGCAGTTCAGATCGCCGGCGCAGAGCACCGGGCCCGGGGCGCGCAGCAGCGTGACATACTGGCCGTTGGCCGCGGGGTACACGTTGATGGCATCCCAGCCGCCCCCGGGAACCGCCCGCACCTTGAACAGCCCGCTGGCGGTGGCAACAAAGTAGGCCCCATCTCCCAGCAGGTAGGCGCCGCGCGTCGAAGCGTTGCCGAAGAGTGTCGCGGGGATGAACGCCCGCAAGGTGGCGTCGCTCTCGAAATGGTAGATGCCACGAATCTCGGTTCCGCCGAGCGAACCCGCCACCAGCACGGAGTTGTCGTCGAGGATCACCACCTGCTGCGGCGTGCTAAAGCCCGCCGCGAAGATGCTCTGCTCGACGCCGGTGAGTGAGTACAGGCGCACGCTGTTGTTGGTCGAGTTCGACATCAGCAGGCCGCCCTGGTACGGCTCGGCGTCAAAAAGACTGAGATTGAGCGGCAGGAAATCGACCGGCGTTCCGGCGAAGTCGTACACCGCGATGCCGCGGTTGGCGCTGGTGGTCGGCCAATGGGCGAGGTAGACGCGGTCACCGGAGACCCCCATCCCGCGCAGATTGTCCAGCGGCAAGTCGCCGAGGAACGTCGTGATCGAACCGAGATAGTTGCTATCGAGGTCGAAACGGAAGATCGCATCGCGCACCTGGTCGGAAATCCAGATCTCCTGGCCGACGTGTGCGGCTTCCTTCGGCGTGAAGAAGGTGAATGGCAGCCCGACGTCGGTAATCCAATTCTCCTCGACCAGGGTGCCATCACTGGCGTCGAAGAGCATCACGCGACCTACGCCGCCGAAGCCGTCGACGACGAGAAGTTGATCAGCGGTTGCGTGGATTGCGAACAGTCCGAGAACGGCCATCGTGGCCCATGATAGGTGCTTCATCACGTTCCTCCAGAAATGAACCCAGGCGAATCACAGAATACCCGATGGTCCAACGTCGCCCGTTCGACGTCAGACCGCGCATGGCAGCGGCCGAAGGCCAGCCGCCCCCACCACGCGACGCCCCAGAATATCACATCGGGCGTCCTTTCCCAAGAAGAATTGTGCCGCTGGAAACGTGGGGCTGGCCCGGGGCCGGGCCAGCCCGGAACGGGCCGTTGCGTCATGGCGCGAGCGGGGACGCCGGCAAGCGGGGCAGAGCGGATCGCGGTTTGTCAGGGGTGCGATTCGGCGTAGAAGCGGGAGATGCTCGGGATGAGGTACTCGTGGAACGCCCGCTGGAGGTCATAGTCCGGCTGCCACCCCCAGTCGCGCCGGGCGGGCGTATCGTCCACATCCGCGGGCCAGGTGTTGACGATCTGCTCGCGGGCGCGGTCGGGCTCGAAGCGGATCTCGGCGCTGGGAAAGGCCTCGAGCGTGAGGGCCCGGACCTCGGCCGCTGAAGGGCTGAACGCGCCGACGTTGTAGACGCACTGGCCGAGCTGTTCCTGCGGGGCGGCGGCGAGCGCGATGAGGGCCTTGATGGCATCGGGCATGGCCATGAAAGGGATGCGGGCCTCCGGTCCTACGAAGCAGGCGTAGGGCTTGCCTTGGGCCGCCGCGTGCAGCATTTCGGGGGCGAAATCGCTGGTGCCGCCGGTGGGCATGGTCAGGGCACTGATCAGGCCCGGAAAGCGGATCGCGCGGAAGTCAACGCCGCTGGCGGTCCACTCGGCCGCGAGTTGGCGATAGTGAAAGGTGTAGTAGCGGCCGAGGTGTTCGCAGTAGAGCTTGTTGCAGCCGTACATAGTGGTGGGGAAGTTCCAGTCGACTTCGCGCACCTTGCCGGCGCGCTGCTTGGCCTCGAGGTTGGGCAGGCCGTACGCGGCGATGGAACTGGGGAAGAGGAACTTCACACGATGGCCGTGCCAGCGGGCCTGTTCGTGGGCGAGGCGAATCAGCTTGAGCGTGCCCTCGACGTTGACACTGTGGGCGGTTTCGGGGGTGTACTCGGAGCGGGTGCTGAGGAGGGCGGCCAGGTGAAAGATCGCGTGAATCTCGTACTCGCTGACCAGGCGGCCCATCAGGAAATCGTCGAGTATGTCGCCGGTGATGGAGGCGAGGCAGTACGGTTGGAGGTGCTCGTCGACGGGCTTGAGATCGAGCGCGACGATGTCGTGGCTGTCCTGGTGTCGCAGGTACTCGATGAGGCCGTGGCCGATCTCGCCATTGGCGCCGGTGATCAGGGTAACGGGCTTCCGCATGCGTCCGACTCCGAGGTCCAAGGGGTGGCGCTGGCCGCAGGGGGGCAGCGACCCGTGTCGCCGCGGCCCCGGGGGCCGTTCCGGACAAAGAGGTAGGATATTGGTTTGGGCCGGCCAGGGGAAGGGGGTCGGCAGGTCGCAGGCAACGGCAGGGCAGTCCCGCAGCCCAGCGATACGGTCCCACCCGAGCGAATACCCGCCGGGGGTCTGCCACCGACCAGCGCGTCGCCATCACGCACACCTGGGGGCGAACAGAGGTACCCCGGCGTGTTCAGCTCGCCGCTGCCTCGGTCGCCTTCTGCTGCAACCGGGGCAATTGCTCGCGCAGCGCCACGGCCTGGGGCGAGTCCGGGTAGCGGGCCACCAGCTCGTTCGCAATCTCCAGCGCCTCCGCGAACTGGTGCTTGCGAATCAGCTCCTTGATGTCCCCTTCCATCCGCTGCCGCCGGATGATCTCCGCGTTCGCCCGCAGCGTCGGCAACTGCTGCCGCAATTCGAGCGTCTCCGGCGAGTTCTGGAACCGCACGATGAAGCTCTCGACGATCCGCAGCGCCGCCTCCCAGTCCCGCCGATTCGTGGCTTCCTGGGCCTGCGACATCAGCTTGGAGCGCTCCTCCGAGGTCGCCTGGTCGCGCGCGGCCGCGACGCGCCGGGCCAGCGTCTCGACCTTCTCAGAGTTCGGGTGTCGCTGCCGCAGCGTTCGCACCGTATCCAACGCCCGATCCCAGGCCCCCAGTGACGCCAGTTCGTCCACTTCGCGTGTCGCCGCGTCGACGTCGTGTGTCTCAAACTTCTGCCGGGCCTGCTCGACCTGGCCGGCGAGTTGATCCCAGACCGGCAGGCCGGGGAATCGCTCGCGCGCCCGCTGCAACCGCTGGTGCGCTTCGGCGAGATTGTGCTCACGCAGTAAGGTCGGAACCATCAGTTCGAGCTGCTGCACGAGGTCCGCCGACTCATTTCTCAACCGCGCCGCACGCTCGTCGTCGCTCAGCAGATTGATGTCGCGCACCTCGCGCGTCAGGTGCACCAGTTCCGACAGCAGGTGCATGGTCTTGTCACCGCGCGGGTCCGTGTTCGCCGGTCGCGGGGTATTTCCGCCCATGGCGGCCTGGTCCCGGGCGTCGATCAGTTGACGCAGGATCTCGGCGGTGCCCCACAGCAGTGCCGCGAAGCCCCAACTGGCCAACAGCAGCGCCACCACCTGGAGATACTCGGTGAGGCGCGCGGGCTCCGGCTCCCGATGGCTGAGATCCCAGAAGTGGCCGAGTGCCCACACCAGCGCTACGAGGGCACTCAGACTCCCCAGGACCGTCAGAGCGACGGCCGCCAATCGTCCCTGATCGAGGCCGTCCGCGGTGGATGGGTCATCGTACTCCGGCATCGCAGCTCCTCCATGTCACGCGCCTCATTATTCGGGCCCGTGCCACGAAAAGCCAGCACCCGGGGTCAGATCGCCCTCTGCCGGGATTCGCCGGGCGGCGCGTCCCCGGCCTGACTCCGGCGGCGCGTGGTCTGCCGCAGAATCCGGCGCTCGTACCGCTTCCCTTCCTGCTTCGCGTGGCGGCGCGCGACAAAGGGCAGGTCGTTCGGCAGCTTGGGCATGACCTTGGTCTTGCCGAGCGCCTCCAGTCGCTCGCGGACTGCCTCGGCCGTGTAGGTGGTCCCCGCCCGCGCACTCAACGACGTTGCGATCACCTTCAGCGCCACCAGATTCGGCAGCAGGTTGTGCAGCGCCACCCCGGTTTCACGGTACAGTTGCAGCAGCATCTCCTCGTGCAGCGCAGGCCAGACACCGTCCACCGGCCGGGCGCCTAGTTCGTTGCGCAGCGGCTCGAGCCGCGCCCGCACGTGTGCCGCGTACTCGGGCGACAGGTCGATTCCGACGTACCGGCGCCCGAGACGCTTGGCCGCCGCCGCCGTGGTGCCGCTGCCGATGAAGGGGTCGAGTACGACTTCGCCGGGATTGCTACTGGCGGAGACGATCCGCATCAGCAGTGCTTCGGGCATCTGGCAGCCGTGGAACCCAGCACGTTCCTTGAAGGTGCCGCACACCCGGGGAAACTCGGTCCACACGTCATCCGGCAAGCGCCCGAGGGGATTCGCCCGCAAGTCCTGATACTCGGTGTGGCGGGCACTCGGGAAGCGCAACAGGTGATCGTTGAAAGTGAACTCCGTCCGGTCCTTCGTGAAGTAAAAGATGTGGGTGTGACCGCGGGCAAACTTGGTCTTGGCACTCTGTCCAAACGTGTAGTGCCAGATGATCCAGTTACGCAGGTGCAGGCCCAGCTCGCGACCGAGCACCCGGATGTCGGCCGCGAACTCGTCACCGATGGCGATGTAGAACGACCCGGTGGATTTGAGGATGCGCACACAGGCCGCCATCCAATCGCGCGTCCAGAGCACGTACTCGGCGTCGGGGCGGTCGTCGTTGTAGCGGTCGTAAACGTAACCGATGTTGAAGGGGGGGTCTGCGAACACGAGGTCCACGCTGCCGGCCGGCGCGGCGTTCAGCAGTTCGATCGAGTCGCCACAATATATTGTATCTGGGGTAAGTTCGAACATAGACATTTTGTGTCTCCTCACGACCCCATCATGCCGTCGCGTGCCGTCGAATTCAAGTTGGATCTTCTCGGGAACCATTCCGGTTGCGACGCGCCGTAAGGCCGGGGGAATTCGCCGGGGCCGGGCTGTCGGTTCCAGCCACCGCCCGTACAATTCGGTACCGAAGCCACTGCTGAGGGAGCCCGCATTGGAAACCGGCGATACCTGGAAGAAGTTCGACGAAAACGTCATCACCCATAGCGCCGCGCATCACCTCATGGCGATTCACGACCTGATCGAGCGCTTGGGGTATGCCCGCGTCTCCGATGTCGCTCGACAGCTCAACATCACGCGCGGCAGTGTCTCGATCTCCCTGCAGCCGTTGAAACGGGCGGGGCTGGTGGAACAGGATGAGAACCGCCACTTGCGGCTGTCGGACACCGGTCAGCAACTGGTCGGGGCGGTCAAGGCGAAACGGCTGCTGCTGCGTCGCCTGTTGGCGGAGGTGCTGGGGGTGCAGCCGGAGCAGGCGGAGATCGACGCCTGCAAGCTGGAGCACCTCGTCAGCAACGAGACGGCGCAACATGTGCTCGCCTTTCTGAAGTTTTTCGATTCGGATGCGGCCCGCACCAGCAGTTTCGTACGGGCGTGGGCGGGGGCGTCCGCTGCCTGCCGGCAGGATCCGGAGGGCTGTCCCACCTGTGCCGATGAGTGCCTGGCCGCCGCGGTCTCCGAGCAAGCCGTACCGAGGAGCGATTCTTGAGCCACCTTACATCCGAAGACGCCGTGCAGGAGCTGAACCGGCTGTTCGCCGAAGAGGTGGAGGCCGCGCTGCGCTACTTGCACCTTTCATACGCGGTGCGCGGCATCGACAAGCTGCTGGTGGGACCGGTGCTCAAGGCGGCCTTCCAGGAGACGGTGGACCATGCCGAGGTGATCGCGCGGAAAATCCGCTCGCTCGGAGCGGTGCCGAAGCTGGAGGTGAGCATTTCGCTGCCGCCGGAATCGATCGGTGCGAAGCAGGCGCTGGAGATGGCACTGACCTTTGAGGAGGCGGCACTGGAGGCCTACCAGGACACGCTGCGGCGCGTGGAAGGGCAGGTCGCGCTCGACCGCTTCATCCGTGAGCAGATCGCGGTGGAGTCCGAGCACGTCGCCGAGTTGAAGCAACTGCTGGTTGATTGAGTCACGCGGACGCAGCGCGAGCACTCCTCGCCTCCGTGCGCCGACCGTCCCCCTCACAGGGAGGACCCCAGGGAGGTCACGCAGCGTGCCCCCTCCACCGTCCACCCACCGGTCACTCGGTGGCCCTACCGGTCAGCTCCCGTCGCTATCAGCCCGTCGCTCCCTTCGGCTCGCCCGCCTTCTCGGTCTCGGCGCGCTTCCGCTTTTCCGCCGCGCGGGCTTCCTCGCGCTGCTTCCTCGTGGGGATCGTCTCCAGCCGCGCCTTCAGCCGCTCGAACGTCTGGTTCACCGGCCGCAGCAGCAGGTTCAGGCGTTCCTCGGCCAGCCGCATGTCGCCCGCGGTCTTCGGCTGGGACTCCTTCACGCGGCGGAGGTCGTCGGCCCGGCGCTTCAGATATCCGTCGCGTCGCTCCTTGGCCTCCGCGAGGATGCGCTTGCACTGTTCCACCTGGCCGGGATCGAGCTCGTAGCGCCGGATGAACTCGAGCACGTACTGGTCCCAGTCGTCCCACTTCGAGACCAGCACCGCGTCGACCTCGGCGTACAGCCGCGCCGTGCGCTTGGCATACGCCTCATGGTCACCCGCCGCCGGCTGCGTGGTGGGGGCACCATCGGACTCCGCGGCCTCGCCGGCCGCGGCCCGCGCCGCACGCTCATCCGCCGCCCGGAACATCGCCTCCACGCGCGGATCGCGCGTGACCAGGCCCTGCTGCCGCAGTTCCCGCCACTGCGTGAACGTGACCAGTCCGTGCTCGGACCACATCATCTGCTCCGGTGCGCCTTCCAACCTCACGGGCATGCCCGACCAGATGCCGATGTCCGCGGGTGTCAGCACGTCCGGAATGTCGGGCGTATTGACCTTCAGGTACTCGACCTCGGTGCTGCCGAGGACATTGTCACGTCCGTCGGCATACACCGCCTTGACCGGCACGCAGACCCCGTTGATCCACTCGTAGTCCAGCACGACGCGCATCGCGACCTGCTCACCCAGCCGTTCCTCGACCTCGACCGCGTTCCAGTTCAGCGCCGGATCGAGCTGCCACTTGAAGGTTCGCTCGTCGTCCCGAATGCGTGCCTCGACGATGTGCAGCCCGTTCTCGTCCACACTTTCACGATACTCGATTGCACTGCCGGAACCCGACCTCTGCAGATTGCCGGCAATGGTGGTTGTCGGCGACATCATGAGCGCAGCGGGTCGTGCTACCATGCCCAGCGATCGATAATCAAGAACCCTACCTTCGTAGGCCCGTTCCGCGAGCTCTGCCCGGGCGGAGAGTGCGCGGCGGTGTTTTTCCCAATAGCCGTCGGATGTGCGCAGCCGCGACACAGGAAATCGAACTGGCTCCCCCTCTGTGTTTGTTCCAGTGACTCCATCTTCTGTACCGTCGAGGTGAAAAGCAACGTAGTCCCCGTTGACCGTCGACCGCGTCTGAAAGATACCCCATTCCGGCATGTACCTTCGGACCCGCAGTTCTGCCGCAATCATCGCCCGGGCTTCTTCGAAGCGCCGCAGGGCCTCCGGCCGACCCTCTCCCCACTCGGCTTCAACTCCTTGAGCCCGGGTCTGACCAACTACTCCACTCGCGAGACCCACGCACGCCGTGATGCGCATGACCCGCATGATAATCGTGTTTCGCCTCATGCTGGCTGACATGAATCACTGCTCCTATTGTCGAGTGCGTGCCTCACGACTGACCCGAGCAGCGCACACACTGCTACTGGTGACGGCACTCAATGTCCATTACAATTCGACCACGTAAGCAACAGCCGACAACACACCAGAGACATGAGGCTATCTCAAAACCGGGACACCTGTTGACTTTGTACAATGATGCATGTTGACACTCACGAATGAGCAATTGGATTGGCTGGCGGACAGGATTCCGGATCGGCCGAAGAGTCCGAAGGGCGGCCGGCCCGTCGCGGACAAGCGGCGGACGCTGCGCGGCATCTTCTGGATGCTGGACAACGGCGCGAAGTGGAAGGACCTGCCGCGCGAGTTCGGCGCGGGCCACGGTGCACCGTTGGTTCCAGCGCTGGACGCGCGAAGGGCTCTTTGAGCAGGCCATGCGGGCCGCCGGACGCCTGGTCGAACGGGCGCGGCGCGTACCGCGTGTACGAATGCTTCATCGACGGCACCTTCGCCAAGGCCCGGGGCGGCGGTGATGGGATCGGGCGCGGCCACCTCGGAAAAGGCGTGAAAATCATGGTTCTGGTCGATGCTCGCGGGTTGCCGGTGGCGATCGATACCGCGCCGGCGGACGCCCACGAGAGCCGCTGCGTGCAGGCGCTGTTCGACTTCGTGCTGACGCGCGAGACGCCGCCGCGCGTGATCGGCGACAAGGCGTACGACAGCGACAAGCTCGACGAAGAGCTCGCACAGCGCGGCATGGAAATGATCGCGCCGCATCGCGGCAACCGCAAGCCGGAGAATGTGACACAGGACCGCCGGCCGCTGCAGCGCCAAGCGGCGCTGGACGGTGGAGCGGACGATCTCCTGGATCCAGAACTACCGCCGGCTCTGCATCCGTTGGGAGAAGTCGAGCTGCCTGTTCAGCGGCTTCTTGCATATGACCTGTACGCTTCTCTTGCTTTCAGAGGTTTTGAGATAGCCTCATGGCTCATCGTCGGTGAAGAGGTTGGGATGCAGGAAACTCGATTCGATGATCCCGAATCCATGCCAAAATTGGCATCCCGGCTCGACGAGACACGGCTCGCCTTCCTTTCCTTTGTCATTCGTAGCACACAGCCAGCGATAGCCGCACGGCTGAGGATTGCTGTAGATGAGTTTTCCGGGCGACGTGGCGGTGAAAGAGGATGGCGCGTACACCGTTGAATGCCAGCCCCTTCCCTGGCAGGTACGGCCCCACACGTCGCCCACACACTTGCAGGTTGCGGTGTTTCCAACCGGGAATCCCGAGCACGTGTGTGGTGCGTCGAGCTCCCCGCACCCGATCGGAACCGCAATCTCACTGGCCAGCATCGGCGTCCCCAGACCCAACACGAGCACGAGCACACAAACTACAATCAGTCGCGCACACATCGTCGAATTCCCCTTCGATTCCAGAAGTGTTGCAAGTCCCCGCGGCTTGCCCCGCGCCGCCCGTCGCTACGGGCAGTTACCACAGTCTACCCCCCCCGTGCATCTGTCAAGACAAATATCGGAAGCCCGCATGGTAATCCCAACCTCTGCACCTTCGCTCTTCATCCCTCAGGTCCGGCCACTCACCACAACTCTCCACCATGAACGCATTCATCCGCGAACATGAAACGGTACGACCGTCGCCCAAACCTATCATGTTGCATCTTGTTGCTCATAGGCAACATGCAGATTGCGCAGGACGCGGACAACCTCTACTTGTTGCAATCGTTCGAGTGAAGGGCACCAACAACCCGCTTCGCCAACCTCCCCCACTCCCTCCATTCCGCTTCCAATCAACTCGCGCGCGGTTGCGCTCCTTACCCCTCGACGCGCACCACCTCCCCCGCCACCCACACCCCCGTCGGACGGCGCAGGTCCTTGAACAACGCCACCAACACCTCTTCCCCCGTGCCGTGCGTGCCCACCTCCACCGGAAACGCCGCCAGGTCCGCCCACTTCCCCGCCTCCAGCGTCCCAAGCTCCGCACCCAACCCCAGCGCCACCGCCGCGTCGCGCGTCATCATCGCCAGCACTTCCCCCGGCGAAAGCTCGGGGAACTGCTCCAGCACCAATCGTCCCTCCGCCCGCAGATCGAGATCGTCGTTGCTCGCCGCACTGTCCGTCCCCAGCGCCACCCGCACACCCGCCGCCCGCAGCTCGCGCAGGGGATACCGCGGGTGCCCAAAGAACCGGTGCGCCCGCGGGCAGTACACCACGGTGTGACCTGTGGTCGCGATCCGTTCCGCATCCTGCGTCGTCGCGTAGTTGCAGTGTGCCAGCAGCCCCGCCGGCAAACCTGTCGCCACCTCCTCCAGTAAATCACACCCCGGCCGCCGCGGACTCGACCACCCCTGCTTCCGCACCAGGTCGGCGAGCCACGGCGGCAGTGCGTCCGGCGCGCCCGCCACGAAGGCCACCTCCTCGGTTGTCTCGGCCCAGTGCATACACCACGGCAGGCCGAACTCGGCCGCCAACTCCAGGGCGCGCCGGATGTCGCCCGCCGAGACGGTATACGGCGCGTGCGGCGATACCCCCACGCGCAGCCGCTCATCCTGCGGCACACCGGCCACCCCCGCGCGCAACTCGGCAACCGTCCGCGGCGGATGGTCGGCCAGCGCCAGCAATTCGAAATAACAGACCTTGCGGATCGGCAGGGGTCGCAGCACCTCGGCGTGCCAGCCGCACCGCGAGATGTCACCGACGCACGTGACGCCGGCGGCCAGTGACTGGAGCGCTCCGATTCGCACGGCCGCGCGCTCACGCTCCAATTGACCCGGTGCCCGGCGCAGTTGCACGAGGGCCGGCAGCCAGTCCCACAGGGCTGCCGGCGCCAGTTGGCCGGCGTAGCAGGTCAGTTCCAGGTGCGTGTGGGGATTCACGAGACCGGGAGTGAGCAGCACATCGCCGAGCTCGCGAACGACTTCGCCCGGAGCCGGCGTGAGTGCCTGGGCCGGACCGACGGCGGCGATGGTCCCATCCAGCACCCGTATAGCGCCGTCGGGCAGGGGGGGGGCGGCGACCGGAGCGACCCAGGCGGCGCGCAGAATCATCGCGACTCCGTACCGTTGGGCGGGCGGTGTCGCGGGGAGAGCCACGTGCGCCAGTCGAGGCCGAGTTGGCCGCTGGTCATGTAGGGCGTCATCGCGGATTCACAACTGCAGATGGAGGGTGTCTGCGAAAGCAGCGCGCAGAAACGTTCCAGCAGGCGCGGCATGCGCTCCACCGCCGCCCGGGCGCGATTCTGTTCGACATTCTCGCCCAGCACGCGGCCGTCTTCGAACGGGCGATAGTTCGTGCCGTCCTCGGCGAATCGCCCGACATAGCACAGGTTTGCATAGCACATCTGCAGCTCTTTTGCGAGGAACACCTCCGGCACCAGGGCCTGCCCCAGCAGTTCGCCGCCGTAGATCGCGTACTTGCGCGACTCGGCCGGTGTTTCGTGCCGCGGCCCTTCCACGCAGACATAGACGCCGCGCGCAGCGTACTCACAGTTCTCGGCCGCGAGCGTGTCGAGCAGCGCCTGCCGCAAACTGGGGCAGAAAACAGGCCACTGCCGCAGATGACCGAAGCCCTGCTCCTCGAAGAAGGTCTGCGTGCGCGTTCGGGTTTCATCGACGAGGTCGTCGATCACCGCGTACTGCCCGATCTTGAAATTGTGACTGATCGCCCGGGCTTCGCTCCAGGAAACGATGGCGCGCGTGCCGAGATCCTTGAGCGCGTAGATGTTGGCGCGGTAGTTGATGAAACTCGCCGTGCGCTCGTAGCCACTCTCGCCGTGCCGTGAGAGGAAGTAGAAGTCTCCGTGCCGTGAATGACAGCGGTAGATCGGCTGCGAGGCGCCGAACGGGGTGGATTGGGGACCGATGCGCTCCGCGAGCAGGGCTCCGGCCTCGATCAGGTCGTACGCGGAGCGACCACCGATACAAGCGAGTGTGATCGACATGCTGGGCTCCCGCGCCGCGACGCCCGGGCGTGTGCGGCGGCGCTCGAGGCGTCTGGCGCTGCCCCGTAAGTTGTAGCGCACCCGCGGTCCGGCTGGCGGCTGCGTCCGCAGTATAAACGCGCGGGCACTACCGGGGGAACGGGGAGCCAGGCCGTGGCGCCCGCAGGTCGCCTGCACACGCTTAGGAGCGTTGTGGGGCGGGGGCTTTCAGGGCTTCCTCGATCGCGGCAATGACCTTCGCATCGTCCGGCTTGGTCCGCGCTGTAAACCGGGCGATGACTCGACCATCGCGACCGACCAGAAACTTCGCGAAGTTCCAGTCGATCTCCCCAGCGAAGCCGGGGTTCGTCGTCTCGGAGGTCAGCCACTTGTAGAGCTCGTGCTGATCACGCCCCTTGACCGAGATCTTCGCGAACATCGGGAAGGTGACGCCGAAGCGCGTCGAGCAGAACTCGAGGATCTGCTCGTTCGTACCGGGCTCCTGGCCCATGAAATTGTTGGCCGGGAAGCCGAGGATGCGCAGACCCTGTGGTTCGTAACGCGTGTGCAGCGCCTGGAGCTGCTCGTATTGCGGTGTGAGGCCGCACTTCGACGCCACGTTCACGAACATCACAACCTGCCCCTTGTACTGCGACAGGGAGACCGGCAGGCCCTCGATATCGAGCATCGTGAAGTCCAGCGGACTGGTGGCAGTGGCGGCGCTCATCTCGACGTCCTTCGTGTTCTGTACCGCGGTCGGATCGGCCGCGGGCGGTTGGGATTCGTTGGTAGCCACAGGTTGACGACAGGCAGCCCACCACGGCAGTCCGACCCCCAGTGTGATCCAGACCCAACGTTGCTTCCATCGCTTCATACGTAGCGCTCCTCGCGGTTGGGGACAGCGTACGGGGTTTGCACGACGGGTGGACGCCGACCCGGTACCCGGCCGGAAACCGCCTGCCGGAGCGTCCTCCGTGGACGGGATCATAGCGCCGGTCGGGGCGCGGGACAGCCGGCCGCCGAGCGCCTATCCTTCCTGCAACAAGGTCAGTGATGAAGGAGTGACCATGGCCGCACCGACCGTGAAATGCGCTCGCCTCGGCAAAGAGCTTCCCGGACTCGATCCCACCACGCCGGAGGGTTCACAGGCCCTGCGGATGGCTCTGCTGTTGGGGGGGGCGGACCTGAAGAAGCAGGTGCAGGAGCACGTCTCGGCCGAAGCGTGGGCGGCGTGGCGTGAGCATATGCGCATGGTCATCAACGAATATCGCCTCGACGCGACTTCGGACGAAGCGAATGCGGTACTGGCGAACGCTCTAGTTCAATTCCTGTTTGGCGGTGGCGGGCACGTGGGCGGATACGTTCCGCCGGAGCAGGGCTGACCTGCGCCGCTCGGTTCGGATGAGGGCCTGATTCCGCCGCGTCACCGTAACCCGACACGCGTCGTCCAGGGCGGGGGTGTCCATGCGCTACGCGCGGTACTGACGTTATTTTGCGGTCAGGGCTTCTGATACCCTTCAGGCAGCCACTCGTAGCCGAACGTGAGGATGTATGCCAGTCGCGGATGGTCGGAGATATTCGGGCCGGTGTAGTGCAGCGTCTTCAGCGCGTGCAGTGTAGCTCCGCCGGCTGGTAGCGGGCATGCGATTGCCTTGCTCGGATCGACCTGGTCGGTTTCGAGTGTATGCATGTTGGGGTTATTGCCAGCCGGATGATGCGGCAACAGGTCACCGAGGTGGCTGCGGGGCACGAACCACATGCAGCCGGTCTCGACGGGGGCATTCCGGAGCGGCATCCAGAAATTGACGGTGAAGGCAGTGGTGCCCTTGGCCCAGTAGGCCTGGTCCTGGTGCCAGGGGGTTTCCTTGTTGTTGTGAGGCGGCTTGTAGATGGTGTGGTCGCCAAGGAAATTGCAGTCCTCGCCGAGTAGTTGCTGGGCCATCATCCGAGCGTTCCGGAAGTAGCGTGACTCAAGCAGGCGCGGTTCGACCTTGTGGGGGCTGATGACCTGGGGAATGACGTTGGCGTTTTTCGTGGCCTTATCGGCGCCGAGTTCATATGCGAGTTCCGGCGGCAACTCACTATGCCGTGCAAACAGGCCCATGAGCAGGCCCTCCAGGAACTGGAGGTCCTCGGTGTCGGTAATGCGGTCCAGAGCAAGGTAGCCGTCGCGGTGATACTGGGCGACCTGCTGCTGGGACAGGCGCAGTGGGTCAGTCATGCTCATCGCAGTATGATTCCTGCCAGGTTGAAACGGTACATAGGGCCCGACCCGAGATGATACCGCGCCCCCTGCTGAAAGCGAACCCCCAGCCGCTACACTGCTCCTATGCCTGAGGCCCTCACCGCCGCTGCCCAGTGTCTGCTGACCGCCGAGCGGCTTTGTATCTCCACCGGCGCAGGCATGTCGGTCGAGTCCGGACTCGACACCTTCCGCGGTGAGGACGGCCTGTGGTCCAAGGTGCGCATCGAGGAAATGGCCACTCCCGAGGCCTTCGAGCGCGATCCCCTGAAAGTTTGGGCGTGGTACCGCTGGCGGCGGCAGAAATTGGCGACGGTTGCTCCTCATGCTGGCCACCGGGTGCTGGCGGCCTGGGAGGATCGGGTAGCGGCCTGCACGATCGTCACGCAGAACATCGACGGTCTGCACCATCGGGCCGGGTCGCGGAACGTGCTCGAACTGCATGGCCGGCTTGACGAGGTCCGATGCACGCGTTGCAACTACGAAACGCGGACACTGGACGACTTGGGAGCTGACCCACGCTGTCCGGAGTGCGGGGCGCAGCTCCGACCCGGAGTGGTCTGGTTTGGCGAACTGCTGCCCCAAGGGGTGTTGGAGGCCGGATTCGAGGCGGCCGCGGCCTGCGATGTCTTTGTGGTGATTGGTACGAGCGGTGTCGTGCAGCCGGCGGCGTCGCTGGCGGATGTGGCGAAGTCGCGCGGTGCGACGATCATCGAAATTAACCCGAATCCGAGCGAGGTCTCGCTCTTGGCGGATGTGCAGATACGCGCGGGTTCACGCGCTGCACTGGTGGCGATCGATGAGCTTTGGCTGCGATATGGGCAGTAGCGGCGTGCTCGTGCGCGATTCCGCACAGCGAGTGCGCAAGAAACCGCGCTGTGCGCGGGGCGGCATGTGAGGTTGTGAAATGCCGGGAAACACCGCGTTTTTTGCCGTTTCATGAAAGTTGGGTTATAATTACGAGATTGCCGATCTCGGCCTGAGCGAGTGCAGGCCTACGCGGCGCTGGAGGTGCGCATGCACCCCGCGCAGAACCGCGGCTCACCTACTTGGTATCAATGGATTCTTCACTCAAAGACCAGGTCTTGGCCGCCACCGATATCGTCGCGGTGGTCGGTGAGCGTGTCCAACTGACCCGCAAGGGGCGCGAGTTCGTCGGTTTGTGCCCGTTTCATGCGGATCACAACCCATCGATGAGCGTGAGCCCGTCCAAACAGATTTTCCGGTGCTGGTCGTGCGGTGCCGGTGGCGATGCGATTACGTTTCTCCGTCGCCTGGACAACCTCGGGTTTCGCGAAGTTCTGCAGTTGCTCGCGCAACGTGCGGGCATTCCGCTGACGGCGAATACTGTGGCAGACGCGCGCGCGGCGCAACTGCGGGAGCAGATTCTCGCGGCCGTTCGGTGGGCACGCGAGCATTTCATTCGCAATTTGCAGACGACACCCGGCGGGGAGCGTGCCAAACAATACGCCCTGCAGCGCGGCTTGACGGACCAGTCGATCGAGCGGTTCGGGCTGGGACTGGCGGCTGATAGCCATGACGACTTGGTGGGCGCGGGACGGCGTGCCGGGTTGTCGGCGGAGGTGCTGCAGCAGGCCGGCCTGGTAGGAACGTCCGAGAACGGTCGGTTATATGATCGCTTCCGCAATCGACTCATTTTTCCAATTCATGATGCACTGGGACGCGTGGTGGCGTTTGGTGGGCGGGCGTTGGGGGATGACCGCGCCAAATATTTGAATTCGCCTGAAACGGTTTTGTTTTCCAAGTCTCGTATCCTGTACGGCTTGGATCTCGCTCGTCGGCCGATCGAGACCACGCGCTCCGCGATCGTCGTCGAAGGGTACATGGACACGGTCATGCTCGCCCAGTACGGCTTCGACAACGTGGTCGCCACGCTCGGAACGGCGTTGACCGACACCCACGGACAATTGCTTTGTCGCCATGCGACCTCGATCTACCTTTGTTTTGACAGCGATGCGGCTGGCGTACGGGCTGCGGAACGTGGGATCGAGGTGATGTTGTCGGCGCAGGCCGACGTGCGCGTTGTCGTGTTATCGGACGGCAAAGATCCCGCCGACGCTCTGCTTGCCCACGGCGCCGACGGTTTCCGTGCCCAGTTGTCCGACGCCCTCGGTGCGCTAGAATTCAAGTGGCGGCAAACACTTAGGTCGTTTGATGACGGTGATGCCCGCGGTCGCCGGCGCGCCGTGGAAAGCTTCCTGAGTTTTCTAGCGGGGGCCAGTTCAGGTGGACGTGTCGATCCGCTGCAACAAGATCTTCTCATCGGGCGAGTCAGCGAGCTGCTGGGTATTCCCTCCGAGGAAGTGTTCGAGCGGCTCAACCAGTTTCGACGCAGCCGTTATAGGCCAGAGACATCTGCGGGCGGCGATCCGTCGGCGCCCCTTGAGTCCGAGTATGAGACGGCCGTGCGCGGCTTGTCCGGCGGACTGGTTACGGCCGCGGAAACAGTTCTCGGACTGCTGCTGCGTGCCCCGGGTTGCTGGCGACATGTGGATGATACCGTTGGCCGTGCGATGGGGATTTCGGTGACTTGGGACGGACTTTATCACCGTCTGCTTGATGTCCGCGAAGAGGTCGGCGAATACTCTGTGGGCGACGTGCTCGTCCGCTGCGAGGAAACAGCGCTTTGCGAATTGGTCGGCGCGGCGACCAGCCGCACCGCCGGCTACACATCGCTGGAAGAGGAGTTCGTCACTGCGGTAGCGCGATTGGCGCATGAACTGGCGGTCGAGGAAGCCGGCACGTTGCAGGATGCCCTGCGCGCGGCGGGCGGAGACGACGCGGTGGCCTTTCGACGGCTGCGGGAAGCCACGCGCGGGCACTCCGGCACACTTTCGGTGGGTCGGCAGCGTCAGGCGGTGCGCGTAGATGGAGAGCGTTCGCGGACTACTGGGTCGGAGCGGAGTGGCTCCGCCGGCAGTGAAAGTGAGAGGGTCGCGTAGAAATCCGGCTTGGGCCGGCAAGAATCACGGAGTTGTTCGCACCCCGGTGCCTAGTCACGGTAGCGCGCGGTTCTCGCGGGCGGGGGGCGTAAGAGTCAGGCACCAGCATGGATGCCGGAGAGGTCGGTTCGAGGACGCCGGCCACCCGGGTGATGGGAGTTCGCCGATGGCAGCAATCGTACAACCGGACATCGATCCGATCGAGCAGTGCGTCAACGAACTGATCGAGCGGGGGAAGCGCCGCAAGTATCTGACCTGGGAGGAGCTGAACGAGCAGTTGCCGGACGAGGCCATCTCGCCGGAGAAGCTCGAGAGCGTGCTCAACCGGATCGAACAGAGCGGCATCACGATGATCGACGAGATCGAGGCCGATCGGCTGCGGGATGCGGAGCGGAAGCGGGTCAGCGCGCTCGAAGGCGGTGACAGTCTCGACGAGGTGACGGAGGTCGACCTGACCGATACCAACGCCCGCCGGGTTGACGACCCGGTCCGCATGTACCTCACCCAGATGGGTGAGATTCCGCTGCTGACGCGTGATCAGGAAATCTCGCTCGCCAAGAAGATCGAACTGACCCGCATGGTGTTTCGGCGCCGCGTGCTGGAGAACGACTTCTGTATGCAGCAGGCGGTTGAGATCATGCAGGCCGTGGCCGATGGCCGCATGCCGTTCGACCGCACGATGAAGATCTCCACCACGGAGAGCATGGCCAAGGGCACGATCATCAAGCGGCTACCGGCAAACCTCGCCACGGTGCAAAAGCTGCTCGAACTGAATCGCGGGGACTGGGCGCTGGTGCGTGACAACCGTACTGCGGCTGCGTTGCGCAAGGCGGCGCAGGATCGCATCAACCAGCGGCGCCGGCGGGCGGTGACGCTGCTGGAGGAGCTCTCCCTGCGCACGAGCCGGATCACGCCGCTGATGAAAAAGATGGCGGCCATGTGCGGGAAGATCGAAGAGTTGCAGCGGGAGCTGAAGGAGCATGGGAAGACTCTCCCGGCCGACGAAGTCGAGGCGATGAAGGAGGAGTTGGGCGGCCTGATCGACCTGCTGATGGAGGGCCAGGAGGATCTGCGCAGCCGGGTGGATAACGGTCAGAAGGTGTTTGCCGAATACGAAGAAGCGAAGCGTAAGCTGGCGGGCGGAAACCTCCGGCTGGTCGTGTCGATCGCGAAGAAATACCGCAACCGCGGGTTGAGCTTTCTCGACATCATTCAAGAGGGCAACACCGGGTTGATGCGCGCTGTGGACAAGTACGAATACCGGCGCGGGTACAAGTTCAGCACGTACGCGACATGGTGGATTCGCCAGGCCATCACGCGTGCCATTGCCGACCACGCCCGCACCATTCGCATCCCCGTCCACATGATCGAAACCATGAGCAAGCTGCGAAACATCAGCAAGAAGCTGCTCCAGGACCTGAAGCGCGAGCCGACCATCGAAGAAATCGCCCGCGACGCGAAGATGCCGGTGGCCGAGGCCCGCCGTGTGATGAAGATCAGCCGCCACCCGATTTCGCTCGATCGGCCGGTGGGCGAAAGCGAGGATTCGTATTTCGGCGATTTCATCGAGGACGAGAAAGCCGAGTCGCCGGTCAGCAGCGCCAGCAGCGACATGCTGAAGGATCGCATCGAGGCGGTGTTGAAGACACTGACGTACCGCGAGCGTGAGATCGTCAAGTTGCGGTACGGTATCGGGGACGGGTACACGTACACGCTCGAGGAGGTCGGCAAGATCTTCAAGGTCACGCGCGAGCGCGTGCGGCAGGTGGAGGCGAAGGCGATTCGCAAGCTGCAACACCCGGTCCGGGCGCGAAAGCTGGAGGGCTTCCTCGACGGATCGAAACAGGGCGGCAAGCTGGAGGACGAGTTGTCCGGGCGTCCGAAGCTGGACGATGCCGAAGGGGATGTCGACCCCCTGACCGCGATCGTTGACGACCTGGATTGAGCGCGCTCGGGCTCTGATAGGGCGGGGGGGCGTGGGTGTGGCCGAGCGCCGGGTGAGTTTACGGGGGGGCTACCGCGCGTTCGGCCTCATGATACCATACCCGCATGCCGGGTCGCTTCGATAACCGCTGGGGGCGCGCAGGGCATCTGCTGGCCCTGGTAGGGCGTTATGTCGCTGCGCAGTGCCGCTATCACCTGCTGCTGCCGTGGACAGATCGCCGTGCGACCCGACGTTTCTTCGCCGCTGTGCTGGAACAGGATTTCTTCCGCGGCGCGGGTCGGCGACTGCCGACAGAGAGCATTCACGCTGTGTTTCCGGAGCTGCGCTCGCTCGCCTGGGTGACCGTGGGGATCGCCTGGAGCATCGAAACCCCCATCCTGTGCGGTGCGGCGCGCGCACTGAATGCGCGCCGGGTTGTCGAGATCGGCACGTTCGAGGGCGCGATGACCGTGCAGCTCGCGGCCAATCTGCCGACGGACGGGCGCATCGTGACGGTGGATATCGACCCGGAGGAGGTTTCGGCGGCACTTGCGCCACCGGCCGGCTCCGACGTGCGTCTCACCCAGAAGCCCCGTGACCGGATCGGGCGGTTGTACCGCGGTACACCGTGGGCGGACCGTATCGTACAGGTTATCGCGGATTCGGCGCGCGTGAACTACACCGACCATTTCGACGCGCTCGACCTCGCCTACATCGACGGTGGCCACAGTTACGATCAGGTACGGGCTGACACCGAGCGGATTCTACCGCTGGTGCGGCCGGGAGGGGCGGTCTTCTGGCATGACTATCGGCCGGGTTGCGCGGGTGTTGTACGCTATCTGCATGAGCTGGCCGGGCACCTGCCGCTGCGGCATGTACGCGGCACGCAACTCGCGGTCTACCGAAAGCCGGACGGAGAATAGGCGGAAGTGGCAACCCGATAGGCACAGTGCCACGCGGCGCAGCGCTACGCGTGCGAACGTCAGAATCTCCGGGCAAAACACCGCATGTCGGGGGGCACGGTGACCGGCACTCCGTCTACTTCAGCAGCCACTTCTTGACGGCATGTACGGTCGTGTCGCGGCCGGCCTTGCCGATCGCCCAAGTGAGGGGGACTTCCTTGGGACAGACTTTCACGCAGTTCTGCGCGTTGCCGCAGTCGGCGACGCCGCCCGGCTCCATGAGGGCCTGCAGCCGCTCTCCCGCGGTCATCTTACCGGTGGGGTGCATGTTGAACAGCACGGCCTGTGCGATGGCCTGCGGACCGGCGAACTCGCTGGCGTCGTTCACCTGCGGGCAGACTTCCAGGCAGCAGCCGCACGTCATGCACCGCGAGATCGGGTACATGACCTCCTGCTCCTCGGGTGAGACGGTCGGCCCTTCCCCGAGGTTCCCGTACGTGTCGACCGGTATCCACGCCCGAACTTTCTTCAGCGCTTCAAACATCCGCGTGCGGTTCACGAACAGGTCGCGGACGACGGGGAACTTGCTCATCGGTCGCAGATCGATTGTGCTGCTTTCGCGCAACAATTCCTCGACCAGCGCACTGCACGCCTGGCGCACACGCCCGTTGACGAGCATGGAGCACGCCCCGCAGACTTCTTCGAGGCAACTACAGTCCCAGGCCACCGGTGTCGTACGCTCGCCACTCTGGGTGACCGGCTGCGCCGCGATCGCCTGCAGCACTGAGATGACGTTCATATCCGGCTGGCGCTGCACCTGGAATGTCTGGCTGTAAGGCCGGCCTTCCGGGCCATCCTGCCGCTGGATTCGAACCGAAAACTGCTCACGCATGTGTACATCCTCAGCGCCGCCGCGCTATGAAGCCGCCGCCCCGGGAGACGCCGGCTGGCCGGCCGGCGTGGTGAACGATTCCTTCCACACCTGGTCGATAATGCCGGCGCCTTTCAGTCCATACGTCCGCGGCCGCGGGGGAATCAGGGTGGTGTCCACAGGTTCGTACGTGATTTGCGGGTCGTCGCTACCCGGCGTGTAGCGCGCCAGGGTGGTTTTGAGCCATTCCTGGTTCTGGCGCTGGTACTTCTCGCACCAGGTGCGGGCCTGCTTCCGCAACTCGTCGGAGGACTCGGCCGTCGGCGCCGGGATGGCGCACTCGGGCTTGTAGTGGGCACCGCGACACTCGTCCCGCAGCAGCGCACCGGTCGTGATGACCCGGGCCAGCAACAGCATGTCGCCGAGAGCACGCGTGAAGCTAAGCGTCTGATTGGTCCACGTGCCGTGATCGGATAAGCCACAGCGCCCGAAGCGCTCACGGAGTTTGGCGAGCTCGTCGAGCGTCTGACGCAGTTCATCATTCCGCCGCACGACCGTGACGTTGCGCGTCATCAGTTCGCCCAGCTCGCGATGTATCTCGTAGGCGTTCTCCGGGCCGTCCTTCTTGAGCAACCCTTCGAACTCCTGCTTGTGTCGCGCCGTCTCCTGCTCGAACAGCCGGCCCGGCACCTGGTCCACGCTGCCACCCGGCAAATTACCCAGGAAGGACCGCAGAGCCGGTCCCATGATCAGGCCAGCGAATACGCAACTCAGCAGCGAGTTGGCCCCCAGCCGGTTGGCGCCGTGATACTGATAATCCGCCTCGCCGATGGCAAACAGACCGGGCACGTTGGTCTGCTGGTTCCGCGGTGACTCCAACCGGAGCCCGCCCGTCTGGGAATGCTTCTCGAAATCGACCCAGAGGCCGCCCATGCTGTAGTGCACCGCGGGGAAAATCTGCATCGGCTCCATGAGCGGATCGACCCCGCGGAACTTCTCGTAGATCTCCAGGATGTTGCCGAGCTTCTTGCGGAGGACGTGGGCCTTGATGCCCGTCGCCCGCTCCGTCAGGTCGAGGTAGACCGCGAACGTACTTGGGTTGACGCTGTACCCTTCCTTGCAGATCGCGAAAATCTCGCGCGTTGCGATGTCCCGCGGCACAAGGTTGCCGTAGGTGGGATAGCGCTCTTCGAGGAAATAGTAACGCTCGTGCTCGGCAATCTGGTTGGGCGGACGGTGGTCACCCTTGTTCCGCGGCACCCAGACGCGACCGGACTCACCCCGGGCCGCTTCGCTGATGAGACGCAGCTTGTCGGCGCCCGGAATCGCCGTCGGATGCACCTGCACGAACTCACCATTGGCATAGCTCACACCGGCCTTGTAGGCCCGGGCGTTCGCGCCGCCGGTGCAGACCATCGACATCGTGGACTTGCCGTAGACCAATCCGCATCCACCGGTCGCAAGAATCAGCGCGTCACCCGGAAAAGCGCGCACCTCCAACGAAAACATGTCCTGCGCCACGCAGCCGCGGCAGACCCCCTGGTCATCTAGGATCGGACCCAGGAACTCCCAGAATTCGTATTTCTGAATGCGACCCTCGACCTCCCAGCGGCGCACCTGCTCATCGAGGGCGTACAGCAATTGCTGGCCCGTGGATGCGCCCGCGTAAACGGTGCGCTTGAAGAGCGTGCCGCCGAATCGGCGGACGGCCAGATTGCCCTCGCCGGAGCGGTTGAAAGGCACACCGAGGCGGTCAGAGAGATCGACGATGCGCGGCGCCCAGTCGCACATCTCCTTGACGGGCGGTTGATTGTTCAGGAACTCGCCGCCGTACACGGAGTCGTCGAAATGATTCCACTCCGTGTCGCCCTGGGCGCGCGTGAACTTGTTCACGCAGTTGATGCCCCCCTGCGCACAAACACTGTGACTGCGCTTCACCGGCACCATGCTGATGAGGTCCACCTGCACATCGTCTTCGGCGAGCTGCATTGCGGCCGCCAGACCCGCTAGACCGCCACCGATGATTACGACGCGTTGCCGAGCCATCGCACCTGTCCCTGTTCGAGTGGATTCTGTCTCATCCTAGGAAAACAACCACCACGGTGGCCGTTTCCGGGTCTTTCAGCGCGGCCCTCATGCTCCGTCCGGTGCCGGTGCGGCCGTCGCCACCGGGGCCGGACTCTCCCCGCCCGAACCCTGCGGCGCTACCGCCGGCCGGGCCAGCGCGATGAGCGCGAGGACGCCCCACACGATCAGCAGCACACCCAGTCCGGCTGCGCCGACGCCGACTTTCCTGCGGGCGGCATCGCCGACCGTGATGCCCCACGTAATGCAGAGCGTGACGAGTCCATTGCAGAAGTGAAAGACGGCTGCCACGAGGCCGATCACGTAAATCACGATCCAGGCCCACAGCGGCAACCACAGGTCGAGGAAGCCCGCCTGGGTGTGCGTAAAGAAATGTGGGATCGCATCCTTGTAGTCCGCCGCGCCGAACCAGTGGGCGAACCGGAAATGCACGAGATGCACGATGATGAAGACCAGCGTGATCCAGGCGGTCAGCCGCTGCAACGTGTAGCGCCAGTTGTCCATGTAGGGATACTGTCGCGTGTTCGGCCGGCCTTGCAGCGCGATGACCACGCCGTAGCCCGCGTGGAACGCGAGCGGGAGAAAGATTCCAAAGATCTCGATGGCCAGCAGCCACGGCATCGCGTGAATCCACGCGACGTGCTCGTCAAAATGCTGCGCGCCCAAGAAGGCGGTGGAATTCGTGAGCAGGTGGTTGATCAGGAAGATGCCGACCGGGACGAGACCGGTCAGTGAGTGCAGCCGCCGCAGTAGAAAATGGTGCTGTCGCAGGAATCCCGCACTGTCCTCTGGCACGTGTGGTCCTTTCGATCGCCCCCCCATATGCGTTGCGAATCTACGCGAAGCCCGGGCGGCCAGCAAGCCACCGGGCGGGCTCCACAGGCCTCACCCAAGTATCGAGCCCGCCGGGCGGGCTGACCGCGTTTCACGGTTTTCACACCATGCCCGCCGCCACCCGCGTGGGTCGGTCGGTGTCGTTGCGACGGCCCGTGCCGCGCCCCCGCAGTCGCGGTTATAGTGCCCCGTCGGAAGCCCGAAGTTTGGGACGGAGATCACGATGGCCGGACCGGCGGTGAAGACGGCGGGAGGTTGGGACGCACGGTTCGATGCCTTGGCGGCCGGACGGCCGGACCTCGTCCTGATCGCCCCACTGATGCTTTATATCCTGCTCCTCGGGCTGGTGCCGATGGTCCCGCGGGAGTGGGTGCCGTGGGTGATCGCCCTGCGAGGAGTTTTACCGCTGGTGCTGGTTTGGCGGCTGCGAGCGTTCCTGCCGCCCTGGGGTCGCCCGCATTGGCCGATCGCGATTGTGGGTGGGGCGGTGTTGGCGTGGGGGTGGGTGGCCGGACAGACGCTGTTTGATGACCTGGGGCTCGGAGGGCGGCTGCCCTTGATGCCGGGCGAGAAGGAGATCGTGGACCCGCGGCTGGTTCTGGGGGCGGACAAGTTCTTCAATACGACGTGGGCGCTGCGACTGCTGGTGGCGGTGATCACCGTACCGGTGGTGGAGGAGATCTTCTGGCGCGGCTTCCTGCTGCGGGCACTGGTGGACTGGAACGGGTTTGAGAAAATCCCGTTTGGGAAGTTCACCTGGTTCTCGTTCCTGGGCACTGCGCTGCTGTCGACTCTGCAGCATCCCGACAACTGGGCCGTGAGCATCCTGTGCTGGATGGCGTTCAACCTGTTCTTCTACTGGACGCGCAGTCTGCTCTGCCTTGTTCTGATGCACGGCATGACGAATCTGGTCTTGTACTTCATCGTGGCGCGCGTCGGAGACTGGGGTCACTGGTAAGATCGACGACCGATCTATTCCGTTCCCCCCCGTTCCCCCGAAGTGTGGTGGGCGACTCCGGACGGTGTCCGGCACGCTGCGCGGTGAATGCCGCTACATTTGCCGTGTCGCCCACGTCAGCAGATTGCACAGCAGCTTCCGCGGGACCTCAGCGGGTCCGCGATCCTCCAGCAGGCACCGCGCGAAATCGAGCGTCGACAACACGAAGCACCCCGCACCGTGCCGAACGACCGTGAGCGCTCCGGCTAGCGTGGGCTGGTGTCCTGTCACCATGCCGACCAGCGTGGTCATGTTCTCCTTGTTACCTTTGGGATGCACCACCAGGCCGGTCCGCTGCGATTCGTAACGGGCGAATTCCTGGTACTCCCAGTTCATCGCTGTATTCACCGGCAGGCCCGCCAGCACGGGATGATCCCGAACGACGAAGTTACTGCCGAGCCAATACAGGCCGCCCTGGAGCCAGTCCTCATAGACGAGCGCACCCGCCGATGCGAGCACCTGGGCCCACTCGGGGGCGTGGCTGAAGATCAGGGCTGTCACACCCTCATCGTGTACGCGCCGCAGCACCTCGCGGACTGCCGGAGCGGCGCCGGCGACGAGGTCTGGGGTCGTCCACTCCAGCTTGATCAGGGCGCGCCACGGCAGTGGTTGCTGGTAGAAGTCGATCTGTAGTTCGTAGTCCCGACCGGCCACCAGTTCGAGCGCCCGGGTTGAACTCGTCAGCTTGCGCGGCACGGACCAGGTTTCGTAAGGCGTCCATTCGTCGATCAACAATTCGCCATCGAGCCAGAGCCGCGCACCGTCGTCGTGTGAGAGGTGCAGGATGTAAGTCCCGGTCGTCGGGGCCCGCAGCCGACCCTGCCAACAGATGCTGAAATCGACGGGTCCGATGGCCGGATCGGGTCCCTGGGGCCAGAGAAAGTCGATCGTCGGGTCGACGCGGCGAAAAATCGGCGTGTCGAAGTTGCGGCCGCGGAAGTACTCGCCGGTCAGGCCGGTACGTGCTCCGCTGCGGGGGTGCAGGCACAGCGTCGGCACGACGGCGCGCGGCAACGGGTCGCAGCCCTCGATGACCAGGTAATCCAATCCGTCCTGCGCAGAGGCCGCCTGCGCCAGCAGAGGCAGTTCGACTTGCCGGGCCTGCTGGAGGAAGGTGGTAATCGTGAGCCCTGTGCCCAAGACTGCGCCGCGACGTGAGATCGGCTGGCTGCGCCAATCGACCACAAACAATTCGTCGAATCCGGTGGCACGGTCCTGACCATCTTGTGCGAGCCAGGCCTCTACCCGATGTGTACCGGGTACCGTCGCGGGGGGGAGTGCGATTCCCAGTGCGAGCGGTTCGCCGAAGGTGTCGCCGCCGCGTACGGTGACCTCGCGAGTGAGTACCGACGTGGTCCGGCCGTGGGAATCTGTGATGACAACACGTAACCGCGCCGGGCCGCGCAGATCGATCTCGTTGATGAGGTGTACGTCCACAATTGCACTGAGCGGAGCATGTCCGACACGCTGACGCAGTTTCACGGCGAGATAGAGCGGCTGGTTGTAATGGGCCAGGATGGCGGGATCGCCCTTGAAGTGGCGGAATTCATCGACAATACCGGAGTGGTTCTCGCGCGGCTGCGACTCCCAGCCGTTCACGACGTAACCGTCTGTCAGGTTTCCGAGGCGTACGTTCTCGATGGTGCGGCCCTGGTAGTGATACGCGACGTTACCGCAGGCGCGGGCGAGGTCGTCGAGCGTGGGGAATGCTTCGTCCCAGCGCTGTTCGGCGAAAGCGGCAGCCCAACCCGCGTGCCACGCGCGGTATGCGGCGCCGTCCCACCCGTTGGTGCCGTGCTCGAGCTCCGCCCGGATCCGCTCGAGTTGGGGCGGTGTCGCGATCGCTCCATCTTCGCCCCAGAACACAATTTCCCCGGCGTTCGTCGTGCGCAACCGGTAGTCGTCGGGAGCGCGGTAGAACTCATCACACTGCACGCCGGGGCCGGCGGCATGGTGCTCGTCGGTCCAGCCGTAAAGGTAGGGCCGTGGATCGCCGGGACGCACATGGAGCTTCTTCGGATCATCCCCCGGAGTGTTCCAGCCGGAAGTGTAGGTGATGATGCGTGTGGGGTCGGCGGCCTGCGCCAGTGTCAGGTCGAAATCGTGCCGCTCGTGCGGCGCCCATTCCTGTTCGTTGATCAGGTTGTAGATCACCAGTGCGGGATGGTTGCGATCCCGCCGGATCATGCGGAGGAGTTGCTCCCGGGCCCAGCGGAAGCTGAACGCGTCCCCCCCGCGGCACCAGTAGCCACCCGGTTCGGCGTAGTACAGGAGGCCCAGCTCGTCGGCGCGGTCGAGAATCCGCGGGTCACCGATGGCACGGTGGAAGTTCAACATGTTGAGCCCGAGCGTGCGGGCGGCGCACAGGTGACGCTCGATATGCTGGGGCGTGGGAACACTGCCGGTGCGCGGCCAGAAGCTCCAACTGATCGCGCTGCGGAGCACGATTCTACGACCGTTAAGACGCAACGTGGCATGTTTTCCGATGCCTTCAGGCGTAAACCATCGGAAACCAAAGCGTGTGCGATGGGTGTCGACGGGCGGTGTCGCGGCGGTAGAGCCGGAGTGCAGGGTAACGTCGCAGTGGTAAAGTGCCGGATCGGCCGGCGACCAGGGGCGGGCAGCCGGAACACTCAAGGAATGAATAATCCCATGCTCACCGGGCGGCACAGCAATGGCGGTCAGTTCCGCCACCGTTACGGGGTCCCCCCCGGCCACGGGAGTGATTCTCACGATCGGTCGGACCAGGGCGGCCTCCGCGGAGGTATTTCGAAGTGTGATCGCGAGTGTAACGGTTGTTACTGCGGCGGTGTTACGAACGAATACGTCGGCAACATGAATGGCTGGCAATGCGAGTAGCTGCACACCCCCGGTGACGCCACCAAATCCGTGGCTGGCAGGGACCCGGTATCCACCCCAAGCGAACGTATCGAAATCTTCCCAGGAGAAATTTCCTCCGGGATCGGTTACGCGAACTGCGAGTCGATTGATGCCCGGGCGAACCCGATCCGTGATATCGACTTCGAACGGAGTCTGTCCGACAAGGTCGTAGCCGACCAGCTTCTCATTCAGAAAAACTTCGGCCCGCATCCGCACCGCTTCGAAGCAAAGGTGGAGGTGATGATGGACCCAGTCCGTAGGTATTTCAAAGTCGCGCACCCACCACGAAACCCCGCAATAATCCCCAACCAGCTCGTCCCACACATGTTCCTCAACCGTTCCCGGAACACTTATGGATCGGCCGCTCTCGAGCACATGCCAACCCCCTGTGGGTGGTCGGGCCGGGAGGACACACACGTCTACGGGGGGCAGGTAGAGCTTGTCGTCTTGCCATGGGGCAGTGGGATCGAGCCAGAGTCGCCAGCCCTGTCCGGTCAGATCGCATATTCGTCGCTGCATGAGGAATCCCGAGAGTGGTGGGAGTATTCGATGGCGCCGCTGAATCCTCGCCCGCCCATGCCCGGCGCATTCTGACGCCGGCGGTCGAGCAGTGTAGCATGTGGCGGTGGGGTCGTGAGAGCCCTGCTGGTAGCGACCTAGACTGTCACACCTCGCCGTGATACAATGGAGCTTAATCGGGGGTGTTTAAGATCGTAGCTTGGCGCTGCGTGATCGAAACAACCCAATTTCCTGCGGCGAGGGGGCGTCAAAAAGTCCCAGAGCCGTTAGAATTTGGGCGGCCCGGGGGGTGCTGGCCGGGCCCTCTCTTGCGGTCTTGGTCCCATTCGCGTTATAAGGGCTTGGCGCGGTCGGAGCGGAATGTTCCAGTAGGAGTCGCGAGTGCTTGAAGCTGGGTCGAACGTCCTCATCACCGGCGCCACCGGTCTCATCGGCGGTGAACTGGTGCGGACGTTGATCACACAACCGGTGGGGAAGGTGTGGGCGCTCGCGCGCCCGACGCCGGAGGCCGGGCCAGCTCTGCGCCTGGGTGAGCGTCTGCGGCGGTCGGGTGTCGACCCGGCAGCCGCGGCTAATCTGGGCGTACGGGCGGTGGCAGGGGATATTACGATCGAACGGTTGGGCCTCTCCGACAGTGCTTATGAGGAGATCTGCCGCGAAGCGGACATCATCATCCACAGCGCGGCCGAGACGTCCTTCATTCGCGCTGCGGCCTGCCGCAAGACGAACATCGCTGGTGCGCGGAACATTATCGATTTCACGCGCACGTGCCAGCGTGAACCACTGCTGGTCTGCATCAGCACGGCGTACGTCAGCGGCGTGGTCGCCGATGCCTGCCTCTCGGAAGAAGAGGCGTCGGCGAGCGACCATCACAACGAGTACACCCGCTCCAAGGCAGTGGCGGAGGAGCTGTTCAACACAAGCGGCCTGCCGGTTCTGACGGTGCGGCCGTCGGTTGTCCTCAGCGCGGGTGTGCCGGATTCGGGCTTCGCGCGCGCGATTCTCCAGTTCGTACCGCTGCTGGCCGAATTCGAAGCCGTGCCGATCGACCCGGTGGCGCGGCCGGATGCCGTGCCCGTGCAGTACGTGGTGGACAGTATTGTCCGGCTGCTGCAGTTGCGTGCGCGGAAGTATGACTGTTACCACATTTCGGCCGGCAACGTCGGGACATCCAACTACGCGGAGATGGCCCGCGTGCTGGATCGTTTCTACCAGCGGCCCCAGCCGTTGCGACTGATCTCGCCGAAGCAATGGAATCGCGAACTCCACCGGCAGTATGTCGGTACTCCAAAACGCCGCCGGCTGTTCGCCTCGCTGCGGAACTACCTGCCGTTCCTGAATATGAACGTGGCGTACGATAACAGCCGGCTGCGGGCGGAACTCGGCGAGCGTTTCCCCGCGCTGCCGCCGCTCACGTCGTACCTGTTTGAGTTGCTGCGGCTGATGTCGGATGATCCCGCGACGGCGCGGATGATGCGACTCGCGAACCGGGCGTAGTTGGCAGCGCAACAGAGTCCGCTGTTTACAGAGTGGTGCCTGTAGTTCGGGCGGTGTGCGCTGGGGGAGAGCTTGGTCTGCCACACGATTCCTTGAGCCGCATGATCCCTTTCCGTGGAACCGCCCGGCAGTTCTCCTGCAAGCATGTCCTCAAGCCGTCCCGCGATCGTGCTTCTCTCCGGTGGCCTCGACAGTGCTACTACGCTCGCGATGGCGCGTCAGGAGGGCTTCACACCGCTCGCGCTGAGCTTCCGCTACGGGCAGCGCCACGCCGGCGAGATCGCTGCGGCCCGCGCGGTGGCCGTGGCTCAGGGCAACACGGAGCATCTGGTCGTGGAGATGGACCTGCGCGTCTTCGGCGGTTCAGCTCTCACGGCGCCGATCGCAGTCCCGAAAGACCGCGACCTCGCCGCTACAGACATTCCCATCACGTACGTACCGGCGCGCAACACGATCTTCCTCGCCTATGCCCTGGCACTCGCCGAAGTGCGCCAGGCGGTCGACATCTTCATCGGTGTGAACGCCGTCGACTACAGCGGTTACCCGGACTGTCGGCCGGAATACATCACAGCGTTCGAGCACATGGCCAATCTCGCTACGCGTGCCGGGGTCGAGGGGCAACACGTTCGCATCCACACCCCGCTGATCGCGCTGCGCAAGAGTGACATCATCCGGTGCGGACTCGCGTTGAGCGTCGATTACGGCCTCACGCGGAGTTGCTATGACCCGGACGCGGCCGGCCGCGGCTGTGGCCATTGCGACAGTTGCCGACTGCGGCGCGCGGCGTTCGCGGAGTTGGGCCGAGAGGATCCGGCGCCATACATGGACGATTGACGGCCTGCACACGGCGGTTCAATCTTCCCGTGTGACCGGGCGCACGCGATGGATCTGCAGCAGATCCCGCACGTTGTCGTTGACCCCCTCAAACCGTGGCTGAAGCAAATAGTTTCCCTGTCGAAAGAACAGCGGCAGGATCGGCAGGGCGTCTTCGACGAGGATGCGCTCCGCTGCGGCCAGCAGCCGGAACCGCTCCAGATTGTCGCCCTCGACGGCCGCCGCGGCGATCAGTTCGTCGTACGCGACGAAACTCCACCCCGTGAGATTTGTACCGTTGTGGGTCGTGAAGAGCTCGAGAAACGTACTCGGGTCCATGTAGTCCCCGAACCAGGTGGCCCGGGCGACGTCGTAGTCGAGGTTACGGAGCTTCGTGGTCAGTACCTTGCCTTCCATCTGCAGCAGACTCACGCGCACCCCCAGCACGCGCTCCCACATGGACTGCACCGCCTCGGCGATCAGGCGCTGCTCCGCGTCACCGCCGGCGAAGGCCAGTTCGATCGGCCGGCGCGCCACCGCCATCCCCAAGCCGCTGCGGGCCAGGTGCTCGCGTGCCAGAACTTCCCGCTCGGCCTGCGTCAGGCCCGCCCCGAGACCTTCCGGCGGGGTGTAGTGGATCACGCCACCGTCGGGTCCACTCCGCTCCATCAGCGGAATCGCCGCCCGCGGTACGAATGAGTACGCCGGCTGCTCCCCCAAGCCCATGACGTGTGCGCAGATCGCGTCGCGGTCCAGTGCCAGCGACAACGCCTTTCGCAGTTCCACATTGTCGAATGGTGGCCGTTTTGTGTTTACCCGAAAGAAGAAACTCGCAAAACGTTCACCGGTGCGAAAGTCGCTGCGACGCCCGGCCGCCTGCTCCGCCAGCAGCGCTTGTGCCACTGTCCGTTCAACACCGCGCACGAAATCTACCCGGCCGGTGCGGTAGGCGATCAGGGCCGCATTCATGTCTCCCATGATCGTCCCTTCGATCGTATCGACGGCGATCGTGTCCGTATCCCAGTAGTGCGGATTACGTTCCAGCCAGACACGCTCCTTGAAGGCCCAATCGTGCAGCACGAATGCCCCGTTGCAGACGATGTTTTCCGGCCGCAGCCAGAGATGTTGCGTTCCGCGCAATACCTGACCGTCACGATAGGCCCAACGTTCGAGCGTTGGCGGATGCAGCGGTACGAAGGCGATAAAGGAGGTCAGGTCAAGGAAGTACGCGCACGGCGCCGTCAGCGTGATCCGCAGGGTGTGGGGGCCGAGTACCGCGATGCCGACGGTCTCGGCCGGGAGAGCGGAAGTCGTGGCATCCTCGAGGCGTGAACGGTAATAGGCCTCCGCGCCGTCGATCACGAAGAAAAGATTGGCATACGCTGCCTCGGCTTTCGGATCGAGGGCGCGCAACCAGGCGAAGCGGAAATGTTCGGCCGTGACGGGTTCGCCGTTGGACCAGCGGGCGGTGGGCCGCAGGTGGAATGTAAATTCACGGCGGTCGGGGCTGACTTCCCACTGTTCGGCAACGGCCGCCTCGGGCACGAACGTTGCCGCATTCAAGCGGGTGAGTCCTTCGAAGAGGGCGGCGGCGAGTTGGATTTCGTGCAGCCAACTGAGGCGCTGCGGGTCGAGGGTGCGCGGTTCAAGCGTGACCACCACGAAATCGGCGCGCTGGCTGCGTTCACCCAGAGCGAGGGTGACGAGGACCGCCGTTGTCGGTACGAGGATCAGGAGTGCGAGCTTGGGGATCATCAGAACGCTCCGGTTCTGTGGCCGCGCAGTTATTCCCACGCTATGCGTACAATACCGCCAAGCGCCCCCAGCTTGACACCCCGTACAGCGCCGACTAGCTTCGCCCGGGCGCCACGGAGACGATGGTCATGGAAGTTCGCATGGATCTCGCGCAGATCCGTATCTCGGAGTCGCATGATCACCAGGTGATCGTGCTGCGGGAACGGAATGGCAACCGCCTGCTCCAGATCGTCATCGGTCTGTCGGAAGCGCTCGCGATCGATCGGCGCGTGAACGGGGTGCAGTTGCAGCGACCGATGACCCACGACCTGCTCGCGAACACGATCGAGTTGCTCTCCGGCGAAATCGAGAAAATCGTCATCAACGACCTGCAGCAGCATACTTTCTACGCCAAGCTCGTCATTCGTCATCACGGCGAGCTGGTCGAAGTGGACGCCCGGCCGTCGGATGCGATCGCGCTGGGCGTTGCCGACGAAGTTCCGCTGTACGTCGAAGACCACGTGTTGAACGAAGCCGCGACCCAGTAGCGCGACCGGTGAAGCGCCGCGGCGGGTCCGCCGGCGTGGCGCTGCGGAGGAGCCCCCCCAATGCCCGCGACGCCCACGTTCTCGCTCGGGCTCGATTTCGGAACCAATTCCGCCCGCGCGCTGCTTGTGGATTTGCGCTCCGGGGAGGAAGTCGCCTCCGCGGTAGCACCCTACCCAAGCGGCACGCAGGGCGTCCTGCTCGACCCCCGCGATCCGCTGCTCGCACGCCAGAGTCCCGCCGACTGGGCGGCGGCGCTCACCCGCGCCGTGCGGGCCGCCGTCCGCATGGGCAACCGGCACAAGGCATTTCGGCCGGAGGGCATCATCGGCATCGGCATCGACACGACGGGGAGCACTCCGCTGCCGGTGGATGCGACCAGTCGGGCGCTGGCCCTGCGGCCGGAATTCGCGAAGAACCTGCACGCCGCGGCGTGGCTGTGGAAGGACCACACCAGCCACGCTGAAGCCGAGGAGATTACCGAGCTGCTGCGGCTCGAAGCGCCGGAATACCTGTTGCTCTGCGGCGGCGCATACAGCAGCGAGTGGTTCTGGTCCAAGATTCTGCACTGCCTGCGCACGGCCCCGCGGGTCTTCGCCGCGGCCGCATCGTGGCTCGAACAGTGTGACTACATCCCCGCCCTGCTGACGGGTTGCGACGATGTGCGCAAGTTGCCCCGCAGCATCTGTGCCGCCGGTCATAAGGCCATGTTCCACCCTAAGCTCGGCCTGCCGCCGGCGGAGCTCCTGGGGCGGCTTGATCCGCGTCTGGCAGACCTCCGCACACGGCTTTACAACCAGGCGTTCACCGCTGACCAGGTTGCCGGCACCCTCGCGCCCGACTGGGCCCGCCGACTCGGGTTACCGGCGGGGATTCCGATCGCAGTGGGAGCCATCGACGCACATCTCGGCGCCGTCGGGGCAGGCATTCGCCCCGGCACACTCGTGAAGATTATCGGCACCAGTTCGTGCGACATGATGATCACCGAGCAAGGCGGACGTACGCCTGAAATCCCGGGCCTGTGCGGCTACGCGGATGGTTCGATCGTGCCGGCCTACTGGGGGATCGAGGCCGGGCAGTCGGCCGTCGGGGACTTGTTTCACTGGTTCGTGCACCATTTTGATCGTCGGCGCGACGGTCACGCAGCCCTCTCCAGAGAGGCGGCCACGCTTCGCCCCGGGGAGTCCGGCCTGCTCGCGCTGGACTGGAATAACGGTAATCGCTGCACGCTCGTTGATGTGCGTCTGACAGGTCTGCTGGTCGGTCAAACCCTGCACACGACGCCTGCGGAGACCTATCGCGCGCTGATCGAGGCCACGGCCTTTGGTGCGCGCGCGATCATGGAACGCTTAGAGGAATACGGCGTGCAAGTCCGTGAGGTCGTGAATTGCGGCGGCATTGCCGACAAAAATCCGCTGATCATGCAAATCTATGCGGATGTGACTGGCCGGCCGATGAAGATCGCGCGCTCTTCCCAGGCCTGCGCGCTGGGGGCGGCCATCTGCGGGGCGGTGGCAGCGGGTAAACGCCGCGGTGGCTTCGCTTCCTTTGCGCAGGCCCAGAAGAAGCTCACTGGGACGCGACCGACGGTCTACCGGCCCGAACGCCGTGCCCACACCGTCTACAACGAGCTGTATGGCCTGTACCGCCGACTCTACGACGCTTTCGGCAATACAGACCACGCACAGCCGGTGGGTGACCTGATGAAGGAGCTACTCGTCATTCGCGACTGCGTACGACAGCGTGTTTGACGTTGCCCCGACCGGTCCCGGGCTTTCACCAGTCAGGATGTCCGCTATACCACCGCACCGCGTCCGTCCTTTATCGGCCGTAACTCTGTGGGTTCACGCCTACCACCCCGGTAACCGATACCCCCGATGTGCCCAGGGCCGAGCGTACATTCCGTTGGCGACCACCGCGCAGCATGGGGGCACGCGGCCTCATTCTGATCGTGCTCGTTGGCGTGGCCGTGGGCTTACCCGTATGGCTGCTGGCGCGCGGTTCGCCCTCACCACCCGCGCAGGATTCGATTGCCACGGCCGCGCTGGTCACGTTGCTCGCCGAGCGACTGGGAACAGCCCCCGCCGAAACGCTTACCGAAGACTGGCTCAGCCCCGTCCTGGCCCAAGCAGACACCTTGCGCTGGGCGGCCGTACTTGGACCGGATGGCCAGGGCTACGAGTTTCGGCGTCGACTCGCGGTGCCTACAGCGGTGCTCCACGGGCAAATTGATCGCACCGCTACGGTCCCAACCCGCAGAGCCCTGCGCCTCGATGGCATGGCCTCACAACGCTTTGAACTCTGCACCTGGCCACAGCCCGCGGGTACCGTCCTCGCACTCGTCGTCGATCACGGGCAAGCGGCGGGCGCATCGCGCGCTTCCGGCTCCGATCCAAGGCGCCTCCTCCAGGCGGTCGCCGCGGGAATTGGCGTCCTGGGTCTGGTTTTGGCGTTCGCGTGGCTCCGCTGGGCGATAGAACGTCCGTTGCAGGTGCTCTCCCGGCAGGCCGGCGGGCTGACGGCGGACCTGCGCGCGCTGGGAGCATCTACGCCAGAAGAGCTGACCGGCGTGGTTCAAACGGTGAGCCAGTTGCAGCGCGAAGTACGGCAGTTCCGGCGTGAGGCCGATGAATTGCGTGAGACCGTGGATGGCCAGGTCGCAGCGCGGACGCGTGCCGCGCAGCGTGCGCAGCAGAAAGCGGAGCGCGATGCTGGTACGGACGTGCTGACAGGGGTTGAGAGCCGGGCCGCATTCGAGCGAGAAGTGCCGCCGTTGTTTGAGCAAGCCCGGATCGCGGATCGGCGCCTGGCGCTGATTCTCATCGACGTGGACCATTTCAAGCAGCACAACGATGCGCTCGGCCATGTTGCCGGAGATCGCCTGCTGACTTTCCTGGGCAATCTGATCCGCGCGACGCTCCACACCGTGCCATGTCGCACGTTTCGATATGGTGGGGACGAGTTCGTGGCGCTGCTGCCGGATACGGCCGCACCCGTGGCGGCTGACTTGGCCCGCCGGTTGGCGGCCCTGTTCGCGCAGCACGTGCGGGCGCTGCGCGGCCCGCAGCCCGCGGCCGCACTTTCTCTGGGGGTCGCCGAGCGGCAGCAGGACAAGGCGGCCGAGTGGTCGGACCTGCTGAAGCTGGCCGATGTGGCCATGTACTTCGCGAAGAAGCATGGCACGGCGGTGGCCACGGCGTCCGAGGTGCGGGCGGCGCAGGTGCAGCGAACCTAAGCGGGGTGGCGCGGACCGGCGCGACTGTACGTTCCTCTTCGTGGTAGAGGGGCCGCTACTCGGGTGTGCCGTCCGGGCCGAGCGGTGGAGTCGGCGCGGCTACTCCCGGTGGACGACGGACCACCTTGTTGGTCCCCAGGGCGGCCACGGACACGTCGAGATCCTCGACGATCGAGACGGTGTTCCCGTTGCCGAAGAACTCAATCTTCCACACCACGGCGCCATCTTCGACGAACACGGTGCTTGCGTCGCCGACGACGGAGAGCTTCGGTACGTTGGAACCTTTTTCGATGATGACGGTGTTCCCGTTGCCGCTGATGCCCACGTCCCCGTTAAAACGCCCCTTGTGCTGGCCGGCATGACCGACGATCGAGTTGCTGGCGCAGCCGGTACCTATCCAGATGAGCAGGAGCACGGCAGTAGCGAAGTAAGTCCGCATGGGATTCTCCGATGAGATGTTCTCGTCGGCGCACACCGCTTGCGTCTCGCGACACGTAGCCCGCTGCTGTTCAATGCACGCCGCACGATTGCAAGCACTCTAACCGGGAAGGGTTGCAAGGGCATCCCCCGCGATCGCGAGCCCCCGCCGGTGGTTTTCCTGCACCCCTTTCAATCAAAACAACGGCTTGGTCGGCTGGAGGGGTAGTTAGATGCCGTGAGACTTGTGGTACTTCCGACAGCGCCAGGCCTGCAGAGAGACATAGGGGTGTCGGTGAGGTGTCGATGTCTTCCGGGGCGGGTATGCCGGGCGTACCTGCGCGGTCACTCCAGTTCGATCGTTCGCAGGATCGCCCGTACCGGGCTGCCGTCGCATCCCACCAGCTTCAGCGGCAACGCGATCAGCTCGTATACGCCGGCGGGGACCGCGCTCAGTACCAGGCCTTCGAGTATCCGCATGTCCTGCGCCGCAATGCGCCGATGCGCGGGTAAATCCGCGTCCTGGAAGCGATCCACACTCGGCGTGTCCACCCCGATCAGCGTTACCCCGGCTGCGCGTAGACCGTCGATCAATTCGACCGACAAGCCCGCGAAATCCTCGTTGAAACGCTCCGTCGTCGGATGCGTGGCGGTGCCGATGAGCACGCGCGGCACGAGCACGGGCTCGAGGATCATCGCAGGAGTCACCAAGGCCCCGCGCGGCACTTCGACGTGAATCACCTGGCACGGACCGAGATAGGCATCGAGATCGCACTCGTCGATGTCCAGCCCCTCGGCATCGTAGTGGCTCGGCGCGTCCGCGTGCGCCCCGAGGTGCGCCGTCAGATGCAGCGTCGAGGTCGTTATCTGTACCCCGGCGGTGTCTTGCCGCTGCACGTCGCTGTGGAACGGTACGTCTCCCGGCCAGGTGGCGAGGTCCGAACTGATTGGTGGTGAGATGTCGTAATAGCGACCCAGTCGTCGGGCATAATCCATTCCGCGCGAGAAACAGTGGTCCGGGTTTCCGGAACAGGGGCATCTACCCCGGAGTTCTCCGCTTTCGGAATCACAACGGTCGACGGACATGGCTGCCTTCTCCACCACCAGCCCACTTCAGAAGCGCATCCAGCAACAGTCTGCGCTTGGGGCGTTCAATTTCGAAACCAAGGAATTGTAGCTCCGCCAGCGCCCGATCGAGCTCCCAACCCTCATTCCGAATCCGGTGCGCCGCGCAGAGGATGCCGGTCCGATGGAACCCCTGCTCACAGTGCACGAGCACCGGGCGGGATTCCGGTTGGGCGAGTAGGTCAAGAAACTGATCGAAAACGACCGCCGGTGGGACATCCGCGTCGGAAAACGGCATGTGCTCGAACCGGACCCCATGCCGCGCGCACCACGCCCGTTCCTTGCCAAACCAGCGCCCCCGCAGAGGGTGCCGCGTTCCACCCCGCGCGCACACGATCGTACGCAGCCCATGCTCGGCACGTATTTGGTCCAGATCACGTACGTGCGGCTGGCCGGCGCGCAGCAGCACGCCAGGGGTCACCACATGGAAGTTCCGCAGGCCGTCGTAACGGCTCCCGATCAACCCCGTCAGCCAGAGATACCACTGGTGCGGGTCGCGCAGTCCCGACCGGCGGGCGGCTGCGGCCGTCATCGCGGGGGCCCCATGCGCGTGCCGAGCGTCTCGCCGAGCACGACCCGCCGCAGTGCCCCGTGGTCGAACAGGTTGAAGACGATGGCGGGGAGGTTGTATTGCTCGCAGAGGTCGGTGGCGCTGATGTCCATCACGCGGAGGCGTCCATGGATCACTTCATCATAAGTTACGTATTCGTATAGTTTAGCATTTGCGTCACGGTGTGGGTCGGCCGTGTACACACCGTCCACTTTGGTCCCTTTCAGCAGGATATCCGCCCGCAGCTCGATGGCCCGCATCGCCGCACAGGAATCCGTCGTCACGTGCGGATTGCCGGTCCCCGCGGCGAGCAGTACGACACGCCCGGATTCCAGGTGACGGAGGCACCGTTGCCGGTCAAACGGCTCGCCGACACGCGCGATCGCAAGGGCGCTCTGAACACGCGCGGGCTGGCCGAAGCGTTCCAGGGCCTCCTGCAGCGCGAGCGCATTCAAGACGGTTCCGAGCATGCCCATGTAATCAGCCGTGGCGCGGTCGATGCCGAGCTCGTCGGCGAAGCGGGCGCCGCGGAGGAAATTACCGCCGCCGCAGACGACGCCGACCTGCACGCCGAGTTTTGCGACGTCGGCGATTTCGGCGGCCACCCGGTCGAGCGGCTCGCGGTGGAGACCGAAGCCCCCGGGCGGGCAAAACCCCTCCCCGCTGATCTTGAGAACAATACGGTGGTATTGCGGCTGCGGGGTACTCATCGGGGGTCCAACCTCCTAGGGGTGTAGGGCGGGCGGCATAATAAGGGGCGGCACCGGATTTCGGCAATCGTCGGCCGCATGCGCCGTGGCACTTTGCTCAAACGTAGTTCCCAGGTCCGCCCTCCGACTGTGCTGGAGGCCGGGCCCGTTTTCGGGTAAGACGGGCAAGTGGGCGGTGCACGGCATGTACGCCGTCATTGTGGAGAGCCCGCGGTACGATTGGGCGATTTCAGCGTGAGCCAGCGACCCCGACGTCAAAAGACCCCTCCTGTGACCTACGCTCAAGCCGGCGTCAGTCTCGACGCTGCCGACGCCATGGAAGACCGGATCGGCCCAGCCGTACGGCGGACGTACAGCCCGCGCGTACTGCCGAGCCACGGGGCATTCGCCGGCTTGTTCCGCCTCGATTACGACGAGAAGCTGTTTGCCCGGAATTATCGCGAGCCGGTGTTGGTGGGTTGTACCGATGGGGTGGGTAGCAAGGTGCTGGTCGCTCAGAAGGCCAAGCGACTGGACACGGTGGGCATCGACCTGGTTGCGATGAGTGTCAACGACCTGCTGTGCTGCGGGGCGGAGCCGCTTTTCTTTCTCGACTACATCGCGATCCACCGGTTGGTGCCTGCGCAAGTCGCCATGCTCATCGAAGGCGTAGCCACCGGCTGCGAGCAGGCCCGCTGTGCATTGCTCGGGGGAGAAACCGCCGAAATGCCGGACCTGTACCGCCGCGGGCATTTCGACCTCGCCGGCTTCGCGGTGGGCGTGGTCGAGCGGGCCCGCATGCTGAGCCGCGCCGATGTTCACCCCGGTGATCAACTCATCGGTTTGCCGTCGAGCGGTTTGCATTCCAACGGTTATGCCTTGGCGCGCAAACTCCTGCTGCATGGCCCGGCCGCAGAGTGGCAGAAGCCCAACCGCGCCCTGGGTGAGAGTATCCTCGAAGCACTCCTGCGCCCGACGCGGATCTACGTACAGCCCGTGCTTGCGGCGTTGCGGGCGTATCGCAACCGGCCGAAGATCGTGGGGCTGGCGCATATCACCGGTGGGGGCTTGCCGGGCAATGTGCCGCGCATGCTGCCGGACGACTGTGATGCAATCCTGCGGCGGGGCGCCTGGCCGGTGCCACCGATCTTCGGCTTATTGCAACACCGCGGGGTGGCCGAAGAAGAGATGTATCGGGTCTTCAACATGGGGATCGGGCTGGTGCTGGCTGTGCGGCCCGGGTCGGCGGCGGCGGTGCTGCGGCGGCTCGAGCGAGCGGGTGAAACACCGTACCTGATCGGGCGTGTACGGCGCGGGCGCGGACAGGTGGAGTTGACGTGATGCGAATGCTGCGACTGCGGACACGAGCGGCCAGCGTCCTCGGCGGCCTGGTGCTGGGCTTGGCGGGGTGTGTTGGCGGGCAGCGGCCGGCGGTGCAATACACCCAGAGCGAGTGGAACTTCGGTGGCCGCGCCGGGACCAAGCTGGTGACGGAGCATTACGAGGTCTACACGACGCTGCGCGACGAAACGCTGCTGGCCGCGATTCCGGACTTCGTCGAGGCCGCGTATGCGCAGTATCAGAGCATCGTGCCACCGGGGCGTGACCACACCCGGCGGATGCCGGTATTCCTGTTTGCGGCGCGCGATGAGTGGGAGACCTTCACGCGCCGGCTGACCGGTGAGCGGGCCCGGATCTACCTCAACGTGCGGAATGGCGGCTTCTCGGAGAACGGGGTTACCGTCATCGAGTACACCACGCACGCCACCACCTTTCCGCTGCTGTCGCACGAGGGCTGGCACCAGTATCTGCACCTGCACGTGCAGCCACGGGTGCCGGCCTGGCTGAATGAAGGACTCGCCGTCTATTGCGAAGGGCAGCGCTGGACGCGCACTCGGCTCAAGGCCTTTGACCCACGCTTCAATCCCGCGCGGCGCAATGCCTTGCTCGAAGCGGTCTCCGCGCAGCAACTCCACCCATTGCGTTACCTGCTCGAGACCAACCCGGGCGTCGTGGTGCAGGGGGACTCCAAGGATGTACGGGCCTACTACGCGCAGGTTTGGGCGCTCGTGATGTTCCTCCAGGAAGGGATGGATGGAAAGTACGCTGACCGCTTCCTGGCGCTGCTGGCGGCGCTCGGCGAACCCGATCTCGAGCGGCGCGCGCGCACCGCGCACATCTGGTCCGACCGACCGCAGTTCGGTTATGGTGAAGCCCTGTTTCGCAGTTTCATCAGCGAAGATCTCGATACCGTCGCGCAGGAATACGAGGAGTATCTGCGCACTTTCTATGCCCGCAGCCGCGTCTTGCGGTTTCCCTGAGTTCGCCGCACACTCCTCACGGAGCTGCCCCATGGCCGACGCCCCCGCCCAGATTGCCTATGACGATTTTGCAAAACTCGACCTGCGTATTGCGACCATCGAGCAGGCCGAACCCCATCCGGCTGCCGACAAGTTGCTCGTGTTGCAGGTCAACCTCGGCAGTGAGAAGCGCCAGATCCTGGCCGGCATTCGCGCGCATTACCCCCCGGAACAACTCGTCGGCCGTCAGATTGTCGTGGTCGCCAACCTCGCTCCGCGCACCATGCGCGGCCTCGAGAGTCAAGGCATGCTGCTGGCCGCTTCCGGTCCGGATCACCGCGAAGTCATTCTGCTTGCGCCCGAGCGCCCGATAGCGCCCGGGGCGAAGGTTTCCTGAGCCCACGCCACAACCTCAACCTCGTGCAGTGCGCCGGGCTTATTCTGCCGCGGCCGGCTCCGCGGGTACGACCGTCAGTGTCGTGACCAGTGAGCCGTCGGTGCGCGTGGTGAACGTCAGCACGATCGTGTCGCCACAGGCGAAGTTCACACCCTGCTGCAGGATGTAGGGCTGCCCGGTGCCGTCGGGGTCATTGAGGTCGTTTCCATAGGCGCCGCCGACGGTACCGATCAGCACGCTCCCGCAGTCCACTGCGATCTCCGCCGTGGTATTCGCGAGCAGGACACCGCGCAATCCGACGCCGAATTCCGTCAGTTTGTTTGCGGCGTTGAATAAGCCGCCGGGGCCGATGGTTGCGGCCGCCGAGAACACCTCCGGATCGAGCGGAAATGCCGTACTGTTCACGAGGATGAGGTTGACCGGTGGTGGTGGCGGCGGCGGATCCGTGTCACCGGGCCGAACATCATCTACGCCGTACCAGATGCAACCCGAGCCGAGCAGGGCCACGGTCGAGAGGAGTACTGCAATTCCGACGCCGCGCGGGTGATCGCTTCGCATGGCTGGCTCCGAAATGAGGTGTTGGCAAAGGTCCGGAGATGCGTGCGGCAGCCGAGCGGGTCTCCGCCCGACACCGTATCTCAAGCTCCGGATGGTATCATACCGGGTGAGTACGGCGCGCCAACTGCGCGCGTGCCGCTGGACCCGGGTACCGGGAGATCCGCATGTCCATCGTCAAGCCGGTAGACCGCAGTCTGTTGATCACCGACATCGGCGAATTGGTCGCCGTCCCGCCGGGGCCGCTCATGGGCGCGGCCATGGGCGCGGTCCCCCTCCTGCGGAACGCTGCGCTGTTGATCCGCGACGGCAAGATCGCGTGGCTCGGCGCACAAACGGACGCCCCACTCGACGAGGGTGTGGCGACTCTCTCGGCAGAGGGCGGCTGCGTCATCCCGGGACTGATCGACCCCCACACCCACATTCCCTTTGCGGGCGAACGCAGTGGCGAGTTTGTCCGGCGCGTTGCCGGCGAGAGCTACCTGCAGATCATGCAGGCCGGCGGCGGCATTCGCACGACCACGCAGGCGGTGCGGCGCGCAAGCGTGGCCGATCTGGTTGCGGAAAATCAGCCGCGGCTGCGCCGTATGCTCGCTTGCGGTGTCACGCGGGTGGAGTGCAAGAGCGGCTACGGGCTTACGCCGGAGGATGAGCTGAAGCAGCTCGAGGCCATTCGTCTGCTCGATCAGCAGACCCCGCAGGATCTCGACGCCACGTACCTCGGCGCCCACGCCGTCCCTGCTGAGTTCGATGGCCGGGCTGACGAATACATCGAGCGCATGAGTGCCCCCGAGCTGCTCGCCGAAATCGCCGGCCGCAGTCTGGCCCGCTTCTGCGATGTGTTCTGTGACCGCGGCGCGTTCGATGTTTCCCAGTCCCGCCGCTACCTGATCCGTGCTGCGCAGGCTGGGCTGCGCCCCAAGCTTCATGCTGACGAGCTCGCCCCAATCGGCGCTACGCGCCTGGCCGGCGAGGTTGGCGCAATCTCCGCCGATCACCTGGAGTGCATCGACGAGGATGGCATCGCGGCGCTGCGGACAGCCGGCACCATTGCGGTGGTGCTGCCGGGCACATCATTCTTCCTCGGCATTCCGCACTGCGACGCACGTCGACTCATGGATGCCGGGCTGGCGGTTGCGTTGGCCACGGACTTCAACCCCGGCTCGTGCATGCTGGAGTCGCTTCCCTGGATCATGACCATCGCCTGCTGCCAGCTCCGGATGCAACCGCTCGAGGTGCTGGTGGCCTGCACGGCCAACGCGGCCGCAGCGCTGGATGTCCACTGGCGCACCGGCGCACTAGTCCCCGGCTACGATGCGGACGTGGTGGTCCTCGCAGCGCCAACCTTGGCGCAGTGGTTCTACACCGCCGGACGACCGCGGGTGCGGGCGGTCATCAAGAGCGGGCAGATTGTGCACCGCGACCCGCACGCGGAGTAGCCGCCGAGGCGGGGGCTACAGGCCGGAGCCGGTGGCGAGGGCTTCGCCATGGGCCAAGGGGTTCACGCCGCGCAACATGAGGCCGAGCGCGTGCGAGTTATCGTGGCGCTGCACGGTCATCTGGTCGGCCGGGTCACGGACCTGAATGAGTGCCGTCTTGCGGGTGCGGGGGGAGCGGTTGATATCCGAACCGTGAACCAGCAGGTAGTTGAAGAAAACCACGTCGCCGCGTCGGGCGGGCAGGGGAGTCGCACCGGCGATCGGCCACTGGGCGGGATCGACGTAGGCCTGGCGCTCGTCCATGATCGGCAGCGGGCCGAGCTTGTGTGTGCCGGGGTAGACGCGGAAGCAACCCATCTCCTCGGTGGCGTCGGAGAGGTGCAGAATCGCGGCCATCATCGTGCCGAGGGTATGGGGGAAGTACGGATAGTCCTGATGCATCGGGAAGGCGGAGCCGCGCTCCGGCGGCTTGATGAAGGCCTTCGAGTGATGCAAAGCGACATTGGGGCCGAGCAGGTCCGCGAGGGCGCCGGTGAGGCGTTCGTGGAGGAGAAAACGCGCCCACGCGGCGGAGTAAGTCTGGACGTCGTGGGTGTGCAGAATCTCGGTTTTCGGCTGCCCGGCTTTCCAGTCGCCGGCCCAGGTGGCATCGATGTTCGCGGCGTTGCGGAGGCGCCGTTCTACGAGGGCATCGAGCTCGCGTTCCATCTCGTCAAGCTCGGCCGAGCGGAAGAGGCCGCCGGTCATGACATAGCCGTGCTCGTGATAATGGGCGATCTGCGGTTCCGAGAGTTCATGGGGCATGGATAGCTCACTGTGGGGATAGTTTGTCCTGTGGACCCTTGCGGGGACATCGTAGCGCTGGGTACCTGGCGGTTGCACGGGTAGCGGCGGTACAACCGGGGCTGTCAGCCCTGCTTGTTCGAACGCGCGCCTACCCATGCGGCGTGCCGCCCGCCGGCCCAGCGCGTGTATGTTACCATGCCAAGGTGTCTTCCGCGTCCGGGAGTCCTGTGGGAGTGCGGCCATGGGGAGCTTGCGTTGGCCAACCTGGCGGGACCGCCTGTCCGGCGAAGCTGGCGGGGGTGGCGTACCGGGTGAAGCGCCGGCGGAATCACGGGCTGCGCGCCGCCGCCGATTGCGGCAAAGGTCCCTGCGCCGCTGGCTGGTGCGCGGAGTGGTCCTCCTGCTGGTTCTGCTCTACAGTCGTACCGTGGGATTCGACCGGCACCTCTTCTACTACCCCAGCCGCGAGCAGTACGACCATCCCACCGACTTCGGCCTGCGGCACGAGGACGTGTTCTTCGAGACCGACGACGGCGTGCGGTTGCACGGCTGGTGGCTGTTTGCCCAGGGACCGCCGCGCGGCATCGTCGTGCACTTTCATGGAAACGCGGCCAACGTCACCGCCCATGTGGGGCTGATCGAGTGGCTGCCGCACGCCGGTTACCATGTGCTACTTTTCGATTACCGCGGCTTCGGCCGGTCGGAGGGGACCGTTTCACGGCGCGGTACGATCCGTGATGGGCACGCGGCCGTGACGTTCGCCGCCCAGCGGCCGGAGGCCGGCGAATTGCCACTGTTCGGCTACGGTCAGTCGCTGGGGGGCGCGGTGGGTATCGTGGTGGCGGCGGAGCGGCTGGAGTTGCGCGCCATCGTTGCGGAGTCGACGTTCAGCGGATACGGGGCCATCGCGCGGGCGCATGCGCGGCGGGTGCTCCCGGTGCCGGGGGTTTCGGATGTATTGGCGTGGCTCATCGTCGGAGGCGGCTACGACCCGATTGATGTGGTCCACCGGCTGGCGCCACGGCCAGTCCTGATTATCGCGGCTGAACGGGACGAGACGTGTTTTCCGGAACTGGCGGAGCGGCTGTACGCTGCGGCCGGGGAACCGAAGGCGTGGTGGTTGGTGCCGGGGGCGCGCCACCTGGAGATTGTGGGCATGGTGCGGGGGGAGTTGATCGAGCGGGTGACGAAGCTGTTTGAGAACGCCCCACCACCATGAATAGGTCCCATTTTATTCGGTCGTACTAGTTGGCATACACATAGATGAGTAAAAACCCCTTTTTTGTTTGCGTACTCGACCAGGGGGAGTAAACTTGAATCAAGGTCGAAGAAACACGCGCTGCATTTCGGAGTTTTCCATCCTTCGCGGTGTGTTTGGATGCGGAGAGAATAGGAGAGAAGCGTTTACCGGGTACTGAACGGGTACTCTCAGCAATGAATCAGCTTGCAGTGCAATAGTCTCCGCGGCTGCCGGTACCAAGGAGCTGCGCGGGCGGCGGATCGTCGGTGGCAAGTTCAAACTGTGCAAGCCGGTCGCGCTGCCAAGACCATGAGCAAGCTTACCAAGCGTGTTCGGGAGTGTGTTCAGTTCGAAGGGAATCAGGAGAAGGTTATGAGAGTGCGAATTTGTGCTGCGATGGTCGTCGCAGCGGGCCTGGCGGCTACTGCCCAGGCCGGAGTCACCTACGGGTTCTTCCACATCAGTAACAATTCGGGGCAGGCGGCGCAAGTTGCGCAACAGCTCTGGGTCGAAGTGGACTCGCCGGCGTTGGGCGTTGGCTCGTTCCGATTTACGAACAATGTCGGCATTGCCTCGTCCATCACGGACATCTACTTTGACAATTCCGGTGGTGTGCTGAATCACACATCGTCCGTGATTTCGCAGAGCGCCGGGGTGAGCTTCTCGTCACCGGCGAGTCCCCCGAGTTTGCCGGGTGGCGCGAATCACAACTGGACTACGCATTACAGTGCGGACTCTGACACCCCGATTTCCGCAAACGGGGTCAACGCGGCCGCGGAGTGGGTCCAGTTTAACTTCAACCTGGCGAACGCCGGGTGGGGTCTCCCCCAGATCCTGCAAGCCATCAACACCGGCGGACTCCGCTTCGGACTGCATGTGCAGTCCATTGGAACGAGTGGAAACAGCGACGCATTCATCAACGTCCCAGCCCCTGCGGCTATTCTGCTCGGCCTGATGGGTCTCGGCGGTGCCAGCGCCCTCCGCCGCAAGCTCGGGTAGCCGGCAGAACAGTCTCGGGCCGATGACGGTCTGATGTCAGTAGCGCGTTCAGCGGCCGACGTCTCCCCCTGGGGATGTCGGCCGCGAAGCTTTTACTGTCCTATAGTCACGATTACCGTCTGCAACTCTTTGCTGCATCCGTAAGGATCAGGTACCCTCTAACCGCCGATTCCCGTCTTTCGAAGGGGAAACCACGATGCGCCGCTGCCCCTGGGTCCGCAACGAACTCGACCAGCGTTACCACGATACCGAGTGGGGTGTACCGTGCTACGACGACCGGGTGCTGTTCGAGTTTCTCATTCTCGAGGGCGCCCAGGCCGGCTTGAGCTGGGCCACCATTCTCGCCAAGCGTGAGAACTACCGCAGTGCTCTGCACGGCTTCGACCCTGTAAGCATTGCCCGATACACGTCTCGGGATAGCGAGCGCCTGCTTGGGAATCCCGGTATCGTGCGGAACCGGCTGAAGATCGCGGCGACGATTGCCAACGCCCAGGCCTGTCTCCGCGTGCAGGCGGAGTATGCCGGGCGGGGTGGACTGGCAGGATACCTGTGGCAGTTCGTGGATGGCCGGCCGGTCACGAACCGCTGTCGTATGCCGGCCGAGGTGCCCACCCGGAGTGCGGTATCGGATGCGCTGAGCAAGGATCTGAAGCGGCGGGGGTTCAAGTTCGTGGGCTCGACGATCTGCTACGCGTTCATGCAGGCGGTCGGGATGGTGAATGACCACCTGGTCGAGTGCTTCCGCCACGCGGAGGTGCAGTCGGCTGGGGATCCCGCGCCCGGTCGAGATCGGTTTCGCTCGGTAGACAGCCGAAGACCGGAGGAGCCGGCATGACGAACGCCACATTTCATGTGCTGCTGGAGCACAACGCCTGGGCTACAGCCGTGCTGATCGACGATGCGGCGCGATTGACTGCGGCGCAGTTCTGCCTGCGGTTCGACATCGGGCCGGGCAGTCTGCACGACACGTTGCGGCATATCGTGGGTGCCATGTGGCGCTGGGCGGACCGCATCGGCGCGCAACCGTTGCGGCCCTCGATCGAGGACGATCCGGAGACGCTGCCACCGGATGCACTGCGACGGCTGCTGGCAGGTGCGACGGAGGAGTTGCGGGGGGTGGTGGCGCGCGTGGAGGCCACCCAGCGCTGGGAGGAATGGATGGTTTTTCCCGTGCCGGAGGGGCCGACGTACCGGTTCACGCGGCGGGCGGCGCTGCTGCACGTATTGACCCACGGGATGCACCACCGGGCCCAGGCGCTGAATATCCGCCGCCGGCTGGGGCTGCCGCCGCTGGGGCTGGATCTTGACGTGGTCGAGTGGGAGTGTGTTCGCACGGGACAGATATCAATTCCGCCGGATACCGCGGAGCGTTGAGTCCGCGGGTGGCACCGACCCGCGCGAGCATTCACGGAGGCCGCTTGCCCGGCGTGGTCGCCGATCCGCTGCGGGGTTCAGAGCGGGGGGTTTCCGAGTATAATTCGGCCCGTAGCTGGTCCCGGCCGTGCAGGAGATTGGTTTGACCGCATCGACCATGCCCCCGAGTTCGCATCTGCCGACGCCCATCGCGCAGGAGATGCAGGAGTCGTATCTCACCTATGCGATGAGCGTGATCATGGCCCGCGCGCTGCCGGATGTGCGTGACGGGCTGAAACCTTCGCAGCGGCGCATCCTGGTGGCGATGCACGATCTGAACCTGCGGGCAAACGGGGCGCACCGCAAGTGTGCCAAGATTTGCGGCGACACCAGCGGCAACTACCACCCGCACGGGGAGGGCGTGATCTACCCGACCCTGGTGCGCATGGGCCAGGAATGGAGCATGCGGCACCTGCTGGTGGATCCGCAGGGCAACTTCGGCAGCATCGACGGCGATCCGCCGGCGGCGATGCGGTACACCGAGGCACGGCTGACGGGGCCGGCCGAAGAGATGCTCGCCCACATCGATGAGGACACGGTCGACTTTGTCGAGAACTACGACAGCACGCGGGAAGAGCCGGTAGTACTACCAAGCCGTTTCCCGAACCTGCTGGTCAACGGTTCGGAGGGCATCGCCGTCGGGATGGCGACGCGGCTCCTGCCGCACAACCTGGCGGAGATCTGTGACGCGATGATCGCGCTGCTCGACCGGCCGGAGCTGACGGTCGATGAGCTGCTGCGGATCGTGCCGGGACCGGATTTTCCGACGGGCGGGCAGGTATGCGGTACGGCCGGGATCCGGGACGCGTTCGAGACGGGGCGCGGGGCGCTGGTGCTGCGCGGCAAAATGCGGGTGGAGGACGCCAGCGGGGGCCGGGTCCATATCGTGGTCGACGAGATTCCGTACGGGGTGCTGCTGCCGACGATCAAGGATCGCATTCACGATGCGGTGCAGAACGGCACGCTGAAAGGCATCGAGGACATCCGCGACGAGTCCGGCCGCGACCAGATGGTCCGACTGGTGATCATCCTGCGGAAGGATGCCAATGCGAACGTCGTGATGAACCAGCTTTGGAAGTACACGCCGCTGCAGAGCACCGTGCACGCGCTGAACATCGTGCTGGTCAACCGGGTACCGAAAACGCTGTCGCTCAAGCAGTTGATCGAGCACTTCCTCGCACACCGGGTGAACGTAATCCGGCGGCGGACCATGTTCCGGCTGCGCAAGGCGCGGCAGCGGGCCCACGTGCTGGAGGGGTTGATCCTCGCGATCGCGGACATCGACGAAATCATCGCGCTGATCCGGCATTCGCCCGATGCGGACACGGCGCGGCAGCGGTTGATGGACCGCGAACTGCGGCTGAGTGAGGCCGCCACGGTGCGGAAGCTGCTGCCGGAATCGTTCGTGGCGCGCACCCGGGCGGCACCGCAGCGGCTGACGCGGACGCAGGCGGACGCGATCCTGGCCATGCAGTTGCGGCGCCTGACGGGCCTCGAGATCGAGCAGCTTGCGAAGGAGTACAGCGGGCTCGTGGAGGAGATCACCGATTACGAGCTGATACTTTCGGACGATCGCCGTGTGCGCGACATCATCGCCGAGGATTTGCGCGAGCTGAAAGAGAAATACGGTCAGCCGCGACGGACGCAAATCACCGGGCCGGTCGGCGAGATGAACATGGAGCAGCTCGTAGCGCGGGAGGACGTCGTACTGACGATCTCGCACGAGGGCTACATCAAGCGTGTGCCCGCGGATACGTTCCGTGCCCAGGGCCGCGGCGGCAAGGGCATCCGCGGGACGGACAACAAGGACGGCGACTTCATCGAGCACCTGCGGGTCTGCTCGACCCATGATTACCTGCTGGTCTTCACCAACCGCGGACGGATCTACTGGCTCAAGGCGTACGACGTGCCGAGCATGTCGCGGACGAGCCGCGGCCGGTCGCTGGCGAACGTGCTGACGATGCAGGACAACGAACGGCACATGGCGGTGCTGCCGGTGAGTGGCTTTGAAGAGCGGTTCGTGTTCTTCGCGACGGAGCGCGGGGTGGTGAAGAAAACGCCGTTGTCGGCATTTTCGAATCCGCGCCCGAGCGGGATCCAGGCGCTGACCCTGGACGACGGGGATTCGCTGATCGGCGTCGCGCTGACGAGCGGGGAGGACCAGATCGTCCTCGGCACGCGGCAGGGCATGGCGTGCCGGTTCGGCGAGGGCGATGTGCGGGCGATGGGCCGGACAGCACGCGGCGTGCGGGGGATCACGCTTGCCGCGGACGACATCGTCGTGGACATGGTCGTCGCGCAGCCCGGCATGAGTATCCTGACGGTCTGCGAGAACGGCTTCGGGAAGCGCACGGCATTGGAGGACTACCGGCTGACGCGGCGCGGCGGTAAGGGTGTGATCAACATACGCGCGACGGAGCGCAACGGTGCGGTCGTCGGCGTACGCGCCGTCACCGATGAGGACGAGCTGATCCTGATCACCGGCCGCGGGATCCTGATGCGCATGCCGCTGGACGAGCTGCGTGAGATCGGCCGGGCGACGCAGGGGGTGCGTTTGATTCGCGTGGAGGAAGATGACCAGGTGGTCGCGGTGGCGCGGGTCGCGACGGACCGGAGCAGCTCGGAAGCGGTAGAGGGCGAGCCGGAATAAGGGCGCGGACCCTGGGCCGTCCGGCGGTGGTGCGGTCCGGCGACGGAGGCCGGGGGCGTTTCGCCAGTGGGGGTGGTCGCAGCCGTGCGCATGTCCCTTGAGCATGACCCACGCCTCCGAATTGCCAACGGCCTGCCACCGCCGACGAGAGGCACGTCGCCTTGACGCTGTTCGGCGCGGATCGTAGGATCGATTCCGGTGGTCGCAGACTGTGGAGACTGACCCGATGGGGCTGTGTGAACGCTGCAAGAAAGCCAAGGCCACCTTTCACCTGACGAACATCGATCGTTCGGGCACGAAGGTCACGCGCAACCTGTGCGACCGCTGCGCCGGTGAGGAGGGGTTGCTGCAAACTCCGAAAAGCACGATCGACCTGAACGAAGTGCTGGAGAGCTTCATCGCCGGTGGCAAGGCCACCACGGCCGAGGTGAGCAACCTCGTGTGCGAGCACTGCGGCATCAGCTATGTGGAGTTCCGCAACCAGGGTTTGCTGGGCTGCGCGCACGACTATGACGTGTTCAAGGAGCAGATCACGAAGCTGCTGGAGCGGACACACGACGGGGCGACGCACCATATCGGCAAAGCACCGCGCAGCCAGGGCGCGGCGCGCAAGCCGCAGCAGGATCTCCGCCGGTTGCGCCGGCAACTCGAGGAGGCGGTCGCGGCCGAAGATTACGAACGGGCGGCGGAGCTGCGCGATCGCATGCGCGCCCTGGAGGGGCCATGAGCACCGCGCTGGACGACGTGGCCCGACGAGCGAGCCAGTGGCTGCGGGGGGATGGGCCGCTGCATGAGATCGTCATTTCATCGCGCGTGCGGCTGGCGCGGAACCTGCGTGGTTTTCCGTTTCTGCCACGCGCGGCGACGGAGACGAAACGCGAGATCGCGGACACCGTGGCGGCGGCGGTGCGACGGGCGCCGCTGCTGAAAGACCTGATCCAGATCGACGTGGAGCGACTCGATGAGCTGGACCGCACGCTCCTGGTCGAGCGGCACCTGATCAGCCGGCAACATGCCGAGGGAAGTGGTGCCCGGCAGGTTGCGTTTCAGCCGGACGAGGCGGCTTCGATCATGGTGAATGAGGAGGACCACCTGCGACTCCAGGTGATGCGGAGCGGGCTGCAGATCGAAGCGGCCTGGGAACAGATCAACGCGGTCGATGATGCGCTCGAAGAGCACCTGGAGTACGAGTTCCACGCACAGTACGGCTACCTGACCGCCTGCCCGACGAACGTGGGAACGGGTATCCGCGTCTCCGTGATGCTGCACCTGCCGGCGCTGCGGCTGACGAACGAACTGGAGAAGGTGGGGCAGGCGGCCCGCGATCTCAAGCTGGCGGTGCGCGGTGTGCATGGCGAAGGAACCGAGGCGCTGGGCGACTTCTTCCAGATCTCAAACCAGACGACGCTCGGGCGGACCGAGCTGGACATCATCGAGGACTTCAGCCGGGTCGTGATTCCCAAGATCGTCGAGTACGAAAAGGCGGCCCGGGAGGTGCTGCTACGGAACCGGCTGCAAGCGCTGGACGACAAGGTCTGGCGGGCGCTGGGGTTGCTGCGCAGTGCCCGGTTGATCAGTTCGAGCGAGGCGATGCAGTATCTGTCGCATGTGCGGATGGGGCTGCACATCGGCCGGCTCACGGCGATCGAACTGCAGACGCTCAATGAGCTGTTTCTGCAGATCCAGCCGGCACACCTGCAGAAGCTGTACGGTGAGCGGCTGACCGGGGAGCAGCGCAGCATCGAGCGGGCCGCGTTCATCCGCACCCGCCTGAGCCGCGAACTGAGGGTGGGTGGGGGGGCCCGGAGGCCGCGCGCCAGGCGCCCCGGCGCACTGGAGCTGGCCAGGTGCTCAGCGTCCGGTGGAGAAGAACTCCCGGATACTGTCGTAGATGTCGTCCTTGGTGTTGACCCGGCTGGTCACGAGGTTCTCGGCTTCGGCGAGGTGTTCGCGCAGGACGTTGATGAAGTGCCCGCTGCCGTACGCACTGGCGACCTGGCAATAGCCGAACTGGTTGGCCTGCGGGAGCAAATGCTCGCGCAGGATCTGGCAGCACTCACGGGAGTCGGCCTCTGAGGAGTTGTCACCGTCGGAGAAGTGAAAGAGGTAGATGTTCCACTCGTCGGGGGCATAGTGCTTGTCGAGCAGCGCGCGGCAGGTCTTGAAGGCGCTGCTGATCTTCGTACCGCCGTCCTCGCGAAGATGGAAGAACGTTTCGCGATCCACTTCGGACGCCTGCACGTCGTGTACGATGTAGCGACTCTCGATGCCTTCATAATTCCGGCGGAGCCAGGCGTCGATCCAGAAGGCCTCGAGGCGGACCAGCTCCTTCTGTTCGTGGCCCATGGAGCCGGAGACATCCATCATGTAGACAATCACGGCGTTGGACTGCGGCTTCTTGACGGGCTTCCAACTCCGGTAGAGCTTGTCGGTACGCTCGAAGACGATCCGCGGATTGTTCGGGTCGTAGGCCCCCGACATGATCATGCGGCGCAGGGCACGGCGGAAAGTGCGCTTGAAATGGCGTAGACTCTCCGGACCGGTCTGGCGGATGCTGCTGTAGCGATCCTTGACGCTGGTGATGTTGTGGCGCCCCTTCGGCTCGATGCGCGGGAGCTGCAACTCCTCGCCGAGGATGTCTGCCAGTTCCTCCAGCGAGACCTCCACTTCGAGGATATGCTTGCCGGGATCGGTTCCGCCGGGACCCACTCCGGCTTCATCGCCATCGACCGCCTGGCCGGCCTCGCCTTCCCCCTGACCGACGCCGTTGTTGTTGTTATCACCGTAACGGAAGTGCGGCAGCTCGATCCCCGGCACGGGGATACTGACGATGTGCTTGCCCTCTTTCCCGAGCAGCTCCCCGCGCGTCAGAAACTTGCGCAAGTCCTTACGGATACGCCCCTTGACGATCTGGCGGAAACGTTGGTGATCCTTCTCGATCTTCAGGGTCATGGGTTTCGCTGTCCGCCGTGCCCGCGGTTTACACGGGCCGTTACCACGACTTTATCGGGACACGCCTCAAAGGACTGTAGCGCGCTGCGTGTAGGATCATACTCGCCGCCCGGCTGACACTGCCAGCGTGCCGCTAACCCCCCGGCCGCAGCGGCCACACGAATAGCAGGAGTGGCACAGCAACCAACAGGATCACGACCTGGAGCGGCAGCCCAAGCCGCCAATAGTCGCCGAAGCGGTAGCCGCCGGGGCTCAACACGAGCGTATTCGACTGGTGACCGATAGGCGTCAGGAACGCGCACGAGGCGCCGATGGCCAGTGCCATCAGGAACGGGTCCGGAGAACATTCCAGGGCACTGGCGATGCGCAGCGCGATCGGGGCCAGCAGGACGACCGCAGCGGCGTTGTTGAGGATGTCGGAGAGGAACATCGCGATCAACAGCACGGCGACGACCATGGCCGACGGCGGCAGGAGTGCACCGAGGTACAGCAGGCCATCGGCGGCGAGCGCGGCCGCCCCCGTGGTCTCCAGCGCAACCCCGACGGGGATCATCGCACCAAGGAGGACGATGACCGACCAGTCGATGCTGTCGTATACGCCGCGCACGGGCACGAGGCCGATCCAGGTACAGGCGAGGGCCGCACCGACAAAGGCGAGTTCCGGACGAACCTGACCGGTGCTGGTCAGGATGACCGCCAGACCGAAGATGAGCACGGCCTGAAGGATGCGGCGCGGTTGGCCGACACGCAGAGAGCGTTCGGCGAGCGGGAGGCAACCGAGTTCGCCGATGGTGTCGGGCAGCGTGTCAGTGGGACCCTGGAGCAGCAGGATGTCACCGGGCCGGAAACGGATGTCGGCGAGGCGCGCCTTGAGGCGCGCATTCTGACGGGCGACCGCGAGGACGTTGACGCCGAAACGCCAGCGCAGGTTGGCGGTGCGTGGGGAACGGTTCACGAGGTAGCCGTCGGCGAGGACGATGACTTCCGTCGCAGTGGTGTCCTCCGATTTCAGCGGATCACTGGTGCGTTGCTCGCCGGCAACGAGCTCGAGCTGCGCAGAAGTGACGAAGCGGTCGATGTCCTCGGGGGCGCCCTCGACAATCAGGCGCTCGCCGGCGCTGAGGGTTTCGAGGCCCATGGGCAAGTCGATGCGCCGCTTACCGCGGACAAGCCCCGTGACCAGGATCTGGGTCTCAGACGCGCGGACGATGTCGCGGATACGGCGGCCGATGCTGCGGGATTCGTCGGAGACACGGAGTTCGGTGAAGTAGCGGCCGATTTCAAAAAGGTCCTCGGCGGATTTGGGGCTGGTGCGCTTCGGGACAAGTCGCCAGCCAAGCAGGGCGATAAAGAGTACTCCCGTGAGCGCCACGGCACCGCCGACAACAGCGAAGTCAAACATGCGGTAGGAAGCACCGGTGGCCTGCAGTCGAAAGTTGGATACGAGCAGGTTCGGCGGGGTGCCGATCAAAGTGGTCATACCGCCGAGCAGCGAGCCGAAAGCCAGGGGCATCAGAAAGAGCGAAGCCGAGACGCCGCGGCTACGGGCCATGCGAATCGCCACGGGCATGAGCAGTGAGAGTGCGCCAACGTTGTTAATGAACCCGGAAAGGAGGGTGACGAGACCCGTCAGCGCCAACAGTTGCACGGTGATGCCCCCGTGGATGCGCTGTGCCCAGCGACTGAATAGATCGACAACGCCGGCGTTGGTGAGGGCTCGGCTGAGCACGAGAACGGCCGCGACCGTGACGACCGCTGGCTGGGTGAAGCCGGTGAACGCCTCGCGTGGCGGCACAATTCCGAGCAGCGCAAGGATCAGGAGTGCGAGCAAAGCTACGAGGTCGTAACGCCAGCGACCCCAGAGGAAGAGCGCGAGAGTCAGTGTGAGGACGGCGAAGACGACAACTTGCTGCCACATCGCGAGGAACCGTATAGTGCCTTGGAAGCGGAGGGTGCGGCCGCAGTGTAGCGAATGGCCGGTACGACGGGAACGACTGGCCGCACTACCGTATCAGCGTGGAGGACACGTAGCCGCATGTCGAAGCGCAAGGTCTTGATGTCGCCGTACGCGCGGTTTCCGAAAGAGAAGCTGGAACTGCGCGACTACCTGGCGATCGACCGGACGGTCCTGTCCATCGATCGGACCATGCTGGCCTACCTGCATGCGGCGCTGGCATTGGTGGCGCTGGGGGCGTCGGCCATCAAAGTGTTCGACTCGCGTGTGCTGCAGGGTTTCGGTTGGGGATTCCTAGTAGCGGGTGTTCTGACGCTCGTGTTTGGAATTGCACGCGTGCGCGAAATGCGCGGGCGAATCCGCGAGGCGGTGGGCGGGAAAGAACTGCCGTCGCCGCCGGAACCGCAGCAGGAAACAAGACCCGCGCAGGAGAAGAAGCCACCCGCCGAACCCCCACCCCTCTCAAAGCCCGCTCCGCAGGTATCGCCTTCCGCACCGGATCAGGCGCGGACCCCGTGAATACGACCAAGGCGCTGGCGGCGCGGACGGGCTGGACATTCCGACCGGCCGATACGTTGAAGGTGTGATTCCAGGTGTTGCAAACAGAAGCATCCGCCCACTCCCAATCGCGGGGCGGGCGGATGCTGCGGATAGCATGGACCTCCGGCACTGGCTTGCCGCAGGCGCGATACGAAGAAGTTCATCAGGCCGAGGTGACCCGACGCCACATGCTGACACCGAGCAATCCGATTCCACCGAGCAGCACCGCCGCCGGCGCCGGGATGACCGGTACCGAATTGCTGGTCGTTGTCCCGTAGCTCATGTAGGCGTCACTCTGGCCGTCCGTGCCGATGCTGATCGCGTGCAGGCCGAAGCGGAGCGTGTTCGCCTGAATCGCGTCGACCACGTCGCTCAGGACGTTGCTGCCGGTGAGACTGAACGTCAGCACGACCGCTTCCCCGGTTTCGTTGATGCCGCGGTGCGGAGCAGGGCTGTTCGCGCTCGCGTGAAAATCCGATGCAAAGTTCGGCGTTACATTGCTACCGCTTGGGAGGTTGGTGGGACTCCCGTTCGCCGCGAACGCCAAAGTGCTCGCGGAGACCGCCGCCTGAACGCTGCTGACGCTTGTCATGCTGCTGAGCACGCCGGCCGCATCGTCGACATAGATCTGCGCCACCGTCGAAGCGATCCCGACACTGTTGGTGAACGCAAATGTCGCCAGGCCAGCGCCGGGCGAAGCCACCGACACGTTGAGTTGCGCGGCGATGTCCTGCGACGAGTTGTTGCTGATCCGGAAGAACCCGAAGTCATAGGCAGCCCAGGCCGGACTGGACAGCCCGACCGTGACGACAACGAGAGCGAGCACTGCCTGAAATCTCTTCACGAATGCACCTTTCCCTTCCTGAATATAATCTTCAAAAGTTGATTGCTTCTTTCAAGCCCGAAACCACACCATATTCAGTCTATATCGGGTTCGTGTGATTTGCAAGTATGAAAAAAGCCCCGGCGCCCGCGTGTGTTCACGTCAGCATAATCCTACCCAATCCGCACTTCAGCGCGATTATGGCTGTAACTGGCTATCTACCCTTAGTCTCGCCTGCGTACGATGGCACGATAAACACCACAATTGCAGTAAATGCAGTCATTCTACAACTTGAATATATGGGGACCTAGGGTGCCGCGCGGGCGGCTGTCTCGTGTGCTCCCCCGGGAAACAGCTACCGCTGCTTCTCCACCTTGGCCCAGGAATCCTTCAGCGTCACCGTGCGATTGAACACCAAACCGCCCGGCCGCGCGTCCGGATCGACGCAGAAGTATCCGTGCCGCTCGAATTGCAAGCGGTCACCGGGGCGCGCGCCGCCCAAGCTCTGTTCCACCCACACGGGTTTGAGGATCTCCAGCGAAGCCGGGTTGAGGTTGCTCTTCCAGTCCTGCCCCTCCCCATCCACATCGTTCGGGTCCGCCTTGGTGAAGAGGTTGTCGTAGAGTCGCACCTCGGCCGGCAGTGCGTGCGCCGCCGAGACCCAGTGCAGGGTACTTTTCACCTTGCGCCCGTCGGGGGCATCGCCGCCGCGGGTTGCCGGGTCATACTCACAGTGCACTTCGACCACCTCTCCGTGCTCGTTCTTGATGCAGCCCGTACAGCGGATCAGGTACGCATACCGCAGTCGCACCTCGTTGCCCGGGTACAAGCGCCAGTATTTCGGGGGTGGTTCTTCGCGAAAATCGTCCTGCTCGATGTACAGCACCCGTGCAAACGGCACCGCCCGCGTCCCTGCCGCCGGATCTTCCGGGTTGTTCACCGCGGTCATCTCCTCGAACTGATCCTCCGGGTAGTTCGTGATGACCACCTTCAGGGGCCGCAGCACGGCCATGGCCCGCGGGGCCGACTTGTTCAGGTGCTCGCGCACGCAGTGCTCGAGCAGCGCGAGATCGACGATGCTCTCGGTTTTCGACACCCCGATTCGCCGGCAGAAGTTCCAGATTGCTTCCGCCGTGTACCCCCGCCGGCGCAGCCCTGACAGCGTCGGCATGCGCGGATCGTCCCAGCCCCGCACGTCACCGGCCTTCACCAGCTCGAGCAGCCGCCGTTTGCTCATCACCGTGTAAGTGAGATTCAACCGCGCAAACTCGATCTGCTGCGGGTGATACAGGGCCAGCTGGTCCAGGAACCAGTCGTACAAGGGCCGGTGATTCTCGAATTCCAGCGTGCAGATCGAGTGTGTGATGCCTTCGATCGAGTCCTCGAACCCGTGCGCCCAGTCGTACATCGGGTAGATGCACCAGGCATCTCCCTGGCGGTGATGGTGCGCATGCATGATCCGGTACAGAACCGGGTCGCGCATGTTCAGGTTCGGGTGCGCCATGTTGATCTTCGCCCGCAGTGTCCGTGTGCCGTCCGGAAACTCGCCCGCCCGCATGCGGCGGAACAGGTCGAGATTCTCCGCCGCCGACCGGGTCCGGTGCGGACTGTCCTGTCCCGGTGACGTGAGTGTGCCGCGCCGCCGGCTGACTTCCTCAGGTCCGAGGTCGCACACATAGGCCTTGCCGGCGCGGATCAGGTCCTCCGCCCACGCGTACATCTGCTCGAAGTAGTCCGACGCGTACAGGACACCTGCGTGCGGATCATCCGCGTGCTGCCCGGCCCACCGCGCACCCAGCCAGCGCACGTCGGCGATGATCGAGTCGACGTACTCCTGCTCCTCTTTTTCCGGATTCGTATCGTCGAAGCGCAGGTTGAAGTGCCCGCCGTAATCCCGCGCTATCCCGTAGTTTAGGCAGATGCTCTTGGCGTGCCCGATGTGGAGGTAGCCGTTCGGTTCGGGTGGAAACCGCGTATGCACCCGGCCGCCGAAGCGTCCGGTCCGATTGTGCTCGTCGATGATTTCGCGAATGAAATCACGCGGTGTCGGTTCGGCCGCCGGTCCATCGTGGTCCGGGGGAGGAGTGCGGTCGTCTGCGGGTTTCGGCATGGTTGTTTTCGCGGAGCGGTGCGGATCCTGTGCATTGGGTCTGTGGGTCCGGCGCAACGCCGACCCGGGTGTTCCATCATATCGTGCGCTCGATGCACGCACCAAGTCGCCCCCGGCACCCCCGGCTTCTATAATCCCGGGTCCGGACGGGGTTCACGCGCCCGCGCGCGACGCTCCGGCACCGCCGGTCCACCGAACGTCTGATGAGGCCCGCTGCCCGTGCCCGATGAAGTCCTGCTCCGCAGCCGAAAATTCTCCGTGGCCCGACGCTTCGTGACCCGCGGCGAAGCCACGCACCCCTACGACGTGATCCTTCACCCTGGCGCGGTGGTCATCCTGCCGCTGCTCTCGGACGGGCGCATCGTCTTGATCCACAACCGCCGCCCGGCCGTCGGACGGGAGTTGCTCGAGCTGCCTGCCGGCACCCTCGACCCTGGCGAAGCCCCGGCGGTCTGCGCCGCCCGCGAGTTGGCCGAGGAAACCGGCTACCGCGCCGGCCGACTGACACCCCTGCTGGAATTCTACACCACGCCCGGCATGACGGATGAACGAATGCGCGCCTTCGTCGCCACCGAACTTGTGCCCGGGGACGCTGCCCCGGAGGAGACCGAGGAAATCCGCGTCGTGCCTTCTAGCCGGGCCGAGGTGCTCGCCGGCATCGCGGACGGTCGTATCGTCGACGCCAAGACCATCGCAACCGTCCTGTTCTTCGAGCGCTTCGGCGCCGTCAGGGGGGGCTGAACATGAACCTGCTCGGTGGTTCCCTGCCGGTCGGCCGGCTGTTCGGCATCCACATCCGGATTCATATGCTCTTCGTCGTGTGGATGGCTTTTAACCTCGTGCAGGCCGGCGACGCCTGGCCCCAAACGCTTACCTTCCTGGGCATGATCTTTCTAATCGTGCTGATTCACGAGTTCGGCCACTGTTTCGGCGCGCGGCTGGTTGGCGGCGACGCCGAGAACATCATGCTCTGGCCGCTGGGTGGTCTGGCCTACGCCGAGGCCCCCATGCGCCCCTGGCCGCAATTCGTCACCATCGCGGCGGGTCCCGTGGTGCATCCGATCCTGTGTGTGGTGAGTGCGAGCGTCCTCGTGGCCGCCACCGGCCACTGGGGCTTCTTCACGCTCGATCCCTTCCGCGGCCCCATAGGCATTACGGAAACCTGGCAATTCTACGTGTGGCTCTTTTATAAACTCAACCTCATCCTGCTGTACTTCAACCTGCTGCCCATCTTCCCCATGGACGGTGGCCAGCTTTTCCGCGCCATTCTCTGGCCGTGGCTCGGATTGCAGCGTGCGACCATCCTGGCCACCCAGGTCGGCCTCGTCGGGGCCATCGTACTGGCCTACGTCGGAATCCAGTGGGGCAACATCCTGCTCGTCATGATTGCCGCTTTCGGCGCCTTCTCCAGTTTTCAGCACTTGCGCTTTGCCCAGGCCGGCATGCTCCGCGAGGACAGTGTCTACGATCGGTTAGGTCAGAATCCCGCTTACGATACGTGGTGGCGGAAGATGTTCCGTATCCGTCGCCCGCGCCGCACCACCGTGGCGCCGGGGTCCGCCACGCAACGGGCAACAGTGCCTGCCCAGGCAGCGGTCGCCGTCGAGGAGCGCTTTCATGAAGACGAGGCGGAACTCGATCGCATCCTGAAGAAGGTCTCAAGCCACGGCATCAGCAGTCTCACCTACATCGAGCAGCAGCGGCTCGAACGCATCACCCGCGCCCGACGCCGTGAGCCCTGACCTCGCCGTGTCGCCTGCGAGGCGGAGCCGCTACAGCTCGTACTGGCTACGTTCTTCGTCTTCGAGGATGTCGGCGAGCCGCATGCGGACATAGTCAATGTCGACGACCACGTGCTTGTTGACGGCGTCGGAGGCGTTGAAAGCGATCTCCTCGACGACCTTTTCAACGATGGTGTAGAGCCGGCGGGCACCGATGTTTTCGAGCATCTCGTTGGCGCGGCCGGCCATCTCGGCCATTTCGACGAGTGCGTCGGGGGTGAACTCGAGTTGCACACCCTCGGTCCCGAGCAGGGCAATCTGCTGCTTGATGAGGGCGTTCTCCGGTTCGGTGAGGATGCGGTGGTAATCCTCACCGGTCAGGTCGCCGAGTTCGACGCGCAGCGGGAAGCGCCCCTGGAGTTCCGGCATCAGATCACTCGGGCGTGACTGCGTGAAGGCGCCGGCCGCGATGAAGAGGATATGGTCGGTGCGGACCATGCCGTAGCGCGTGCTGACACTGGTGCCTTCGACGAGGGGCAGCAGGTCGCGCTGCACTCCGCTGCGCGAGACTTCGGGGCCGCTGCTCTCGGCGAGCGGAGCGCCGCAGATTTTGTCGATCTCATCGAGGAAAACGATGCCGCCTTCCTCGCAGTTGCGGAGGGCCTGCTGCTGGAGAGAATCCTGGTCGACGAGCCGGTCACTCTCCTGCTGGGTAAGCAGTTCGAGGGCCTCGGGCAGAGGCAGCCGCCGGCGGCGGCTGCGGGGTGGCATGATGCGCTCGACGAACTGCTCGAATTCCGGACCCATCTGGTCGAGCCCCATGTTGGACATGACGTGGACGGGCACGGAGCGCTCGTCCACGGTGACATCCACGAGCCGCTCCTGCAAAGCGCCGGCGTGGAGTTGCTGGCGGAGTTTTTCGCGCGTGCGCGTGCGGCGCTCGGCGAGGTCGGTCTCGCCGCCCTCGGCGGTGTCCACGCCCGGGAGCAACTGGTCCAGGATGCGATCCTCCGCCGCACGAATGGCATGCGCGCGGACGTTGACGGCGGCCCGCTGACGTTCGAGCGCGATGGAGCGCTCGACGAGATCACGGATGATGCCGTCCACATCACGGCCGACGTAGCCGACCTCGGTGAACTTGGTGGCTTCGACCTTGATGAAGGGGGCGTCCACGAGCTGCGCGAGCCGGCGCGCAATTTCGGTCTTGCCAACGCCGGTGGGTCCCATCATGAGGATGTTCTTGGGGGAGACATCGTTGCGCAGGCCGCGCGGCAGTTGCAAGCGGCGCCAGCGATTGCGGATCGCGACGGCGACGGCGCGCTTGGCCTCGTCCTGGCCGATGATGTAGCGGTCGAGCGCGGCGACGATCTGGCGTGGGGTGAGGTCGTTCATGGGTTCTCGGCGGTTGGGTAGCGCGGCCGGATGCAGCGCCAAAGCGGATGATAGCATGCGGGCGGGGCAGGGGCATGTTCGTCAAAAAGCGTCGGTGGACAGGCCTTTTGCACGACAGCGAGGTACCGGTGGCGTAGAATTGCGGGCGAGATCCGAGGGTGCCCGGGGGTGGAGCGCCGCCCGCGATGAACGTCGACGAATACCGCGCAAAGTTTCCGATTACGAAGAGCTACAATTTTCAGGACCATGCGGGCGTGGCACCGCTTTCAGCGCCGGCGGCGGAGGCCCTCACGGCCTATGCGCAGGAGCTGTCGACCGCGGCGTACCTACGGGGGACGTACTATCGGGCGGTGGACCATTTTCGACAGGCGGCGGCGCGGTTGCTGAACGCGCACGCGGACGAGATCACGTGTGTGAAGAATACGTCGGAGGGGATCAGCTATGTGGCCAACGGCATCCAGTGGCTGACCGGAGACAATGTCATCTCCAACACGATGGAATTTCCTTCCAACTTCTACCCGTGGCTCAACCTGGAGCCGCGCGGTGTGGAGGTGCGCGTCGTGCAGGACGAGGACGGCCGCATCCCGTTTGACCGGCTCGCGCGGGCGATCGACCGGCGGACGCGGGTCGTCGCAGTGTCGGCCGTGCAGTGGAGTAATGGTTTCCGCATGGACCTGGCCCGGCTGGGGGACTTATGCCAGGAGAAAGGTGTTCTCCTGTGTGTCGATGCGATCCAGGCGCTGGGGGTGCATCCGATCGATGTGCGGGCGATGCGGATCGACTGCCTGGCCGCCGACGGCCACAAATGGCTGTGCGGACCGGACGGCGCCGGCATTTTCTACTGCCGACGGGAGTTGATCGGGCACCTGCGACCGACGGAACTCGGCTATTTCTGCATGAAGCATGATTTCGATACGACGGAGCGCAAGATCGACCTGCGGGATGATGCGCGGCGCTTCGACAGCGGGGCGTACAACCTCGCCGGAATCACGGCACTGACGGCGTCACTGCATCTGCTGCTGGCGGTAGGAGTCGAGGAAATTCAGCGGCGTGTAAAACATCTTACCGATCAACTGGTAGAAGGTCTGCGGCGCAAGGGCTGGACGGTGGCCAGCCCGCGAACGTCGAGCGAGTGGAGTGGCATCGTGAGCTTCGGGTCTGATAAACATGATCTGCTGGCCCTCAAGCGGCACCTGCGTGACGAGTTCAAGATTGTCGTGGCGCGGCGGCTGGGGCGGCTGCGTGCGAGTCCGCACTTCTACAACACGGATGAAGAGGTTCAGCAACTTGTCGAGGCGCTTCCTGCTCATTGAGGCGCAACGAATTCCTACGGCCGGCCCGGCCTGCCCTTGAACAAAGCACGGCGACGTTCCGTATAATTCCGGTAGCGGCCCGCCCTCAGTTTGGGCCGTGGATGGAATGTCATGAAGAAGACCGCGTACATGTTGCGTTGCCTGCCGCGTTGCGGCTTCGATCACACCGAGGTGCGGATGGTCGATCTCGACCTGACGCCGCACGCGGATGTCGAGGTGGTACGCGAGGCCCTGACGCTTTTCTTCGCGGTCCGGGGCATCAGCGAAGCGGTGTACGCAGTGGACTTCGATCATGATGGCCCGTACGCCATCATCAATGACGAGGCCTACGAGCACGCCTGGGGTACGCCCCTCTTCTAGTCGCTTCCACTGGGCTGACATGCCAACCGGTGGTTCTCCGCACAGGGTGGACCGTGCGGGTGACCTGCTGCCGCGCGGTCGCGGGGCCGCTACTATTCGCCAGAGACGATCCGCGCGCCGTTCGGGTTTGCGCAGCGCAGGGTGCGCCGCCGGCGTTGCCCATGCCGGATCGACCCGTAAGCGTGGAGAACCGAGCGCCATGAGCGAGACCCCCACTCCGGAACACAACCCGCCGCCTTCCCCCCCGCCGCTGCCGCAGGTGAAGCACGTCATCGCCATCGGGGCCGGCAAAGGGGGGGTGGGCAAGAGCACGGTGGCGCTGATCGCAGCCGCCGGCCTGCAACGCAAGGGCTTCAAGACGGCACTGCTGGACGCAGACGTGTACGGCCCGTCCCTCGCGAAGCTGACGGGGACGGAAGGGCGTGAGCTCGAGTTGGACAGCGCGGGGCGGATTCAGCCGGCGGATGCGGACGGACTGAAGGTCGTAAGCATCGGACACCTCATCAGCCCGAACCAGGCGGTGATCTGGCGTGGGCCGATGGCGCAGAAGTATGTGAAAGAGTTCATTGACCGCACGAACTGGGGCGACATCGATTACCTGATCGTCGACCTGCCGCCGGGGACGGGCGACATCCCCCTGACGCTGGCACAGAGCATCCCGCTGACGGGCGCGGTGCTGGTCTGCACGCCGCAGGACGTGGCCCTGCTGGATGCCGTGCGCGCGCATCACATGTACGAGCGGCTTGGTGTCCCCGCGCTCGGCCTCGTGGAGAATATGAGCTACTACCTGTGTCCGCACTGTGGCCACCGGGACGAGATTTTCAGCCATGGCGGTGCCCGGCGGGCGGCGGAGGAACTGCAGATGCCGTTCCTGGGCGAGATCCCGCTGAACATCGCGATTCGGAGTCACGGCGACGAAGGGCGGCCCGCCGCCTACTTCACCGACGTGGAGCCGCAGGTGGTGGCGTCGCTGGAGCACTTCGTTGACCAGCTTGCGCAGGTGGTGCAGGAGCGCTCGAGGAAGCGTACGCCGCTGCCGGTGTTGAAGATGAAGGGGTGAGCCGCGGGGCCGTGCAGCGGATCGGCGCCGGGGGCGTGGCAAGGGGGGTGGATTGACTTGGCGTGGGGCGCGGTCTACAAATCCCGCGGTGATTCGGACGGTGCGGGCGGCCGCACCGGGTGTCGCAAGGCATGCATTTCCTCTGCTGAGCAGAAAGGGCCCGCCATGCCAACCGCAATGGATCTGCTGGGGGCGAAGGTACGCGGCGGTGTGCTGACGACGACACCGGAGGCAACGGTGCAGGATGCTTGCCGCCTGATGCGGCAGGAGCGCGTCGGCTGCCTCGTCGTGACGACGGGCAAAGCCGTCGCCGGGATCTTCACGGAGCGTGACGTGATCAATCGCGTCGTGGCGGAAGCGCGTGACCCGGCAGCGACGATTGTCGGTGACGTGATGACGCGCGAGGTGATCGTGGTGAAGCCGGATCGTTCGATCGAGGAGATCGAGGCGATCATGAAGCAGCAGCGGATTCGGCACCTGCCGGTGGTGGGCGAGCGTGAACTGGCGGGGCTGCTCTCGATCGGCGATGTCGCGGCGTGGCACGCGGACAAAGACAAGCAACTCGTCGAGTACCTGCAGGACTACATGCACGGCTGGCACTGAGAACGGCGCCGCCTGCCGCGTGCGTGCTTCTCCCTTGCCGAAACCAAGGAAGAATCGCGGCGTGGTGCCGCAGGTGGCCCTTGCAGGCCCGGGCGAAAGTCACGGTGACGAACGCCTGGCTCCTTGGCGGGCAGGCAGTCGAGAACGCTTTTCTGCCTTCCAGGCGGCTCAGTACCCCGCATAGAGCCGCACGTAGTCGGCAACCATGCGGTGGGTACTGAATTGGGCACAGACGGTCTGCATCGAGCGGACCATGCGTGCGAGCCACTTGCGCGGCAACCCGTCCCGATCCCGCGTGTAGAATTCCGGCACAATCTCCCGTTCGAGCAGTGTGTAAATCGCTTCGGCATCGCGGCGATCCTGCGCGGCGGGTGTTCGGGCGGGGACGCCGTCGCCGATGGCCCAGCCGTTGTGCCCGTCGTAGGCCTCCGGCCACCAGCCGTCGAGAATGGAGCAGTTCAGGCCGCCATGCAGTGGGGGCTTCATGCCGCTGGTGCCCGAGGCCTCCTGTGGTCTAAGGGGGTTGTTGAGCCACACATCGCAGCCGCTGGTAAGGGCGCGGCCGATGTCCATGTCGTAGTCTTCGAGCAGGGCGACGCGTCCGCGGAAACCGGCCTTCTCAGCGAACTGGTAGATCTTGCGGGCAAAGGCCTGTCCGCCGTGGTCGGCCGGGTGGGCCTTGCCGGCGAAGACGAGTTGTACGGGGCGCTGCGGCGCGTTGAGGATGGATGCGAGGCGGCGGGCCTGATGGAAGATCAACGGGGCGCGTTTGTAGGTCGCGAAGCGGCGCGCGAATCCGATGGTGAGGGCCTGCTCGTCGAATGTGTCGAGAACGGCGAGGATGGACCGGGTATCGCCAAGGCGGCGCTGGGCCTGCATCTGGAGCCGCATGCGGATGAACTGTACGAGCCGACGCCGCAGCAAGCCGCGGATGCGCCACAATTCCTCGGCCGGAATCTCCGGCGCGCGGCGCCACCAGTCGTGCTCGGGCCCGGCGCCGACCCAGCGCGGCCGCAGGTAGCGCTCATAGAGCGGCCGCATCTCGGGCGCCAGCCACGTTTCGGGATGGATTCCGTTGGTGATGTGGCCAATCGGCACCTCAGCGGGTGTGGCTGCACCGAAGAGCGACTGCCACATTTCGCGCGAGACCTGTCCGTGGAGAGCAGAGACGCCGTTGCAGCGGGCGCTTGTGCGCAGGGCCAGGGCGGTCATGCAAAAGGGGGCGCGCCGATCGTTGACATCCTCGCGGCCGAGGCGCAGCAGCGTTTCGCGATCGAGCCCCTTGCCGTCGAGCAGCCAGCCCACGTACTTGCGGACGAGGACGGGGGCGAAGCGGTCGTGTCCGGCGGGGACCGGCGTGTGTGTGGTGAACACGGTGGAAGCGGCGACGGTCCGGAGGGCGCGGTCGTACGCCTGACCGGTGGCGCAGAGCGCCCGGAGGCGTTCCAGGGCGCAGAAGGCGGCGTGACCTTCGTTAAGGTGGAAGACGTTGACGGGTACCCCGCCTGGAGCGCGCGCGTCCCACCGACGCCGAGGATCAGCTCCTGCTGTATGCGGGTCTCGTTGTCCCCACCGTAGAGCCGCGCGGTGATGGTGCGGTCAGCGGGGCGGTTGTCCGGCAGGTCGGTGTCGAGGAGGTAGACGGGTACACGGCCGACCTGGAGCTGCCAGATGCGAACCAGCACCGCGCGCCGGCCGAGGGGCACACGGATGCGCCGGCCGGTGTCCTGTACCGGCCAGTCGGCAAAATCGTAATGAGGGAAATGGGCGTCGGTGGTGCCGTCGGGACGAAGCGCCTGGCGATAGTAGCCGCTGCGGTACAGGAGGCCGACCGCGACCAAGGGGACGCCGAGGTCGGAGGCGGATTTCAGGTGATCGCCCGCGAGCACGCCGAGGCCACCGGCGTATTGCTGCATGGATTCGTGAATGGCGAACTCGGCGCAGAAATAAGCGATGCGGAGGCGCCGGGTACGCGGATCGGCCGTACGCTGGAACCAGGTGCGGGCGCGCAGGTAGTCCCGAAGCTGTCGCTCGCAGGTGGTCAGGAGTTGCTGGAACTCGCGGTGCGCGGCGAGCGCGGTGCGGCGCGCCGGGGTAAGCCCGGCGAGCGTTTTGAGCGGGTTGTGCTGGGTGGCCTCCCAGGCCGGGGGATCGAGCGCGGCGAAGAGGCGCTGCGGGTCGGGATTCCAGCTCCACCAGAGGTTCTGCATGAGCGCGCGGATCCGCGTGGTCCAATCTCCCACTGTGCTTCCCCGCCGTGCGGGACCGGCCTGCCGCGTCTGCCGCGTGGTCATCGTCATCCTCCGGTGGCGCCTGGTATCGTTTCTCATGCGGGCGGGAGTATACCGTGATGCGGGGGCGGCTGCGGCGCCGGCGGGTGCTCGTGTGGACATTGTGTTGCCGGGCAGGGATCGGTCGCGTGAGCGCTGTTCCGCATGGTTGTCAGAGACCGGCTGGGCGGGTAGGTTCTGCCTCGACGACAAGATGATTCATGATCCGCGCCACGGACGGCGCCTCAGTTCGGCGCAACATCCATGTCTCCCAAGAGTGCCCCTCCGGTTTTGCCGCGTCCACCGGCGTCGACTGTGTCCGGGGACAAGCCGCGCGGCTGGTTCGCCCGTTTCCTGAATGCGGTGGAGTGGCTCGGGAACCTGTTGCCGCATCCGGTGACGTTGTTCGCAGGCATCTGTGTGCTGATCGTGCTGGTGAGTGGCGTGGCGGCGGCGTTCGGCGTTCAGGTGCAGGATCCGCGCAACCCGGGCGCGGTCATTCGCGCCGTCAGTCTGCTCAACGGAGAGGGGCTGCGGCGGATGATCCGGGAGGTCGTACGGAACTTTGTCGAGTTTGCACCGCTCGGAACAGTGCTGGTCGCGATGCTCGGCGTAGGGGTTGCGGAGAAGTCAGGCCTCCTGAGTGCGGCGATTCGCGCGCTGGTGCTGAGCGCACCGCGGCCGCTCGTGACTGCGGCGATCGTGTTCGCGGGTGTGCTCTCGAACACCGCTTCCGAGATGGGGTACGTCGTACTGATTCCGTTGGCCGCCGCGATCTACTTGGCGCTCGGGCGGCACCCGCTGGTGGGGCTGGCGGCGGCCTTCGCCGGGGTGTCCGGCGGGTACAGCGCGAACCTGCTGCTGGGCACCATCGATCCGCTGCTGGCCGGCATCACCACCGAGGCGGCGCGCTTCCTGGATCCGACTTACGAAGTGAACCCCGCCGCGAATTGGTACTTCATGCAGGCCAGCGTGTTCATGATCACCGGCATCGGGACCTTCGTGACCGAGAAGATCGTGGCGCCGCGGCTGGGGACCTACGACCGTACCGCGGCGGCGGTGGATCTCAGCACGCTGGGCGGACTTGATCGGCTGCGGCCGGAGGAACGGCGCGGCTTGCTGTGGGCGGGCGTGGCGGTCGTGGTGCTGGCAGGGATCGTGGCGCTGGGCGTGGTACCAGAGCGAGGTGTGCTGCGGGCACCGGTGGAGACGGTGGGGGCTGCCGTCCAGGAGCCGGAAGCGAAAACAGAGCCGCGTGCAGCAGCGGCCTTGGAAGCTGAGCTGTCGGCGGAAGAGGGGATCCGGCTGCCGAGCATCTATGAGTCGGCGCTGTTCAAGGGGATTGTTGCGTTCATCCTGCTGTTCTTCATCGTGCCGGGAATTGTGTACGGGGCGATCGTGGGCACGATCCGTAACGATCGTGACGTGATCGATGCGATGGCCGACGCGCTCAGCCGGCTGGGGCTGTATCTCGTTCTGGTGTTCTTCGCGGCGCAGTTCGTGAAGTACTTTGACTGGACGAATCTGGGGCTGATCATCGCAGTGGAGGGGGCGGTGCTCCTGAGGCAGACGGGGCTCGACAATGCGGCGGTCTTCGTACCCTTCATCCTGATGTGTTGCCTGGTGAACCTGATGCTCGGCAGTGCCTCGGCGCAATGGGCGGTCACGGCGCCGATCTTCGTGCCGATGCTGATGACGGTGGGGTACAGCCCTGAAGTCGTGCAGGCGGCGTACCGCATCGGCGATTCCACGACGAACATCATCACGCCGATGATGAGCTATTTCGGCCTGATCCTGGCATTTGCGGCGCGGTATGACCGCCGGATCGGCATAGGCACGCTGGTCTCGACGATGCTGCCATATTCGCTGTTGTTCCTGGTGGGGTGGATTGCGTTGTTTTACCTATGGGTGTTTCTGCTGGGGTTGCCGGTTGGCCCGGGCTCACCAACGTATCTGCCAACGGGGCCGTAAAGGCCGTGCGGCGGAGGAGCACAGCGCGGGCACGGGCAGGACAGTTGGGGGCCGGATGGTCATGAGTCGCGGGGGGCTGCGGACATCCCCGGCATGCACACAGCGGGGGGGGCGCAAAGGAAGCGGCGGGTACGAGACCGCTAGTCCCATACCCGCCGCTGGAGTTGCAGCGCTCCGGGCTTACGGTGTGAAGTCGAGCTGGAACTCCGCGAAGTCTGCGAGATCCACCCGGCCATCACCGTTGAAATCCGCACAGATGCAGCCGAGGTTGGGCTGCGGGGTGGGACCGCCGAGGCAATTCGCAAACGGTCCGAAGTCGGCAAAGTTGACGGCGAAGTCGCCATTCAGGTCGCCGAGAATCGTCGGGCAACCGGCGAGCAGGAGCACGTCAACCCGGATCGGTTTCGTGAAATCGACGATCGGGTTCGGGATGTTCGGCGTGTTGAACGTGGTGAGCCGCAGCCACCGGCTGGGCTCTGTATCCCGCCAGAACCAGTTGAGTTCGAGGGCGCGCCCGGGGTTGCCGTAGGAGTTGACCACGGCGCTGATGTTGGGCGGCGCGGCGAGGTTGGCCGCCGTCGAGCCGGAGAAACTCGGCTGCCGCAGGAGGCCCTGGGCGCCGAGCGGGACGCTTTCGAAGTCGGTGATGAGCAGATTGCCGCCGGCATCGACGTTCATGACGTTGTCGATGAAGAGCCGATACGGGCCGGAACTTCGATTCGGCGACGTGCCGTTGACCGACACCACGATGTGCTCGAGCACGCCGCGCGTGCCTTCGAGGATGCCGTTGCCGAGGAAGTTTGCGACCGGATCCGTGGCGGGGTTGAACACCAGCGTCTGCCACGCATTGGCAGGGCTGATGGCCACCCCTTGCGGGGCACTGCTGATCACACTGGTGACGCCGAGCCACTCGATCGAGCCGGTCGTGCTGCCCGGGGAGCCGACCGCACCGGCGTCGCCGGTTTCACGGAGGCCGAGGGCGATGCGGATGTCACCGTTGCCGACACCGGCCTCGAGCGGGGTCGAGAGCGACGCACCGGAGGCATTGACGGCCTGGGCGCGGATGCGCTCGAGATGCACGAGGGTGCGGGTCAGCGGCACGTTCACGATACCGTCCGGGGGAATGGCCCCGGCGTACGTCCCGATCGTGTTGTTGGCCGCGTCGAGGATGCGCACCTGCGTGACGTCGGCCTGTACGCCCGTCACGGTGGCGGCGGTGTCTCCGGCCTGAATCGGCGACAGGAGGGCCGGCGGCACCGGCGGCGGCGGGGGCACGGCCCCGAAACGCACAGGTCCGACCTCGAGGCAGTAATCGTCGTAGTAGCCGACGGTGGTGTTGGCGACACCCGGTCCGATGCGGGCGATGTCGAACGAAGGTGTGCTGGTCAGCGGAATATTCTTCCGCGCCAGGCGTCCGTCGACGTACACGTCAAGATACAGACCCTTGTGGACGAACGTGAAGTTGTGCCAGCCGATCGACCGCTGCGGGGCGTCGTACTGGTCGAGGTTGGTCCAGTCGGGTCCGCCGTTACCGAGGGCGCGCAACTGGTAATAGTTGTTGTTGTTCTGCGCACCCAGCGTCGAGACGCCGATGTGGATGAACGTGAAGCCGCCGGTCTGATCATTGAGCTGGGCGAAGTTGTTGCCGCCCGCGCCCGGACCGACCGAGTCGTAGATGTCGACGTTCCAGACGACCGGGTTTGTGGGGGTCGGCACCAGTTCCGCGATGAGCTTGTGCACGCGGCCGCTGTTGCCGGCATTCTTGAGCGACTTGGTGCCGCCGCCCTCGCCGACGGTCGTGGCGTTCTGCTCGGTGGAGAGCTCGAGCCGCGTACCGGTGGAGGTGACCCACTGGGCCGTGTAGGTGGCTTCATCGTATTCGAAGCTGTCGCAGACGATCGTCGTGGTCGTACCGACGGTGACGGTCTCGGAAATCGACTCGGAACTGAGGATGCCGTTGGCCGTGTAAAACGCCTTGATCGTGTTGCCCGTCTGCAGATTCGTGACGGGGACCTCAACGAAGGTTGCACCGGCCGGCACGGCGGCGTTGAAATTGGTGGCGTCGTTGACCCGGACCGTGACCTGCGTGGCCTGCGGCGGGAGACCCTGCACGCGAACGTTCACGTTACCGGGCGACGGGGCCTTGAAGATGATCGGGGCGGGGAAGCCGACGACGACTGCCGTTGAGGGGCGGCTTTCGGCACCGTTGACGGTTTGCGTGGCTGTGACCACGTCGCCACCCACCAGCGAACCGGAGATGTTGACGACGACTGACGCGCCGGCGGGAACGGCCGTGCCGCGCGCGATGTCGTTGACATAGACGGTCGCGAAGGACGTCGTCGCGAACTGGGCGGTGAGCAGGTTGCTGACCGTGACACTGGTCGCGCCCGGTGCCAGGGAACTCGGCAGAGCCGGCGGAGCCGGCGGGGCGACGCCGCGCGGGTAGGCGAAGTCGCTTTCGACACCACCGATCACCTGGGTCGCCGAGACGGAGTCGCCCAGTGCGAGCGTGAGGTTGCCGAAGATGGTCTCGGTCCCCGTCGGGGCGACGGGGGCGCCGACCGGTTCGCCGTTGATGAAGAGCTGCACCGCGGTCGCGGCTGCATTCGTGCCGACGCGGACGGAAGTCTGGGCACCGACGACCGGGGCAAGGACGGTGGGCAGTGCCACGTCGTTCAGCGGCGTACCACGGACGAGGACGCGGAACCGCATGGTTGCGCCGGCGTCGGTGAACTTCGGTGCCGTGTTGCAGGCAAAGCCAATGTTGTGGTACTGGCCGAGCGTGGCACCGGTGAAGGTCCAGAGCATGCGGTGACTGGTCTGGCCGTCGAAGCTGGCGAGGGTCGAAAGGGCCGAGGAGGTGGGCAACGTCGGGCTTTGTCCGCGGGACTGGAGCAGGTAATTGACGCCGCTCTCCATGTCGTGGACGGTTTCGATCCGGTTGCCGTCCGCGTCGAGTATTTCGACGGTGTCGAGGAAGAACTCATAGGGGCCGTCGGCGGCGCCCGCTGCGCGGGTCAGCCAGATACTGTCCATCGACCAGAGGCCACTGGGCGAGGGATTCAGGACACCGTTGCCGCCGAACCAGGGCAGCACAAGCTCGTCTGAATCCAGGGCGAAGTCGATGGTCTGCCACACGGCGCTGTCGGGGAAGAGGTCGATCCCATAGGGCACGGGGCCACTGTCCACGGCGGTGACGCCAACGTGTTCCCAGGGACCGAGCAAACAACTGCCGCTGCCGATTTCATCGATCACAATGGAGAAGGAATAGGGTGAGGGCTCGGGGAAGACCACTACGCCGAGCGATGGCACGCTGGTGATGCCGGTCACGCCGTCGCGCTGGGTGGCGCTGTAGACGTCTCCGGTGACCGCGGGTGCGGGCAGTGTGAAAATAACGTCGTCATTGTTGCCGACGTTCTGGGTGAGCAGGACGTTGCCGTTGCGGAGCAGATTGACCTGGTTGACGTTCAACAGCAGGTCGGTAACCGTGACCTGGGTATCGCCGGCAATAATGGGAGCGACGACGCGCGGCGCGATGACCGGGTCGGGTTCGGGGGCTTCGAATTGCAGTTCGTCGATGGCCACGTCGATCAGCACGGCGGAATCGCCGGCGACGTTGACGAGCGCGATATGTTCCAGCGTGCCCCGGGTGAGCTGGAAGACGCCGTCACCGGTAAAGCCGCGGATGCCTCCGCCCTGGTTCACGCCGTTGACGCTGACGGTGCCCGTAGCGAGGTTGAATTCGATCGTGTAAGGCACGGGCGATGGCGCGAGTGTCGCAGCCGGGATCGGGGTGCGGATGACAGCATCATCTCCCTGGGGGGTGGTGTCGAGCAAGCCGTTCGGACCGGGGCCGACGACAATCGTCGAAGCCGGCAGGCCGAGCGTGGTGATGTTTGTGCCGACCGGATAGACCTGCACGTCATCGCCCTGCGCCGTCGTGTTGACGATGCCGTCGGGGCCGGCCGCAAGGGCTTCTCGCACGCCCGTGGTTCCGACCCATTCGATCTCGCCGGTGCCGCCGGCGTCCGCGAGCTGCGGGACGACAACACCCGTTTCACGAATTCCGAGACACAAGCCGATGTTGCCAAGGAATAGTTCACTCTTATTGGTGAACTTGAAGCGGACCTTGCCGCCGGTGTGCAGTGCGGGGTTGGGTCGCAAGGCCCCGCCCGAGGTCGTGAGCCGAACCCAGGCGTAAGGGTCGTTGGGCGCAACCCAGCGGAAGAAAACTTGCAGCGCGGCCGGACCTTCGGTCTGCAGACCGCTCGCGCGAAACGCGGCGTTGTTGTCGAACGCGCCGACGTTGGCGAGGATGTAGGTGCTGGTGGTGCCGGAAAGCTGGGGAGTTCGGAACATTTCCTGCGAGGTGCCAGGATCGTCGATCGGCGGGCCGTTGAAGCCCACGACCTCCGACGGAAATTGCCCATAGGCCGCTAGCGGAATCCACATCGCCGCGGCGGTGACCCAAGCGGTCAGACGTAGCTGTCGTACCATCAGACCTCTCCTCAACACGGGCTGCAACCGGCCTTGCCCTGCGCCACACCTGTGGCGAAGTGTGCGTGGAGCGGCCGCAGCGCTTTCGCGTGAACCTGTTGTGTTCATTCTACCAGAATCGGCCTTGGAAATGCGCACACGCCCCACCCCGTCGTGTGACGACGAAGTGAAGCGTGTGTTTCATCTCGAGTTCCTTCGCAAGCGGTCTTGGGCCTACGATTCGGGCGCGCGTACGCCCGTAGGTTTTATCGACCGTTGCCGCCACCTGGTCCACCCACCGGGCGGCAATCTTGCGAACGACTAGCGCCTTCGCAGGAGCGTGAGGCCACCGAGCGCGAGCAGTGCAAGGCCGGCCGGCTCAGGAACCTGGTAAATGCCGACATTATCGAACCCTAGGGCTCCGCCGGCGGATGACAAGTCGGATGGGCCACCAAGACGGTAGACGTTGTAATTGATACCAGCCGAAGCCGCTGGCACAACCAGCGTGGAGTCGATGGTGCCGTCGGCGTTCATGTCCAATGTAAAGGTGATGTCGGTGGTCGTGATGAGCGCCTGGATGCGGTGTATGCCGGCTACCACGGGGATATTGACGCCGTTGCCGTCCTGGAACTGCACCCAGCCGGTTGATCCAGGTAGAAAGACCGTACGCACGCCATAGCCGGAGCCGGTGGGGAAGGCGTTATAGCGGCCCATCTCGAGCAGGGCGGACAAAGGTGCCCCACCACCGTCGGTACGCAGACCCATGGTGACGCGCTTGTTGCCGACGCCATCGTCGATGATGTCACCGTGCCAGACGAGGGCGTTCGCATCGGGACTGAGGGCATCAAACAGGCGCTTGGCAGTCTTACCTCCGGGGTGATTCATATATTGGCCGGGGTTGCCGCCAGCGGCCATGAGAGTAGCGGGGGCGTCGGTGCTGGACATGGCCCCCCAGGCCGTGGGCGCCAGCATTGCCGCGGTATCCGCATAGGACTCAAAGTTGTCGAAGAAACCGGCCCAGGCCGGGGTGCTGCCCAGGACCAGGCACAACGTCATGACTGCTAATTTCCGCATCTTTCGATCCTCCAAAGGAGCTGCATGTACCACACAGGCGCAACAGGCGCCTCCGTCTTGTGATCACAGGAGCAGGACCCCATTGGGTCCGCGCTATCCAGGCGATGTGGGGGCGCACGGCGCTCCGCTTGCACGGACACCCAGCGCAGCCCCGCTCTTTCAAACTATAAGCGCGCTATGGGTAGAGTCGGGAGCGGTTGCGGGCGACGTAGCAGGCGGTGCGCCGGGAGCCGCACCTTCGCGACACCCTGACAGGTGAGCCGGGCAGCAAGACTGGCAAGGCGCAGTCGCGCGGCCACGATTATTGTGCGAGTCGGATAACCGACTTGCACGGGAGGGCGAGACCAGAACCATGAATCTTCACAGGTCCGAAAACACGCGCGTCGTAGTTTGGGGTGCGGCACGGCGTTCGTGCTCACGGAGACGGTGCTGTTCCGCCTCGAAGGCGCGCTGTTCGGCGATCCTGGCGCGCTCGAGTTCATCCTCGGGTTCGAGCTGCGGCTCCCATGCGAAGGTGTGTGCAGTCCAGGTGAGTTCGTCGCCGCGACAGCGGAAGACGGTGTAGCCGGGGGGGTTGCCGATCCAGCTCCCGGCCCACCAGGCGCCGCTGACGGCAGCGCTGGTGAGGTACCAGACATCGCGAAAGCGGTAGTCTTCACGATTGTGGCAATGGCCCTGGAGCAGGGCCTTTACGCCGTGGCGTTCGAGCACCAGGCGCAGTTCCTTGGTGTCCCAGAGGACCATGCTGCCATCGAGGGCCTTGCGGGTGGGGTCGCCGTTCCATTGCGCCATGGCACAGAATGCCGCGATGTGCGTGAGGCAGATTTTGGGGCGGTCACCGGCACTGCCGAGGTCGCCGGCGAGCCATTCAAGCTGTTCTGGTCCGATGCGCGGTTCGTAGCTTGGACCCTGTTCAGTCTGCACGGGGTGGATGCAGTCGAGAATGCTGAAGTGCCAGCCGGCGTGGTCGAAGCTGTAATGACTGTGTTCCCAGTCAAGGCGATCCATGATGAAGCGTTTGCCGAGCGCGGGGTCGTTGCGGTCGACCTTGCGGCGCGCGGACCAGCCGAGCACGTCATGGTTGCCCAGGCAGGGGTAGGTCGGGATGCCAAGTGCGGCGGTGATTTCCTTGAACAGCCGGATCTGCTCTTCGAATTCGGCCTTGGGGGTGTAGAGGCCGTCGAAGGCGAGGTCGCCGCCCAGCAGGGCGAAAGCCGGACGGGGCTGCAGCGCGCGGACGCTTTCGATGCAGGCCGCGTAGCCGCGATCGCCTTTGCGGCGTGGCGTGACGTGCATGTCGGTGAGGTGGACGAAGGTGAAGTCCTTGGCATCCGGGGGGTCGGGTGCGGCCGGCCGTGGGGTCGCCGGTGCGGCGTAGGCGGTGTACCGCGCGGTGGGCAGCAGGGCGGCGGCGCCGGCGGCGAGCGTGGTGGTGACAAACTTGCGACGGGTCAGTGACATGGGAGCACTCCTGGTCCAGCCACTCTGACGGAGGCGATGGCGTGCATCGTAACCGCCGGGCCGTCAGCGGGACGCGATGCTCCCCGCGCCCCTGTGTCGTGGTTGTGACGAGGTCGTACACTCGTCGTGTGCTTATGGCCGTGCGCTGACGCCGAGACCGGGTGCATCGCCAAGGGCAATGACACCGCGGGTGCGCGTGATGCCTGTGTAAGGATCGTCAGCGAGCAGCAGCGCGCCGTCGAGATCGGCGTAATCCACGAGGGTGGCGATGCTGAGTGCGGGGGCGATCGCCAGACTGCTGCACACAAAGCAGCCGAGCATGGTCTGGAGTCCGAAGCCGCGGGCAAGCGCGATCATGCGGAGCGCTTCGCGGATGCCGCCACACTTGGTGAACTTGATGTTCACGCCGTCGACGCTGTCTCGCAGACGCACCACGTCGGCCGGTCGCTCGCAGCTTTCGTCCGCAAAAATGGGAGCAACACCGAGCGTGCGAAGGGCGGACAGATGTTCCCAGTCCGCGGGCGGTAGTGGTTGTTCGATGATCGTCGGCCGGTAGCGTGCCAGGGCGCGGATACGCTGGGGGGCGGTGGCGGGAGTCCAGGCCTGGTTAGCGTCGAGGAACAGAGGGCCGTCGAAACGGCTGCGGATATAGTCGAGGGTGTCTTCGTCGGTGTCGGTGCCCACCTTGATTTTGAGCGCGTCGAACCCGGCGGCGAGGGCCTCATCCACCTTGATGCGGGTCAGTTCCGGGTCGGCGACGCCGATCGTGAAGGTGGTTTGTTTGCGGGCGGGTGCGAGCCCGAGCAGCCGCCAGACGGGGACGCCGAGTTTCCGGCCGCACCAGTCGTGCAAGGCGGCGTCGAGTCCGTCGATCATGGCACGCTGATCGTCGAAGCGCGCCAGTAAACGGGTGAGGATGGGCTCGATGCAGTACGGATCATCCCCCAGCAGTTCCTCGCGGGCGATGGCGGCCAGGGCCTGTTCACTGGCCGCGAGGGTTTGCCCATAGAGAGCGGAAGGTACGATCTCACCCTGGCCGGTGACGCCGTCGTGGGTGAGGCAGACGACGAGGTTTTCCTTGACCTCGGTCGCCCAGCCGGAGGTGGCGAAGCGGTGACGGGGGCGGACGGTGAGACGTTGCCAGGTGAGTTTCATGTGGGCCACCGCAGGTTGTCGCTCTCGGCGCCTTCAGCGAGCACGTCAGCAAGCAGCGAGATGCTGACGACCGCGGTACGTTCGACGAAAACCTGCCGGCGATTTTTGGGGCGCAGGCCGTCGGCTTCGAGCAGCGAGGCATCGTTGACGTACTTTTCCTTGGTGCTGTGCCCTTCGTCGCGGTCGTGGACGTCGGCCTCGCGCAGCCAGTAGCCGCGGTCGTCGAGGGCCGCAAGGTGGCCGATGTAGACCAGGGGGCTGGCGGTATCGAGCACCACGCAGTGGCCGACGAACGCAGAAAGTGAGGGCATTTCCACCTGCTGGCTCCTGGCTACAATGCCGGACGGCGCCACAGTCCCGTGCGGATTGTAAGGGCCTGGGCGGAGCGCCACCAAGCCCGGCACAGCCCCCGGATTTCCTGCGCGTTATGGCCACCCTTCGCGATGAAGCCATCGTGCTCCGGCTCACGGAGTATTCGGAGTCCTCGCAGATCGCGACGCTGTTCGCGGCCGAGGCCGGGCAGCTCCGTCTGATTGCGAAAGGTGTGCGGCGCAGTACGAGGCAGCGTTTTGCGCCGGGGCTGGATCTGCTGGAATGCGGGGGGGTGCAGTATGTTCCGGCGCGTGGGGATGCGCAATTGGGTACGCTCACTGAATGGCGCCAGCGGGAAGCGTTCGGCGGCGTGCGGCGAGCGCTACTGCGGCTGTACGGGGCGCTGTACGCGACCGAGCTGGTCGCGGGGCTGACCGAACCGGGCGACCCAGCGCCGGAGTTGTACCGTGGGCTGTACACGACGCTGGCGACGCTGGCGGGGGAGCCGCCGGCTGGGCCGGCGATCACGGGCTTCCAGGAGACGCTGTTGCGGACGATCGGATACGCACCGGTGCTCGACCGCTGTGTGTCGTGCAATCGGGGCTGGACTTCAAGCCAGCCGTACTTCTTCAGTTCGGGCAGTGGGGGGCTGATCTGCCGCGACTGCGAACCGCACCTGGTGGAGAAATTGCGCGTGCTGCCGGGGGTGCTGGGCAGCACGCCGACGGACGGGCCGCTGCCGGGCTGGTTCGCGCTCTTCGACTATCATCTCACGCACGTGGCTGGCCGCCGCTTTCAGACGGCGCCGGAGATCGAACGTCTGCTACGGGAACCGCGCGTGCCGGGCCTATAATGATGTGCGGGGGCCGGGATTTTTCCCGTGCCCACCTTCGCAGCGAGACGTGGCATGAGCGAAGATTTCCTTTATCTACCCGAAGTCGTGCCGGTGTTTCCGCTGCCGGGCGTGGTGCTGTTTCCGCGCACACTGCTGCCGTTGCGCATTTTTGAGCCGCGCTATCGCGTGATGACACAGGCCTCGCTGGCGGGTCCGCGGATTTTGTCAATCGCGCTGCTGAAGCCCGGCTTCGAGCCGCTGTACCACACGCGCAGGGCGCCGATTCACCCGCTGGTCGGGCTTGGGCAGATCGTGCAGTCTGAAGAGGTCGATGACGGGGACTACAACGTGCTGCTGCGCGGCGTTGGTCGCGCCCGGATCGTGCAGGAGGTCGGCGAGGAGGACTATCGGCAGG